>CADBTF010000117.1 GCA_902797485.1 uncultured Ruminococcus sp. | reverse complement strand
GAAGCGATAACTTGCTTGAAAAAACTATTGACATTCTTCCCGAAATATGAGATAATAAATATATATGTGAGCTTGATAGCAAGGAAGGTAATTATTATGTTATCCGGTTGGTTCTCTGCCTTTTACAGCGAACGAGTGAGCGTGCCCTGCGGGGCTTTCATGACTGACAAGGCAGACTAAATTTGAAAGGAAAGATGATCGTGAGTAAAGAGCTTGCAAAGCAATATGACCCCTCACAGTTTGAGGACCGTATCTATAAATTCTGGCAGGAGGGCGGCTATTTCCACGCTGAGCGTGACCCGCAGAAGACCCCCTACACAATCGTTATCCCGCCCCCGAACATTACCGGGCAGCTCCACATGGGCCACGCCCTTGATGAGACCCTTCAGGATATTCTTATCCGCTGGAAGCGAATGAGCGGCTATGCTGCTCTCTGGCTCCCCGGCACCGACCACGCCGCTATCGCCACCGAAGCCAAGATAGTTGAGGCTATGCGCAAGGAGGGCGTCACCAAGGAGCAGCTGGGCCGTGAGGGCTTTATGAAGCGTGCCTGGGAATGGAAGAAGCAGTACGGCGGAAGGATAGTTGAGCAGCTGAAAAAGCTGGGCTCCTCCTGCGACTGGGACAGAGAGCGCTTTACAATGGACGAGGGCTGCTCTGAGGCCGTTAAGGAGGTCTTTGTAAAGTATTACAACAAGGGCCTTATATACAGGGGTGAGAGAATGGTGAACTGGTGCCCCAAGTGCCGCACCACCCTCTCTGATGCTGAGGTAACCTTTGAGGAGCAGGCCGGGCATTTCTGGCACCTGCGCTATCCCTTCAAGGACGGCTCCGGCTATTTAGAGCTGGCTACCACCCGCCCGGAGACTCTGCTGGGAGATACTGCTGTTGCAGTTAATCCTGCTGACGAGAGATATAAGGACGCTGTGGGCAAGATGCTCATTCTGCCGCTGGTAGGCAGAGAGATACCCGTGGTTGCCGATGATTATGTTGATATGGAGTTCGGAACAGGCGTCGTTAAGATCACTCCTGCCCATGACCCCAACGACTTTGAGGTGGGCAAGCGCCATGAGCTTGAGGTCATCAATGTTATGACTGATGATGCTAAGATCACCGCTGATTATCCCGACTATGCCGGCATGGACAGATACGAGGCCCGCAGGAAGATAGTTGAGGACCTTGATAAGGGCGGCTTCCTGGTAAGAGTTGAGGAGCACGTTCATAACGTAGGCACCTGCTACCGCTGCGGCACCACCGTTGAGCCGAAGGTCTCTACCCAGTGGTTCGTAAAAATGGAGCCTCTGGCAAAGCCTGCTATCGAGGCAGTAAAGAAGGGCGATACCAGGTTTATCCCTGAGAGGTTTGATAAGATCTATTTCCACTGGCTGGAAAATATTCGTGACTGGTGCATCAGCCGTCAGATCTGGTGGGGACACAGGATACCCGCCTTCTACTGCGACGACTGCGGCGAGACAGTTGTTACCAAAGAAAGCAGCTGCACCTGCCCCAAGTGCGGCAAGCCCATGAGACAGGACCCTGACACGCTTGACACCTGGTTCTCCTCCGCATTATGGCCTTTCTCCACACTGGGCTGGCCGGATAAGGATTCCGAGGACCTGAAATATTTCTACCCCACCAACACCCTTGTTACCGGTTATGACATCATCTTCTTCTGGGTCATCAGAATGATGTTCAGCGGGCTGGAGAATATGGGTAAGGTGCCCTTTAACACAGTGCTTATCCACGGCCTGGTAAGAGATGCCAACGGCCTGAAAATGTCCAAGTCTTTAGGCAACGGCATTGACCCGCTGGAGGTCATCAAGCAGTACGGCGCCGATGCTCTGAGATTTATGCTTGCCACCGGCAACGCCCCCGGAAACGATATGCGCTTTATCGAGGATAAGGTCAAGGCAAGCCGCAACTTTGCCAACAAGGTCTGGAACGCTGCACGCTTTATCATGATGAATCTGCCGGAGGGCTTCAAGGCGGACGCTCTCCCGGAGAACATGACCGCTGAGGACAAGTGGGTAGTCTCCAAGTTCAACACCTTAGCCGGGGAGGTCAACTCCAATCTGGAGGCCTTTGAGCTGGGAGTCGCAGTTCAGAAGCTTTATGATTTCATCTGGGACGTTTACTGCGATTGGTATATCGAGCTCACCAAGCCCCGTATAGCTGCCGGCGGTGAGACTGCTGAGGCTGCGCAGAAGGTCCTCGTATGGGTAATGAAGGGTATGCTGAAGCTGCTGCACCCCTTTATGCCCTATATCACCGAGGAGATATGGCAGGCGCTGGTAAATGACGGCTCTGCTATAATCGTCAGCGATTTCCCTGTATATGACGAGGCGCTTTGCTTCACTGATGAGGAGACCCGCTTTGAGAAGATAGTTGAGGCTATCCGTCAGGTAAGAGCCACAAGAAGCTCCATGAATGTGGTGCCCTCTGTCAAGGCCAAGCTCTATATAGAGACAAAGGAGCCGGAGGTATTCGAGGCCGGAAGAATGTTCTTTGAGCGGCTGGCTTCTGCCTCAGAGGTGGATATTGCAGACAAGTGGGATATCCCGGACAGTGTAACAGTGGTCACTGCCGCTGCAAGAATGTTCATTCCGCTCTCTGATATTGTTGATACAGAAAAGGAGCTGGCACGTCTTGGCAAGGAGAAAAAGGCTGCCGAAAAGGATATAGAATTCCTCTCCTCTAAGCTCAACAATCAGGGCTTTATAGCCAAGGCACCCGCCCAGCTGATCGAGGCTCAGAAGCAAAAGCTTGCCAAGGCTCAGGAGAAGCTGGCAAAGATCGAAGAATCCATTGCTGCAATGAAGAAATAAGCATCTTTAGTTTTAACATTTTAACGCCCGAAGCGGAAATGACCGTTTCAGGCGTTTTGTCTTTAGATATAGCATTGGGATAAGCCGAATGGAGCAGGCGAATGTGTGCAGTATCAGATCATACCGGGTTTAAGGTGACTGCTGCCTCCGGGAAATTTTCCTCCGCATAGCGGCGCATGAGGGGCTTGCCCTCGATATGGTCGCTGTGAATGTTTATGTGAGAAGGGTGTTTGCCGTTTTCCTTCATCCATTTGAGAATATCAAGCCCGGTGGGGCCGTCCCCAAGGTGGTAATCAAGGCTCACAAAATCAAAATCCATAAAGCGGTATACCCTGATACATTCCTCATAGCTCTGCACACCGAAATCAAAGCCCTTCGGCATATCCCTGCGATCGTCAACGAACAGCTTCATGCTATCACCCCCAAAATGTATACAGCTCAAAGGCCCTCGCCCGATCGAAGCGAAGGCCCTTGTCTGAAAGGTAAAATTCTGTGCTTTATATAAACCCCCTGCTTACTCCGCAGCGTCCTGCGTTATAGGCATATAGGTGGTGGGGTCAAGCTCTATCCCCTGATCGAAAACAGCTTCTTCACTCTCTGAAGCATCTGCTTGCTGCTTGACTGTCAGCTTCAGCTTATACCCGCCGAGATAATCAGCATAGGCATTGAATGGGAGAGACTTGTCAAAAACCAGCCCGTCGAACCAGCCCTTGATCTCATCCTTGGTGACCTCTGTGCCGTTGAAGCCTGCGATATATACCGCAGGCGGTTCCTCAAAGGAGACTCCTGCGTGGTCGATGATGAGCAACTTTCCGTCCTCAAGAGCTGCCCGGCTGACAGTGCCGTTGAGCAAGTCAAAAACCTTTTCGCTCTTATCCCAGGTCTTGCCGCCGTCAGAGGTGTAGTATACATCATAGAAAAGATTACCGGCGCCGCCGTTGGCGTAGGTCAGCGCATAAGCCGTGCCCTCACCGGTAACATTTGCGAGCCCCTCTTTCAGCAGAGCAGAGAATGTGACGGTCTCTCCGAAGGATTCAAACTCATGGCTGTCGTCAATAGAAGCCTTCAAGGACTCATAGTCATTTGCTGCCTCGGCACTGCTTTCCGTTTCTGCGGCAGAGCTTTCCTCTGCGGTGCCTTCTTCGGACGCATCAGCATTTTTGTCAGAAATCGTATCACCCTCGCCGGAGCTCTCGGCAGTGCCGCCCTCCGCAGTGCTTTCAGCCTGAGATGCTGCCGCAGCGGGAGCGTTTGAGATGTTGTCAGCCTTGTTGCTGCTGTCGGTATTGCCGCAGCCGGCCAGCATAAGTGCAGCTAAAGCAGCTGCAAGTGCAATCTTCTTTTTCATAATATTTCCTCCTTGCACCGGAGCGGTCTCCGGTCTATGCTTACATTTTATCATTATTGCTTGTAATAATCAATAGCTCATTGATAACAGTTAAGCCGAATTGCTTTACACTTTGATTACAATTATTTCAGCGCAGATACAGCCCTATATGAGCCGCTTCATGCAGCTTATTGGGTTCCAGACAGAGAACCTTGCCAGGTCAGAGATAACGATGCCTGTGTTGGAATTCTCTGCATGGACGATCTTGCCCCCGCCTATGTACATAGCCGCATGGTACACAGAGGAATAGCTGCTCCCTCCGAAGAACACAAGGTCTCCCGGCTGGAGCTCGTTATAGCTCACTGCCCAGCCCTGCTGAGCCTGTGTAACTGTCCAGTGGGGGATATTTATGCCGATCTGCGCATAGGCCAGCATGGTAAGGCCGGAGCAGTCGGTGGCTCTGTAGCTGGCTCCTCCCCAGACATATGCACCGCCCACGTTGCTGAGGGCGTAATCCACCACCTTTTTGATCTTCGCATCACGGTCGCTGGTCTGTGAGACAGGCGCTGATGCAGTGGTTGCCGCTGTAGTTGCTTTGGTAGCTGCAGCGGTAGTGGCTTTAGTGGCTGCCTGAGTGGTGGTCTTAGCTGTCTCTGTCTGCTTTTCTCCGGCGGTGACTGTGGTAGTTCTGGCAGTGGAGGCAGTTGTCTCAGTGGTTGATTTTTGGGTAGTGGTGGCCTTGGAGGTGCCGGCGGTAGTAGTCGTGGCAGCAGTAGTGGTCGTAGTGGTAGTTGTTGCAGCCGCCGCCTTGCTGGAGACCTCAGCACGTTCTTCTTCGAGCTGCCGGGACTGCTCTGCCAGTTCGTCGGAAAGCAGCCCAAGCTTTTCCAGCTCCGCCTGATATTTTTCTGTGAGCTGTTTTTGTTCCTCTATGCTCTTTTCAAGCTGCTCCCGGCGGGCGGAATATTCAGCGGTCTTATTTTTCAGTTCATTGCTTTTCTTTTCTATCTCTGCCTTGGTATTTTCAATGGTGCGCTGTTCCTCAAGGAGCCTTTCTATCGTTTCCTTATCGTGGCCTGCCACACGCTTCACCAGCTCAGTGCGCATGAGCACATCGAAGAAATCCCCGGAGGTCAGTATAATATTGGCATAGCTGCCTGAGCCTGCCAAGTAGAGGGCTCTCATTCTTTCGGAGTATTCCTTGACCTCTTTTTTGATAGCAGTCTCCTGCTCCTCAAGCCGGTGGCTCACCTGCCGGAGGCTGTCGTCCGCCTCCACCATTTCATCTATGAGCTTGCTTGAATATTCTTCTATTTCCTTTTCTTCGGCTTTAAGGCTTTTCAGCTTTTCGGAGACAGCGTTGAGCTTCTCCTGACGGCTTGCGGCATCGCCCTCGGCAGCAGCGAGCTTTTCGTCAAGGGCTGCCTGCTGCTTGTCCAGCTCTGCAAGGCGCTGCTCGTATTCATTGCTCTCCGGCGAAGCGCTGGCAGACATTTCAGAGCCGCTCTGTGAGAGGCTCACAGCTCCCGCAGCCAGCAATGCCGCAGCGATACAGCACATATATTTCTTTATCAGCCCATGTCCGTACATCTTCAAGCTCCTTTCTGCTTCTGTAACCAAAATGTAACTTATCAATATTATACTCCTGTTTTCGCAAAATGTCAAGTTCTTTTGATATATGGAAAATTATAGCCCTTATCCCTTGAACACGCCGGAAATAACAGTTGCAAAATATGAAAATATATGATATAATGATTATATAGTTATGATCGGACCTGATGCTGTAAAATGCATGAATAAATTATAGGAGGTATCACTATGGCAGAAAAGGAACAGATCTTAGAGGCAATGAAAAAGGCAGGGGAGCCCCTGAACGCCGGCAGGATCGCAGAGCTGACCGGCTTGGACAGAAAGGCTGTTGACAAGGCTATGGCAGCCATGAAGAAAGAGGGCTCTATCGTTTCTCCCGTCAGGTGCAAGTGGGAGCCGGCGGATAAGTAAGAGAACGGTCCGCCGGTGAGCGCCGGCAGACCATGCTGTATAAGGAGGTAAAATATGGAAGCAGTAACAAAGGTATTGGATTTTTTGAAAGCGTCCGGCGTCTACTATATTGCAACAGTGGACAGTGACCGCCCGAGAGTAAGACCCTTCGGCGGGGTCTGTGAGTTTGAGGGAAAGCTCTATATCCCCACCAGCAATAAGAAGAAATTCTTTGAGCAGATCACCAAAAACCCGCATATTGAGATAAGCAGCTTTTACGGCGGCAAATGGATACGTCTGGAGGCGGAGGCTGTGCCCGATCAAAGACGTGAGGCCCGCAAGGCTGTGCTGGACGCTCACGGAGAGGCCCTCACCAGTATGTATTCTCTGGACGACGGGATATTTGAGGTGTTCTACCTGAAAAACGCAGCGGCTGCCTTCTGCTCCTTCACAGAGCCCACGGAGACAGTCAGCTTCTGATATAAAGCTCACCCGGTATTTCTGATAAAAAATAAAGCTGCTGCCTTTAGCGCAGGCGCAATAAAGAAGTTTTTATTCCGACACTTCTGCTGTATCACGGCAGAAGTGTCTTTGCGTTACTTAGTGCAG
>CADBTF010000116.1 GCA_902797485.1 uncultured Ruminococcus sp. | reverse complement strand
TTACTGTCAAGCGACTTGCCCTTTTCGATATGCTCGAAGTTTGGCAGATACTCTTTGATTATATCTACAACTATCTCTTTAGTCGTGCTTTCTTTTTCAAATTCAGCAGTGAGCTTTTCAAATAGCTGATGAACTCTTTCACGGCTTGGGATAGGCTTGTCCGTTATGACTCCCAGAGCTGAAAGCCTGTCCATATCGACTGATTCTGTATCTGTATAGAATTCCTCAAAGGATTTCTCGCCCGAAGTGTTTGATGCAGAGTAGTGAACGGGATACTTCTTGCTACCGTTCTTCAAATCCTCAGCCTTTTCAATAGCCTCTTCATCTGAACTGCACTCAAGTACTTCGTAACCGTACTCATGCAGCAGATTTGTTGCTATTGCATCAAAGGTCATCATCTGTGCTTCTTCCAGTTTAGGGAAGAATATCTCACGGTTGTTCCCCAGCATACAAGAAAGCATACATATCTGACCGCTTTCCTCGGGAGATACGAAATATCTCTTTGTATCTGTGGGAGCGCTCAACGGCTGGAGCTTCTGTATCCTTGCAAGAAAACCAGCAGGCAAAGAACCGTTTGAGAAAGCAACATTAGCAAAGCGAGCAGTCTTTACAGGGAACTTGTCCGAATAAGCAAATATCAGATCCTCCATGATACGCTTGCTTGCACCCATGATATTTACAGGGTTAGCGGCCTTATCTGTGGAAACACAGAAATACTCCTCAGGAGGATACTGTTCCAACAGGTCAAGCAGTATCTTTGCATTCAGGACATTGTTGCGAAGCAGAGCCTCAACAGAGTAAATATCTTTCTCGCTGCGAACGTGCTTGTGAGCCGAAAAATTTGCCACAATGTCAAAGCCGCTACGGTCTATGAACATCTTTTTGAACACAGATGATGCAAAGTCCATAGGATAAGGCACATAGTCCTCGGGTACATACATACCCTTGGTACTGCGAAGATCACGGGTCAGCTCGGCAAGAGCGTTTTCGTTGATATCTGCTACAACCAACGATCGTGGCTTGAACGGTAGGATAGCCTTTATGTATGAACTGCCAATACTGCCGGCACCGCCGATGACGAGGACAGTCTTTCCGCTGATCTTTTCAGTAAGCTTATCTTTGCTGTTCTCTATATCAGGCAAAAACATTGAAGTGTCACGCTTGGTGACATATTTGCTGATGAATCTGTTAAGGTCTGTCATTCTATTCACTGCCTCTTCTTTTTGTATCAATAATTATTTTGCAATGCAGAATTCTGATATTAAAAAACTATCCCTCTTGTCTGTTTCGCAGGAATTCTTTTGCTTTTGCAATGATCTCACTCACTCTGCTTTTGTTAAGGACAAGAACAGTCAGCACCAGCACAGTAGTAAGGATATTTGCTGCCATACTATCAAAGGCTGACGGAATGATACTCATTGCTGTTATCACTGTAACATCTATTAATGTAATCTTAATATCGGAGATTGAACTGTAAAGCCTTTGTGAAATCACTGTCCGTAAAACGTAAAGAACCACGCCGGAGATCATAGAAGCACAGGCAGCACCTTTAAGACCGAAATGCGGCACAAGGAAATATGTCAAAAGCAGATTTATTATTATTGATATAATAAAACTGATCAAGCTAAGATGATTCTTTCTTTTGATGCTTATTCCGTAGGAGGTGGTCTCCGCTGCAAGGTTTAATAGAGGATAACATAGCACAAGTGAGAAAAACTCTTTGCTCTCCTGATATTTCTGACCTATCAGGAGATATGCAATATCCCTCATAATGATCATTCCGTAAAATACAAGGATGATCATCAGCAGTAGATACTCATTCACCTTTTTTATGCTCTCTTGCTTGTCTTTATAATTTGAATACATATATGCTGCCCAATAAGTAGCAAATCCTCCTTGAAGTGCGGAAAAGACGGTAACAAAATAATTTGCAGAAGAATATACTCCAACGCTTGAAACACCGAGAGAGGATTTTATCAGCTGCTGCGATAAGGAATTGTTCAGATTAATGCAGATAGATAAAGGTGCAGAGAAAAATGCAAAAAGAAATACCTTTCCGTATCCGTCATACGAAAAGAAATTATCAAAGTTGAAAAAGCTTTTCCGTTGCACAACAGTGTAAACAAGCGACAATACGAATACTCCCATTACGTTGATGATGAGAACAAGATCCACTTTCAACGAAAACAAAGCTGCTACGATAACAAAAAACTTCAATGATATCTGGATAAGAATTGCCTGGATAGTATATGCTTTACTGTTAAAATCCATACGGTGCTTGATATTCAGGAACCTCAATATGATCTGTGAAAAAATACTTATAAACAGAAGAATACAGATAAGCCTGCTTTTAAAACCAAATATGCTGTCAGTCAAGTCGTCAAAGAAAAACGAGGTCATTACTATTCCCAGCAATACAGTCAGGGAAATGCAAATAAACAAGAGCTTGCTTCCCAGCTGTGCGCTTGTGTTATTTATCGGAGGCTCGTTGTAAAATCTGATATAGCTGCTGTCAAGGCCAAGATATAAAAAGCTGATGCCGGTGGCAACGGTTGTATTAAATATATTCAACACCCCATATGTTTCCGGTTGGAAAGCTCTGGTCAGAATAAAAGCAGATAACAAGCCCAGTACAAGATTAACGATATTGGAAATTGAAAATTTAAGGATATCTTTTATCATTATTATCTCACCAGTTTGTCATATATCCTGTCAAGCTTTCTTAATACAGCTTTTTCTTCTTTTCTAGTTATGATATTTTCGGTTTCCGATTCAGAACACTTGAACATTGAATTTCTGAGCTTCCGGCTGTAGTCACAGGCTTTGATGACAAGCGGGTCTTTTGCCTTATAGCGGGTGAACAGGAAATACTTTATCAGATTTTTAAGCAAGTGATCGGGCAGCTTCCTTCTTGCCGGCCTGATATTCTTCATATCATACTTGCTTGAATGAAGCATCTTTTCAATAAGATCGCATATTCTGATGAATGTATACCCTTCTCCGTTATAATAATACTTTCCTATTTTTTCATCTAACGGGTGATCAGAATAATAATCACTAATCTGTTTGTCATTTGAAACATAATACCGAAAGCTTTCATATGTTGCTGCTTTACAGCTGTCGGAAAACATCTCATATTCCATGTTTTCATCAAAGGGTATCGGTCTTAGGAAAAGATTTGCCTTGCCAGCAAAAAAAGCCTCTGTTCCTGCAGTACTGTACCAGTTCAATATAACATCAGATGTCGTTATCCATTGCTTTACAGAGTAACTGGAGATACAGTAGAGCCTACCGTATTTCCGGCAAAGGCCTGTTATTTTTTCATCAATCAGCTCGCCGGGATGAGGTCTGTAAATAATATTATAATCATTGCCTTCTGATAACAGCTTTTCAAACCACGAAAGAATGATATCTCTTGATCTGACAGTGAGATCATAAAAATCAAATGTATCAAAATCAGTCAGCCTGTTGTAGGCCTCAAGGGATTTCTTGCTCAAACCCAGATATGAAAAGGAAGAGATAAAAACGAGAGTCTTTTTTGAGGGATCGATGCCAAATTCTCTGAACAGTTTTTTACGGCTTTTATACCAGCCTGAAAAACCGGGCTTTAAAAAATCAAGATGTATAGCACCAGTTATGATTGCATTTTTGCAGCCATTTCTTTTAAGCCGCTCTGATGATTCTGGCCCCCAACAGATGTGTACTGCCTTTTTGGCAATTTCTTTAGGAGTTCTTATGTTTTCGCCGCTCTTGCCGTTATATACCTGTTCCCATTGCAGGTTGCATATTTTTTTGTGTGAACCTAACAGATCACATATATATTTTTTCCATTCATAATTGCCATAAAAAAAAGGGGTCACGATAAGTCTGGCATTTAAAAAAAGGCTTTTGGAATTATTCAATTCATAACTCAGATTATATAAAGCAACTGAATAGCCCCTTTTGATCAGTTCATATTTCAGCAGCAAAACCGATTCCATTTCCCGGTTCTTATGCTCATAGAGAATCAAAACATCAAGCATATATATACGACCTCTTCCCAACATTTTATAACAAAACCAGCTGTAACCGCTTCAGCAGGACAGTATTTCCTTTGCCTTATCCAGCACAGAGCTTTCCAGCTCCGGCGTAGTTTTAAGAGTATCAAACTGTATCTTTGGCGTCAGGCGGCTGGCCTCCGGCAGGGCAATGTCTATCAGGCAGGGTTCCCTGTCACTGAACCATTCACTGTATTCATGAAGCTCCTGATAGGAACTAAGTGCTGCCGCTCTTAACCCGTAAGCCTCAGCGATGCTCTTGAAATCCGGCACACTGTAGCCGCTGTGAGAGGTGGTAGCCATGAAACGGTCTCCATGCTCAAGGTGCTGGGTCTCGCTTATCTTTCCCAGCACATGGTTGTTGAGCACCAGTATCTTTACAGGCAGCTGTTCACGTTTTACTGTCTCCAGTTCCTGAATGTTCATCTGCAAGCCGCCGTCGCCGGTGATACAGAATACAGCTGCTCCGCCCTCAGAGATCGAGGCACCTATGGCAAAGGGCAGTGAGCAGCCCATAGTGCCATAGCCGCCGCTTATGTGTATACGTCCCTTACGGCCCTTCAAATGCAGCGACTGAGCGCACCAGCACTGGTTCATTCCCACGTCGGCAGCCACTATCGGGTCTGCTGGCAGCAGAGCAGAGATCGCCTCAACAGCTCTGTTGCCCTCCTGCTTGTCATAGGGGTACAGAAAGTCTCTGACCCTGAAGCAGCGGTCTCTCCACTCTGAATAGTCTTTTGTATCCTCGGCAAGCAGCATTTCAAGGAACATTTTGGCATCAGTGTGAAATTTCTGCTCACCCTCCTTGATGCTGCGGCTCAACTCATATTCGTCAATATCGCACCTGATAAGCTCTGCATTCGGTGCAAACATCTTCGGCACCCGGCCCACCTGCCTGATGCCCAGCCTTGCGCCCACTGAGATTATCAGGTCGCATTCATTCAGTATCATATTCGCAGCACGGTTGCCGTGAGTTCCGATAAAGCCGATATGTATGTCGTCTTGGGCAAGATCGGCACCGTTCATGGTGGTCAGCACTGGTATATTGGTCTTGTGCGCCAGCTCATAGACAAGCTCTGCGGCTCCGGCAGTCCTGACGCCGTTACCGGCAAGCAATACCGGCCTGCTGAATGTCGAGCGGAAAATCAATGATAACGCCTCCTTTGCGCCCAAGCAGCGCCATATTGTAAGCCCTGCTAACTATATCGGCAAAGCCTTCGCTGCTGTTTGCCGTGACGGAGTATTTAGTGATGTTTCTCGTCTTCATAAGCAGTTGCGGAGCATAGACCTTTGCAGTGTATTTCAAATCAAAGAAATATAAGCCCGGGAACTGTTCATAGTTTCTGAAAGCATTTGGGTCGCAATATGTACCCAATCCGTCATCGTAATAATAATACCTCATGTTTTTTTATTTCTGAAAATAGATAAGCGTTTCAAATGGCAAACTACAGGCGATGAATACAATACGTCATAGTTTTCATCGATATCAAAAAGCTCACTTTTGTAATCCTTTTTTTATTAACAGATATTTTAAACAGGCATATGGCACTCTGTTTACTTTACGGTATGTATAAAGAAGTTTCATAAACAGCTTAAAATCATTAAAGCGGTGTTTGATCCTACCCTAATTCCATGAATCTTGTACAAGCCTGTTCCGTTTTGGGCAAATAGACCCTTCTAAAAACCTTTTTTGGTGCACACTTGACACCACTTCTTCAGCATTATAAAAATTATTGGTTATAATAGCATCGGCACAGAGTTTTTCGTGAGTTACGATTGATACCGCACTGAAACTATGGTACGGTGTATGGCAAATAAACAGATCCTTTTTATTATTAGACTTCATCTTTTACCGCATTTCAATATTGTGATCAATATGATAGTACACGTTATGCAGTTTTTAGCGATACAACATAACAGCTGATCCTATTGACCGATTATTATGAAATAATCTTTATCATTGCTTCCCTTTTTATTGATTTGAATAAACAATAAGCAGATGTAAATGTGCATTTAATATACAGTTTCATATCGTTCCAATAATCAAAATGCTTTGATAGTTTCTTTATTGTTTTCAAATAATCTGACGAATTCTTTTTATTCATTGCGGAAAGCTCGGCATAAATATTGAAGAAGGAATCAACTTTGTCCTTGACCGAGAGACATAGAGCTTTTCTTTTAATACTTCTGACAGGGCTATCAGAATACTCCTTGGCCAGTTTAACGGCGCAAATAAACAGTCCTTCAGCATTTTTGACAGTTTTGTGTGATGTGACTATTGAGCCTTCTCTCATTCTTCTGTAATAAAGCGGCAAATGAAGATGCGCTGTACGGTTGGCTTTAACAAATGCTAAAGGGGTAAAAAGTTGATCTTCATGAAGCATTCCCTTGCGAAATATCAATCTGTTTTTCTTTAAAAAGTCCGTCTTAAAAAACATTAAGCATACGCAGGAATAATATTCATCGCTTTTCAGATGATTGTAAAGTGATTCTGCTCCACCAGCCGATGGATACTTTTCCTTTCTCCTAAAAGTCTCAATATATTTATGAGGTCCCTTTCGTTCATAAAGTGTTTCGGAATCAAAATACACGAAATCCGCATTTTCTCTTTTGATATATGTGACAAGCAGCTCGATTGCATTTCTTTTGATGTAGTCATCACTATCAATGAAATAGCAATATTCACCGCTTGCTACTAAAAAGCCTGCGTTTCTTGCATCTGAAAGGCCGCCGTTTTTCTTGTGAATGACTCTTATGCGTTTATCTTTCATTGCATAATCATCGCAAATCTTTCCACAATTGTCTGGGGAACCATCATCGACAAGTATGATTTCAAGATCATCATAGGTCTGGTTAAGAACACTATCAACGCATTCACGAAGATATTTTTCAACTTTATATATAGGAATAATTACCGAAACCATAACTGCTCCTCTATATCAAAATTTCATTAACAGTTTTGTCAAGGTCTATACCTGCAAAATAATGCCTGCAGTTTCGGCTCATCTGTTCATAAGAGCTTTCGATCTCTTCTATAAGCGTACATATCTCATTGGCATCGCCCCGGCGTCTCACCCGGCCTATGTTGTGCTGCTCAAAGGGTATCGTCAGCCCCGGCACATCATTGCCGATCATAGGCACCCCAAAGCCGGAGAACTCAAATATCTTGTTGGGGGCGCAGTAGAGTGCATTAAGTATAGAATTGAAGCCCACCTTTTCGGGCACATACGGCAGAAGCCCTATATGCGCCCGCCTGGTGATATGCAGATGATGGGGCGGAGCAATAAACGGAATGTAATTTATATCCGGGTGCCTTGCACACAGCGAGCGCCGTTCCTCAGTATCGCTTCCCATAATGTAAAGAACATAACGGTCATTAAGAAGCTCTGTGGCCTGTGCAAAAACATCAAGGTCTCTGTCTCCCTTAAAGGAGCCTTGGTAGAGAATTATTTTCCTCGTCTCTGCATCAAGGCTGTCCAGCACATGGCGTATCTCCTCAGGCGGCTCCGGTAAATTGACCGATGACATTTTGTTTGGCAGCACATACGGGAGTTCCTTTAATTCCCACCATGCCTTTTGGATATGTGCTCTATTATATTCTGGCACAACTACCCGGTGAGCCCTCTGAGCATATTTCTTTATGCCAAGTCCCGGTCTGTTCAGCCCCGGAAAAGCGGGCATATCTTCTATAAGCTCCATTAGCTGCATAACGTGCCTATAACCAAGCACAGTGTTTCCAAGGTCACGAACTGTAGAATCAGTTGTAGTCCAGAGTATATCATGCTTAGTCATTTCTCTTTTGACCAGTGTCCTCATCATATCACGCTTGCGGAAATACGCAGCTGCATTTGCAATGCTTCTTTGATTATCATTATCCGGCAGACGAATAACCCTAAGCCTTTTCTGAAAGGGCACAGCTGGCTTATCATTGCATTTGGTTATCAGCGTTACAAGATGCCCGTTCCTTGTCAGTACGTCGATCAGATTTCTGACCGGCGGGTAGTGCTCCAGTTGTTGACCATGTACAACAAGTATCCTCATAAACAGACCTCCAGAACAGTCAGCGGTGTTTTTTGAAATAGTTCTTTGTTCTTTGACGCAGCTCCGAAAGGCTTCCGTTTTTAAGTATGTATATCACTTTGAACCCCTTTTCATAAACATAGGCAACTGGCTGGCCAAGCAGCCCAAGGTCTCTCCTAAGCTTCATAGCACGCTTGTGATTGACGATCTCCTCATTGCTTTTCCAGGAGCCCGCAAACCAGTGTATTGCCCTTGTGCGGTTTGTTTTCATAAGCCTGCCGGTATCGTGGTCAAGAGGGCAGAAATAGTCCTTTGGAAAAAGGGTGAAGCCCTCAACGGTCTGAAGGGTGTTATTAAGCTTTAAGCCTACACTCACGCAGGCATTTGTTATGCGTGTAACATTGGTCGTCAAATCATAGCTGCC
>CADBTF010000115.1 GCA_902797485.1 uncultured Ruminococcus sp. | reverse complement strand
GCGTTGCAATTACTTTCTTTTCTTAAAGAGGAAGTTTGCCTTTGCGACTTTCTTACGCTTCTTGGCCTGCTTCATAAGCTCTTCCTTGGAAAGCGGAACCTGTTCAGCATCTACGTCTGCGTCCTTAGCGGCTTTAGCCTGCTCGTCAGCGATCGTAGCGATCGCCTCCGGAGGCTTAACATCAGACGGTGCCTCATAGAAGGGGTTGCTCTCGTCGATCTTGATCCCGCTGATAACATTAGTAGAAGCGGCATTATCCTCAAATTTCGGAACAGTCTTCTCCTCCTTGGGAGCCTCCTCCTCAGCAGCGGGAGCACTTTCAGCTTCCGCCTCGGGTTCTTCGGTCTCCTCCGGTTCATCAACAGGCTCGTCTATGGGAGCATCTTCAAGATCCTCCATAGCTTCGCCGCTGTCAAAATCGAAGCCGCTCAAAAATCCTGAGCCGTCACCGATAAGTCTCAGCTCAGAGAGGGGCTTCTGCTCGGTGGAAGAAAGGACTACGATACAGTCGTCGTTAGCGGAGTTGGAGCTGAACATCAGGTCAAAGCACTCATTAGAGGGCGGCAGTATTCTTCTGTCAGAAACAGAGAGCACAACAATGCTCTTTGCGACCATGCAGCCCGCATTTTTCATATAAAGAAAAGCAGCCACATCAGCCGGTATTCTCTTGACCTCGCCGTTTTCGACAGTGATATTGGTCATAGCAGAGTAGGTCTTACCGTTCTCATCAGCGATCAGAGCAAACTCCATGCCCTCCTCCTGTGCATATGAGGGCACAGCAGATTTTATCTTGACAACAGCTTCCTTGGCTGATTCATACAACTTTTTTGCTTCCATTTTAAACACCTGCCTTGTTAAGGTTCATTCTCATCTGAGATTTGCCCTGCGCTCAGCGGCAAGGCGTTTATTTTCAGCTATCTTTGCCTTGATGACATCAAGCTTGCTTTGTATCAGTTCTTCGTCATAAACGCAGGAAACTGAAATATCGTCCTCTGTGCCGAAATGAGATCTCTTGACAAGGTTATTTTTAAGAGAGGGCAGCAGAGCGTCAACATCAACGAGCTGACCTGCAATGATCGTATGATAATCAAGAAAATCGTTATCAGAGCCGAAGGAGGTATAAAGCCCGTCAGTAGATACGATTATAGCAAGGAGCTTTTTGCTGTCAACATAGAAATGGTCAAACATTGTAATGGCGTTGGCATTGCACATTGAAGAAGTGATATTAGCCGGGTTGGATTCCTCGTAGTCCATTATCATAGAGGTCTCGCCGTCCTCAAAGACTGCAACAAGGCTGCCGTCGCCGATCTGGAAGCCGAAGGTATACCCCCGGCAGGCAACAGCGCAGACAAGCGTTGTGCCGTAGTAGGACTCATAGGGTATCTCATCAAACTCGTTATACTCGAATTTGGTGCGCTCCTTATTTGTGACGGGATTATCTTTCAGGTGGCCTAAGATCTTTCGGTTCCAGCTATAGATGATCTGCTTCTCGATGCCTCTGATAATGCGGTCGTGGTCGTCCTTGATGGTCCTATCGAACTCGTCAGGGTCCTTGAAATATTCTCTGATAGTTTCGATAGCAGCCTCGGTCGCACACTTTGAGCCTATATTGCTTCTGAAATGCTTTTTGCTGCCATGACCGTCTGCAACAACAGCAACAGCGTAGCCCTCGCCTACTTCATGGGCAGAGCTATCCTGACAAACGATTCCTTTTTTTTCGTGGCTTGCACCCTTTACTGAGTGACTGAAACCCTTGAACATATAATACTCCTTCCGATAATTAATTTAATCCGATCATTTACCAACCGGTATCGAAAGAAACATCATCAGATTCGTTATTATTAACAAGGTCCTGTATCTGCTGGCCGAGCATCTTCTGCTTTGAAGCATAAACGTCCTCGTCCTTGAGCTCTGCCTCATTTGCATCAGAAAGGGTCATACTCTTGGAGCCGATCTGAGAAGCAGTAACTGCAACTATCTTGATCATCTGAGCCAGCTGGTTGCCGGAATAAGCGTGAACAACAGTGTCCTTAGTGCCGGTGAACTCTGCCAGCATCTCGTCGTTAGCCTCGTTGCCGATACCGAGAGCAGCCTTCAGGCCGAACTTATACCAGCTGTTGGTGGACAGCTCTGCAAGGCCCTCTCTGTAATCATCAGAGGGGTAGCCGTCTGTCATGAGGAACATAACGGGTGCGAAGGAAAGGGAAGGAGAATTCAGGAAGCTGTTTCTGGACATTCTTGCATTGAGCTCCTTGAAGGCCTCGCCCATGCTTGTTACGCCGCTGGCGGAAAGTCTTGTCCACTCGAACTCCTCGATATTGATAGGCTCGGCATACATCCACTTGCAGTGGGTGGAGAAGGTAAGAACTGCGATCTTGACCTCGGTATCGGCCTCACCGACACGTCTGATTTCAGGGATAAGCTCCTCCATAACGGTATTGAGCTCGCCCATTTTGGTGCCCTTCATAGAGCCGGAGGTATCAATAAGGAAGAAGATAACAAGGCTCTTCTTTGACACGCCGGTAGCTCCCAGCGGATCATCATCGAAATCGTCAAACATATCAAGATCATTGGCGGCTGTGCTTGCAGCAGCCTTTACCTCATTTGGCTGCTCAGCGCCGTTTGCTTTATTCTTTTTGCTCATAATCTTATGCTCCTTTTTATATTGATTTGAACTGATTCTCAAATTATTATCTTAGTCTTGCTATTACATTGCCGAAATTGATCTCAAGCCCCTGCCAGATCGGGCAGCCCTTTCCGGGAGCGACCTCCTGATACTTGCCGTCAGGCATTCTTGCCTGCCAGGTACGTTCGGAGCAGTTCTTGATGCCTATTACTCCGGGCTTCAGTTTATTTTCAACAAGCTCGCCGGCAACTGAGAGATAATCGTCGGAATTGGGGTCTACCTCGCACTCGTAGAATTTGCTTCCAAGATACAGCGGCATCAGATTGTCACGGTTGCTGAATTTCATGGTAGCGAAGGTCATGCCGCACTTGGGGCATCTGAAAGTAGTTGCGTCGGGCATTTCAAACATTGAGCTGAAATTTGTTCTTCCGCAGGTGCAGGAGATGATCTCAGAGCGAAGTCTGATGAACAGCTGCTGCCATTCGTTTTCGATGATCCTCTTGTTCGGGTCATGCAGACCGTAGGTGAACGAGAGCATAAAAGCATCTTTGATGTACTTAGGATAGAGTCTCCAGAACTTGATAACGTTGTCGTGGATACCTCTTACCGGCCTGTTGGAGTTATCGTCAGGGTCATAGACGAAGAGTGCTTCTGCTCCGTAGTGCTTCAGCTCGGAGGCTTCTGTGAGGCAAACGTCCTTGATGACCTTTTCGCCCTCCATAGGGTCGCCTCTGAAAAGCAGTTTAAAGAGAACGACTGCCAGTGAATATTTATCCGTCTGAACATCGGGCTTGGCAATGCCTCTGACAATTTCGGGAGCCATATATCCCGGCTTGCCGCCGATGCCGAAATTTGCGCCGTCAGGTGCGATATTATCGCAGTCGCAGACCAAAACCGCACCGGTCTCCACATTGATGAAGAAGCCGCCGTCGTTCAGGTCCTGATAGCTCTTTCCTGCTCTGTGGAGCTGGCGGAAGGCATTAACTATATTAATTACCGCAGTTACCATAGCGAACAGGTCTGTGAACCTGACTGAGATCTTGGTAGCCTTGCCGGTCAGCGGGTCAACCACCAGTTTATATGTATTGAGAATATCGACGAAGGAATCAAAGTTTTCAGGCTTGAGCTCCATAAGGTAGCCAAAGGTGCCGTCGGGCATTTCTTTTGTCAGGTACTTGGGCCACAGGAACTTATTGCTTGGTGCGCCGTCGGCAATATTTCTTTTGAGGTTCTCACGGAAATCCTTGGGATTGTTCATCTTGTTGATGTCATACCATTTCAGTGCCCAATCCATTCCGTTATAGTTCACCATGTAAACTATACCCTGACCGCCGCTGCCGATCTCTTTGGTTACAGTCGCCTTTCCTCCATGCTCTAATTCAACTTCCTGACCGATCTTAAGCTCCGTCATTTGGTTAACTCCTCCTTAATTATCAGCGTTGGCTCTGGACCTGTCTCCTGTAGGAAGCGGTTGACCGAGGGCCGTTGTTTTGAATTTTATATTATTTTGCAGGCAGTATCTATGCACATAAGAATTCTCGTAGCAGTAGATCACCAGCTTGGGGCAGTAGGCGAAGCAATTCTCGCCTATATACTTAACGCTCTGGGGGACAACGAGCATCTCCAGATTATCGCAGCCGGAGAAGCAGTTCTCACCGAAGCCGCTGACCGTAGGCGGGATAACGAGCTTTTCGAGGGAGGAGCAGCAGAGGAAGGTATTATCTCCCAGCTCCAGCACACCCTCCGGGATATTGACCTTCCAAAGGCTTACGCAGAGGTTGAAGGCGCCTTTTTCGATCTTCTTTACAGAGGGTGGTATCTCCACGACTGCAAGATGCTTGCAGTCGGTAAAGGCATATTCCTCAATGCACATAAGTGTGGAGGGGAGGGTAATATTTCTGACTATCCCGAAACCGTCGAAGCAGTAGGCGTCGATCTTGGTGAAGCCCTCTTTGACGAAGATACGCTTTGAGATCCTGTGGATCATGGCGTTCGATCTCTTGAAGGGCCTGCTGTCCATGTCGATAACGACCGGCTTGTCCTCAGGTTCCTCCTCGACCTTTTTCTTTTCTTCCTTCATTGCGAGGGGGGACATATAAGCCTGCTTGACCATATATGTAAGCACCGCGAGCACAAATTCTGCTTCCGCCTCGCTGGCGCCGCCCTTTGTCATCATCAGTTCTCTGGCATCGTTTACAGCCTGATCTTTGTCAGCTGCGGCGATCATTGCGTCAAGGGCTCCGAGCTTCAGCATTTTGTTTATGAGCCTGCGTTCCATATCCCAGTTTACGAGATAGTCGGCAGTCATGCCTATGAGCTGCTCTGTATTGGCGATATTCTCGCTCTGTTCTTCTATGAGAGCACGCATTTCTCTTTGAATAGGCTTTGTGTAATAAAAGCCTGCAATGGTTTGGGTTATAGGCATTTTACATTCAGGGCATTTAAAGATGCCTTCCGGTATCTCTGCCTGACAGCATTCACACTGCATAAGCAATTCTCCTATTCGTCCTGCTGCATACATTTAAAAGCACCCCGATATGTATACAGCGATTATTTATATCTTTCAAAAAGACACAATTCTATATAATATAATTATACCATTTGCCTTAAAATCTGTCAAGTGCTTATGGGGGAATATGTGCAAAATGTTAGAAACTAATATTTAAAATTTTCATTAACTGATAAGAAATATCAACTGAAAGCTCCGGGAACACTGCCCAAAAGAGGCGGTCACCTCAAAAAACTTGAAGCGGCCGCCGGTCATTGATATTATTTCTCTGTTTTATGCAGAGTATCATTGATGCTGTCTACCAAACTGCTGATCTGCTTGATAGAATTACGGATAGTATCTGAGCTCTCGTTGGTAACATTAACGTTATCGTCCAGGGCTTTGAAGGCGTCGTTGGTCATTTCAAGGATCTCAACGAGCTGGCCCACGCTGGAAGCGTCCATAGAGGAATTAGCCTTGCAGAAGGTGATAACGTTATTGAGCAGGTCATTTACGACCTTTGCTCTCTCGCTTGTTTTAGCGGTGGATTCACCGATGGTGTCCATATTGGAATTAATGTTTTTAAGGTCCTCTCTCAGCTCATCGGAAAGGGACAGGCACTCGGAGGTGATCTCTGAAAGCAGCTCATGCTGGGCAGTCAGAGCACTGTGTCTTGAGGTAAGTACGCTCTTGGCGTGAACGATACAGTTATCAACGGTATCAAGTCCGCGGCTGATAGCGATAGCCATTTCCCGGCAGGTCCTGTGGCCGCAGGAATTGCAGTTATAGGTCTTGTCAGCGGGAGTGTGCTTGCCCATCATCTCGAATACAGCTTCAAGCTGTCTGTCGGAGGGCAGCGGAGTAGGAGCAGATGCAGTATAGCCTCTCTCGAAATCGCTGAGCTTGAGTTCATCGTCAAATTTCTTGAAGAGCTTGTCTTCACCGCCTCTGCTGAACACACCGCCGGTAGTCTTGCGGCGGCTCTTGGCTTCTCTCTCCACATCTCTCATGGTAGACATCACGTCAAAAACTGACTGGGTAGTACCGGAGGCCGGGCCTATATTGCAGCCGAACTCACATGAGAGCACGTCAAACACCTGCGGGCGCTTGCTATCCGGCATTTTGGCATACATATCCAGTTCAGGGTATACCTTATGAACGCCCTCGGAGGTGGTTATATTCAGGTCAGGGTCGTGCATCCAGAGGTTATCACGCAGTCCGCCCGGACGTGGGTAAACCGCACCCAGCTGGCCCTGCATTTCCTCAAACTTGTATTCAAGGTCGCTGGGGTCGTTGGCGGCAACCTTGATTCCGTTCTTATCAAAATACTGCTCAAGCTTCTTGAAGGTAACATTATAATCAACAAGGCCTGTTTCCTCGAACTCTGTTTTCTTGGCGATACACGGAGAGAGCACAGCGATAGGATTTGACCTTCTGAGATATTTTTTGATGTAAGTAACCATGCAGGAAATAGGGCTATGGATAGTAGAAAGGCTCTTTATCAGATTAGGCTGATAGATCTCTACATATCTTACAATAGCGGCACAAGGCTGTGTTATCATGTTGCCTGCGCCCCGCTGGATAGCTCTGAGGTGAGCCCATGTGCAAATATCTGCGCCAAGGGAAACATCATAGACTATGCAGCCCTTGCCCTTGAACCAGTCAAGTATACCCTTCCATTTGGTGGGGAAAACGCTCTTGATAGCAGGAGTAGCGAGAATGATGACCTTTTCCTTTGTCATTCTCTGCATACATTTATCAGTATCGTCAATATAATCTCTTGCGCCGTGTGAGCAATTTCTTACGCACTCGCCGCAGGTTATACATTTATCAGGGTTTACTGTTGTAACAAATCTGCCGTCGTCAAGCATCTTGGTAATATTTGCCTCCGGTGCGGGGCAAGTTCTGACACAAGAATTGCAGCCGACGCATTTATCGGGCTGAACGATAATGATCTCACCTGTACTCACTTGAAAACCAACTCTCTTTCAAAAAAACTTATATCTGAAAAAATGCAATTATTTAAGTGCCTTTGCCTGCTTTAAGAGGTCACTGAGGTCCGGGCCCTTTTTGGGGGCGTCTTCCTTTTTCTCCTCCGGAGCAGCGCTGCCGTCCTTCAAAGCAGCGGCCTGCTTTGCAAGGGAAGCAAGATCTACGCCGCCGTCAGCCGGCTTATCTTCCGGCTTCTTATCGCCAAGGGCATTAGCCATTGCCTTGAGCCTTTCCAGCTCCTCATTCTTCTTGTTATCCTCAGTCTCGTTGGAGGCGAAGGTATTATCCACCGGCTGGAGCTCGGGAGCCTCCGGAACGGAGGGAGCTTTGAGCTCAGGGTCCTTGAATACAGGGATACCGCCGGCAGTCAGCTCGGCCTTGGTATCGCTGATAAGGGTCTCTGATTTATCCAACAGGCCCAGGCCGTTTTCCTGGAACTCAGAGAGCAGCTTTTTGATCTTTGAGACCTCAAGGCCGATCTTGGAGACCTCATTCAGCATAGTGGCCTTCATATTATCGGAGGCTGCTTCCATTTTAGCGGAATCGTTTTCAGCATTGGTCACGATCTCTGCGGCCTGCTTTTCAGCATCGTAGATGATCTTTGAGGCTTTGTTGTTAGCATCTATGACAGTATTCTCTGCCAGCTTTTTAGAATCGCTTTCAAGGTCTGCGGCCTGCTGCTTGGCAGTGGAAACTATAAGGTTGGCAGACTTCTGGGCCTCGGCAAAGATAGTGCCGAACATAGCTGCATCGCCGCCGCCGGAGGCAGCAGCAAGCTTGGAATTTGCATCTGCCAGAGTGTCCTGCATTTCTTTATTCTGAGCACGGAGCTCTGCAAGCTCCTTTTCCTTATTCTTATTATCCTCGTCGGTGGATTTCAGGCGCTCGCTCATGGCCTCATTCTTGACCTGCATTTCAGTGAGCTTGGCTCTCTCGTTTGCTAAGACTGACTCATGGGCAGCCTCCTCGGTGGAGCCCTCCTTAAACTTATTGAGCATGAGCTTGGTCTCACGCAGCTCGTTTTTCAGGTCGTATACCTGACTGTAGAGATATTCGAGCTTCTTATCCACATCATTTTTGTCGTAGCCGCCGAAGGCTACAGTTTTGATAAATCTGGTCTCTGCCATATTCTATTTACCTCCAGTGTGTATGAAATAAAGCGGCAGGCTATTTCTGCCAAATTCTATGTCAGAAATCAAGTTTCCGGCATATTTCGCATCAGCAGGCAATGGCAGTTGTAAATAGCGAGCCTAAAAAAATACACAATTCGTTAAGAATAAATATACCACATAATTTTCATTCTGTCAATAAGAATTTGTGCAATTAAACGTTTTTTTGCATTAATTACAATTAAATATGTACATTTTTGTTATATATTTACAGTCGGCAGATGATGTATAAAAATCGCCCGAAGCAAAAAATGGCAGGCGGCCCGGCTGCCGTCTCAGCAAATTCTCGGCAGCAGCTCTCCCTTGGGCTGAGGGAGTATCGTCTGAGTGCCCAGCTCTGTCTCCAGGACTACCCTGCCCTCGTTCTCGGCGGTGACACGCCCGATGACGGCTGCGTTCTGAGAATATTTCCCCTCTTTGAGCTTTGCAACGATCATATCCGCCTTATCTGCCGGAGCGAAGATCACAAGCCTGCCCTCACAGGCAAGATAGAGAGGCTCAAGGCCAAGCATTCCGCAGACGCCTTTAACACGGGAGTCAACAGGGATCGCTGACTGGTCAAGGGTTATGCCCACACCGCTCTGCTCTGCGATCTCATAGAGCACAGTGCCGACGCCGCCTCTTGTGGCATCACGGATAACGTGGATATCTTTGGTGACGGAAAGTATATCATTGACTGTGCCCCAGAGAGGTGCGCAGTCGGAATCAACATCTGACTCTATGCCGTACTCATCTCTGGCAAGAAGGATAGTGCAGCCGTGTCTGCCCACGTCGCCGGTCACGATAACGGCATCACCGGGGCGGGCATATTTGCCGGAGGTGTCTGCGCCCTCCTGGACAAGACCGATACCCGTGGTGGTGATGAATACTTTATCCACCTGACCCTTTCCGGCCACCTTGGTATCACCTGCTACTATCTTAACGCCTGCCTCGGCAGCAGTTTTTTCCATGGCGGCGGCTATCTGTTCCAGGTCATCAAGGGGGAAGCCCTCCTCGATAACGAATGCGCAGGTCATATACATAGGCTTGGCGCCCATGCAGGAGAGATCGTTCACTGTACCGCAGATAGACAGCTTGCCGATATTTCCGCCGTTGAATTTCCAGGGCGAAACTATAAAGCCGTCGGTAGTGAAGGCCAGCCTGCCCTCAAGCTCCGGCAGCACGGCAGCATCGTCTGCGGTGAATTCCGGGTTTGAAAAGTGCGCCTTGAATACCTTCTCGATAAGCTCGCTGGTTTGCTTTCCGCCGGCGCCGTGGGCAAGTGTAACTGTATTGTTGCTCATTTTTGTTTCCTCCAAATAATTATTATACAAGACCTGAATACTGATAATACGCAGAGCAGGCTCCCTCGTCGGAGACCATGCAGGCACCTACTGGGTGCAGCGGTGTGCAGACCTTTCCGAACACCTTGCAGTCTGAAGGCTTGCATTTGCCTTGGAGCACATCTCCGCAGCGGCAGGCAGGGTTAGGCTTGCCGGTTATCAGCGGCATGGCATATTTCAGCCGGGAATCAAACTCTGCATACTCGGCTCTGAGCTTCATGCCTGACATGGGGATAAGCCCAAGGCCTCTCCACTCGCTGTCACAGGGCTCCATGACCTCGTTCATAAGCTTTATGGCAGAGGGATTGCCCTCGTCCTTAACGACTCTCGGGTAGCAGTTGCGGAAAAAGGGCTCGCCCTTTTCAAGCAGCCTGATGCACACCGCCAATGCTGTAACCAGCTCGCTGGCAGTAAAGCCGGCTACCACACCTGAAACGCCCTTTTCCTCGCAGAGCTTTATGCAGGCTGAATTGCCGGTAATGGCATTGACATGGCCGGGGTAGATGAAGGCATCTGCGCTGCCCACAAGGGCATTATAGGCGTTGGGCATGGTCTTGTTTGCCGTCAGTATCGAAAAATTTTTAAGGCCCAGCTCCCTTGCCTGCTTTACTGCAAGGCAGGCAGAGGGGGTGGTGGTCTCAAAGCCTACTGCAAGGAACACCACCTGCTCATCAGGGTCAGCCCTGGCAAGCTCCACTGCATCAAGGGGAGAATAGACCGGGCGTACCTTAGCACCCTTGGCTCTTGCTCCGGCAAGGCTCATCTCTGTGCCGGGAACTTTTATAAGATCACCGAAGGTACAGACTGTGCAGCCCTTTTCAAGCGCCAGCCAGCAGGCCTCGTCAATGAAGCCGACAGCCGTAACGCAGACGGGGCAGCCGGGGCCGGAGATAATATCTATCCCCTCCGGCACAAGCTTTCTGATACCAAGGCGGAATATCTCGTGAGTATGGGTGCCGCACACCTCCATTATACGCAGCGGGCGGCCTTTGTAGCCCGTGATGATATCCCGGGCCTGCATCATTTTTTCGTTCATATCAAAGTCTCCATTACATCAAAGGCTTCTTCCTCGTCGGTCTCGGTGATCTTGGCAATGGCGACACCGGCGTGTACCATAACATAATCGCCGGGCTCCAGGTCCTCCATAACACCGGCGCTTATCTCTCTCTGAGCACCGCCGGCATCAATGAGGGCGGTATCGTCCTTGACACTTACAACTCTTGCTGATAATCCAACACACATATTTATCTTCCTTTCAATAATTATAATATTCTATATTCCGATGCTGATGAACGGGAGCGCATCTGACAGCTCCTGAGATCATTCTGTTTATCTATTCCCTGTGCTTGACCGCATAGGCGGCCTGACCGAGAGCGATTCCGCCGTCGTTCGGGGGAACAAGGCTGTGGAGAAGCACCTTAAAGCCGTTTGCTTCAAGCTGCTCCTTTGTCATGCGGGTGAGAAGACGGTTCTGGAACACTCCCCCGCTGAGGGCGGCAGTGCTGATGCCGTACTGCTGACGCAGCCTGATGCAGGCTTCAGCTATCAGCTCCATAACTGCCTTGTGGAAGCAGAAGGCAAGCTCTGCTCTGTCTGCGCCTTCAAGATACCTGCGGGCTGTCTCTGCGGCAAGGGAGGAGGTATCCAGCCGGAGCATATCTTCCTCCTCGGTGCAGGAGCAAGAAAGGCTGAATGCAGGCTCTTTCTTCCGGCGCTCGAACATCTCTGCGTGATACATCAGGGCTGTGGACGCTTCACCCTCGAAGGTGGAGGCGGAGCGTATGCCAAGGATAGCGGAGACAGCGTCGAACACACGGCCCATGCTGGTCGAGGCAACGGTGTTGAGGCCCTTATCAGCCATAACGGATTGGAGCTTGAAGGTCTTGCTGTCGCAGAGGTCAAGCTGCTCACAGATCTCACCGGCGTTTTCAAAGCGCTGCCTTAACAGCTGCACTGCTATGCGCCAGCCCTCCTTGGCGGAGAGGTCACCGCCCACCTGTTTAAAGGGGGTGATGCTGCCGGCACGTTCATATCCCTGCCAGTCGGAGATAAGCAGCTCGCCGCCCCAGACAGTGCCGTCATCGCCGTAGCCGGTGCCGTCGAAGCTGACGCCTATGACCCTGCCGTCGTAATTATTCTCTGCCATGCAGGAGAGGATATGGGCGTAGTGGTGCTGGAGCTTCACCAGCGGGAGGCTGTGCTTTTTGGCATATTCCTCGGCAAAGCTCAGGGTGTTATACAGCGGGTGCTTATCTGCCACGATGACCGACGGCTCACATTCCAGCATATCGAGCATACGCTCAAGGGATTCCCCAAGGGCTTTGACTGTTCTGATGTCTGCCATGTCACCGATATAGGGGGAGGGGTAGAGCATACCGTTTCTTGCAGCGCAGAAGCTGTTTTTAAGCTCCCCGCCTATGCCGACCGCCTGCACGGTCTTATCTCCTTTCAGCATAAAGGGCAGGGGCGCAAAGCCCCGGGAGCGCCTTATCATATAGGGCTT
The DNA here is from genome assembly GCA_902797485.1 of uncultured Ruminococcus sp. Classification (GTDB taxonomy): domain Bacteria; phylum Bacillota; class Clostridia; order Oscillospirales; family Ruminococcaceae; genus FB2012. Next base: position 17,618 of record CADBTF010000115.1, on the reverse strand, counting down.
GCCGCAGAGCCAGTCCACCACGCTGTCGTCGGCACGGATAAGGATATTTCTGTTATGGGAAAGTATAAGGTCGCAGAAGGAGCCGATCTCCTTGACTGCGCTCTCGTCGTCCCGGCAGATAGGAGCACCCCGGGCGTTGCCGCTGGTCATCACAAGGCAGTCGGTCATTTCAATGCCGTCCGGGTAATCAAACAGCAGCATCTGGACAGGGGCATAAGGCAGCATGACGCCGACGGTAAGATTATCGGGGGCTATCCTGCCGCTCAGTGACTGCTCTGCTGATTTTTCCAGCAGCATGATTGGCTTCTGCCAGCCGGTGAGGTATTTCTCCTGACCGGGTGCGACTATGCACTCCCGGTTCACGGTCTCCATATCCCGCATCATAACGGCAAAGGGCTTCATGGGGCGGTGTTTCAGCTTTCTGAGGCGCTCTACTGCTTCGGTGTTTTTAGCGTCGCAGCAGAGGTGGAAGCCGCCGATACCTTTGACGGCGGCAATTCCGCCGCTCATGATAAGCCTGCGGGTCTTGGTGATCGCAGCGGAGCCTTTTGTGTTTTCTCCGATTATATATAGCTCGGGGCCGCAGTCGTTGCAGCAGACGGGCTGGGCATCGAAGCGGCGTGTCATGGGCGAGTAGTACTCGCCCATACAGTTTTCGCACATCGGAAAGACCTTCATACTCGTCCGCTCCCTGTCATAGGGCATAGAATCAAGTATCGTCAGCCTCGGGCCGCATTGGGTGCAGTTGATGAACGGGTGCAGATACCGCCTGTTGTTTTTATCAAACAGCTCAGCTTTGCATTTGTCACAGGTGGCAATGTCGGGAGAGATAAAAATATCACCGTATTCCTTTTCGCTCTCAATGATCTCAAAGCTGTCAAATACCGGGGCTTCTGTTTCAAGCTCGTCAAGACCGAGGATAACTGCCCTGTCAGGAGGGTTTGAACGGAATTCGGAAATGAAGCCGTCTATCGCTTCCCTGCTGCCCTGAGCGATTATCTCAACATAAGAGCCCTTGTTGGCAACAGTTCCGTGTATGCCGTGCTTTGCGGCCGCAAGAGATGTGAACGGTCTGAACCCCACTCCCTGCACTATGCCGTAAACGTGAATGTTGACTGTTATCATTATCAATACCTTTATTCTTTATTCCTGTTGAGCCGCCCGCTGACTGCAAAATGCGGAAAGTCGATCCACTCTCCGGTGAAGGCAGAAGCTGCCCGCCGGAAAAAGCTGTCGGCAATTATTACGTCAAAGCCCTGCTCCAACAGCTCGATAAAAGCGTCCTCACCCTTGATGTGAACATCACCCTGACGGGAAAGGCTGTCACGCATACTGAACCAGCAGCCGCAGGTGACATCACAGCCAAGCGTCTCAAGCTTCTCACGGAGAGCGTTGGCAGCTGTCTGCTGATGGATCACCAGCACCTTCTTCCCCGCAGCGCAGGAAAGCGCATCTTCCTCCGGAAGCGGCAGTGGGTAACCTATATCATAGGGCGTGCCGAAGCGCTCTTTCAGAAGCTTTGCCGCCTTGATGCCGGAGGGGGCGATAACAAGTATCCTCTCACACTCGCTTGCGTTGATTATTTCGTCAAGGCCGCTGTCCATTCCGAAGCAGATGACAGTCTCCCAGCCCTGACCCTTCAAGGCGCTGACTATCTTATCAGATACTGTCTCGCCGGTGTTCAGCGGGGTGGCTCCGATAACGCCAAGCTTTCCTTTTTTGACAGGCAGCTTCTCTGCGGCGAATTTTTCAAATATCCTGTAGTATGCCATTTCCTCGCCGTAATCGTAGAGTCTGGTGCCGTCAGTGCGGAGGGCTATGCAGGGCAGGCCGGTCTTCTTTTCGCTCATGCGCTCAAGGGCTTTCATGTCTGTGGCGATCACCGCCGGAACAGGGGTGCCGACTATGGCGGTAAACGAAGCATCTGCCTGCCCGGTTATTTTGGCAAGCTTTTTCACCAGCAGCTCGTCACGGCCAAGGATAGCGTCCATATCTCTGAGGCCGGCAGAAAACAGTGCTGAGCGCTTCTCAAACCAGCGGGGCTCGTCAAAACCGCATACATTTCCGGCGCAGCCGCCGGCGTCGCAGATAACTGTAATGCCCCCCAGCTCATAGAGCACAGAGCAGGCTCCGGAATCGTCGGGGGCCAGCGGGGATATGTGCTTTAACAGCTTTTTCATTTTCCGGCGCCTCCTTCTTCAAGTGCCCTGTCAAGTGCCTCAAACAGCATTGTTACTCCACGGTAGCCGAAGGGCTGGTTTTCTCCGTTGAATTCCACGCCTGGCTTGCCCTTGTGATAATAGCAGGCATCAGCGCCTATGACCGCTTCGACCTCCGGGGCGGGAAGGTAGTTCATCATAGTCGGGGACAGATTTGAATAGATGCGGGTCTCCGGCGAAAGCTGAGCAAGCTTCCTGACGAACACAAAATTCCTCTCCCCGACAGTGCCGTATATCTCTGGGACCTTGAAGCCGTATTCGCAGAGGGCAAGGGCAAGCTCAAAGCTGTCTGCGTTCAGGCTCTCGCCAATGGCAAGGGTCAGAGCTCCGTGCTTACGGATAAATGCTTCCACGGCTGCCTTGGCAGCGTCATAGTACACGGAATCGTCAAGAGTTGCTCCTATGGCCTGACCCAGCAGGCGGTACTGATTCCTGATCTTATCCAGCCGGAACATTCTTGTCAGCTCGATAAAGGGTATGCTAAGGCGCTCCTGCATATCCTGAGCAGCAGCTCTTGCCTCGGAGTTGAGCACTATGCTGAAATTTGCCTTTGAAAGCCCGCTGTATTCCTCAAAGGTGCTGCAGCGTCCGATCTCACCGATCTGCTTTATACCGGCGGAGCGCAGCAGGGGGTATATCTCGCAGCCGTCGTCAAGGGCGGAAAAATAGCCTAACAGATTGCAGATATTTGAGCTGCGCTTTTGCTTCTCCAAAAGTGAGTAGACTGACTTTCTCACAAGGCCCATAGGCGGCAGGCGCTTCTCTCGGGTCAGGGCATACATATAGGCAGGTGCGGCTTTAACGCCGGTACGCTCATAGCAGGCCCGGCATACACGCTCCATATCCGTTCCCAGCAGAGCGTCCACGCAGGTAACGCAGAGCATGATGACCGAAGGCTTTTCCTCCATTTCGGAAAGCAGCTCCTCGCAGGCCTCCGGTATCTTGCTGACATACCTGCCGGTGACGATGTCGGTGTCGTCAAGCATCAGGTAGAAAAACCTTTCGCTGTAGCCCAGCTCATTCAGCAGCTGGGTGTTTCTTCCGCAGCAGCCCGGTGCGATAAGCAGCATGACCGAGCCGGGTATCACCAGCCCCGCCCGCTTTACGCCGAAGCCCTTGGCTCCCGGGGAGTTAAAATCCAGAGTGGCGGGGGAGGAATAGATCATATGCTTAGAAGAATTTAGTTCCTCCGGCAGGTCGTCCGGGCTGCGGGAAGCCAGCTCTGCTGCTGTAATATAATACGCATCAACCATTGCTTTTATCCTCATCTATCATAAGCTGTGCCAGCTGCATAAAACGTTTGGAGGTCTCACATTCCGGGTCTCCCTCAACGCAGGTCATTCCCATGTCCTCATACCTGATTATCTCTGCCGAGCGGGGTATGTCGGCGGTGATCTCAAGGCCGGCGCTCTCTGCAAAGGCTCTGACCTTTTCTTCCTCGTTCTCAACGTTCCGGCGGTTCATGATAATGCCCCGCACCTTGGCATAGCTTCTGTCCTCAAAATTCCTGACGGCGCTGTTGATGTTATTGGCGGCATAGAGAGCCATTTTCTCGCCGGAGGTGACGATCAGCACCTTTTCGGCATAGCCCTCACGGATAGGTGCTGCAAAGCCTCCGCAGACCACATCTCCCAGCACGTCATAGAGCACAGCGTCCGGCTTGACCTTTTCAAAAAGCTCCAGCTGCTCCAGCAGGCTGAAAGTGGTGATGATGCCTCTGCCGGCACAGCCCAGCCCGGGGGTAGGGCCGCCGGTCTCGATACAGACGACCCCTCCGAAGCCGGTCTTGGTGATCTGCTCTATCTTGTCCGGCTCCTCGTCGTGGATACGCATATAGTCCATGACAGGTATCACCGGGTCGCCGTGAAGCAGGTTCACAGTGGAATCGGCCTTGGGGTCGCAGCCGATTTGTATTACCTTTTTTCCAAGCTTTGCAAGGGCAGCAGAGAGATTTGAGGTGCAGGTGGATTTTCCTATACCGCCCTTGCCGTATACAGCTAATTTTATCATTTGAAATACTCCTTGATCTCAGTGTTTATAAGGTTGGGGATACTGCGCTGGAAGCTCCTGCCGGAGAAGGCAAGATGCGGCAGCGGTATATGCCTTGTGCCCGCCGGGATAATGAACTTGTATAAAGGGTCTGCGATCACCGCTGCGGGGCGGGTGCTTTGCAGAAAGGCTTCTATATCCTCCTCGGCGTAAAGGCAGGTGTTGTTTGTGTGGCTGTAAAAAATATCCTCCGCAGGCAGCGGGCAGAGCAGCCGGGCGTTTATTCCCAAGTCCTCATGCAGTGCGGCGCAGAGAGATGCGCCGTAAACGCCCTCTCCGATGACTACAGTATCCGCAGCTTCACCGTAAGCAAGGCACTCCTCCGGCAGCACAGCTGCTTCTTTTGAAGCAGAGCGCAGCAGTCCGGCCAGCTTGCCGGCAAAGCCCCTGCCTGCCGGCACGCCGAAAACGTATGGCATATCAAAATACCTGCGCAGATACTCTGCGGCTTCAACTCCTGTTTCAGAGACCACAAGATTGGCCCTTGCGGAGGTCATCTGCTTTACGTCCTCAAGGGTGGAGCCCATGCCTAAATTGCAGACCGGCTCCATGTTGTTTGCTTCCAGCCATTTCTTTACAGACACCTCTGCTCCCAGAGGAAAATCAAGGGGCGTCATTCCCAGCACGTTCACTCCGAAGCCCTCTCTCTTGGGAACACGCCTGACATACTCTCTGACTATAGCTGCAAAAGCCTGTGAAGCACCGCTGATATAGGGCAGGGTGCCGTTGGTGTGAAGGCCGAAGGTGGGAATACCCGTGCGCTCCCTGATCTCGGAGGCTATGGCTTCAAAATCCACGCCGGTCATCATCGGCATGGGGGAGCCGCAGAGGGCGATAAAGGCAGGGTGAAGGTCCTCGGCGGCGGAAACGCAGTCAAGGATAAGCTTTTCGTCATTTCCCATGATAGCGTCCATTTCAGTAAGCGCAGAAATGAACATCATGGAGCGCTTATCATACCAGCGGGGCTCGTCGTGGGTGGTGTAGGTGGAATTGCAGCCGGAGGCATCGTGAATGACCGTCATGCCCCCAAGCTCATAGAGAGCCGAACAAACGCCGGAGGTATCGGCAGTGTACATCGGCAATATCCTGCTGACATTTTTCATACCGCATCACTCCTCATATCTGTGCATTGCAGGAGCAGCCCCAGCCCTTCTGCTGGATAACAGTGCGCCTGTCCTTGGGGTTATAAAATGCGTCCTCCATAAGGGCGCAGAGCTTGACAATGCCTTCATAGCCGTAAAGCCCGCCGTTGGAAACTATATCAACAAAATTATCGGTGGTGAAGAACCATGCAGCCTTCTGGCCTATAGCAAGCACCGGCTCGCTCTGCTCGCCGGCAGCGCTGAACATATTCACATTCACCGATGAAAAAAGCTTGATCTCCGGCTGCTCTGCCCTGAGCATCTCAAAGGCTGCGGCGTCCTCACCGACGCTGTCGGCTATCAGGTACCTGACGTTGAAGCCATGCCTTGAAAGCATCAGTGCCAGCTCAAAGGGCCTTGTTACAGCTGTGAAATCTATAGCTACCGGGATATCCGAAAGTGCAGACATTGCCTTTGAAAGAGCAGCCTCTGCCCTTGCTTCACAGCCTGACAGGTCGGGGAGCCCGATATTCAGGGCTTCACACAGCCGGGTGTAATTTTCCCGCAGAACGGAATAGTCAAAGGAATTCGGCAGATGCAGCGCCCTTGCGCCGGTGCGCTCGGAGAGCTCGCTGTTACCGGCAAGAGCTGTGGGAAGATAGCTGATATTAAGGGCGCTCTCCCCAAGGAGCATGAACTCGTCATAGGTCTTGCAGTAATTTATATCCCGGAGGGTGAAGCCGTTTTCTCTGATGATCTTTACCAGCTCGCTTTCGGCATCGGTCTCACGTTCACAGCCTATAATGCTGACAGAGCGCTCATTAAGTGGCAGCGGCCTGACCAGCGAATACATTCTCTTGGTGAGCCACACAGTCGGTGAGAAGGTCTCACGCATGGTGGGGGTCATGTAGCAGTCAACAAAATCAATATCCGGGAACTGCTCACGGAGCTGATCCAGAATGACCTCATAATCTGCGCCGGCAAAAAGGTGCATACAGCTGAGGAAGATCAGCACGCACCGGGGTCTGCCGGGAAGCTTTTCTATCACCTCGGCCACTCCGTCGACCACGTCGCTTTCAAGGGTGCCGTCAAACATATCCTCCTCAGAGAGGGAGACCCAGCTGAGCCTGTCCATCTGGTCTGTTTCGGCAACAGTCAGCGCAACGCCCCGCAGGCAGCCCTGAGCACAGACATAGACCTGATGCCCCTCCGGCACCAGCAGCCCCATATGCACGATATTCCACACACCTCTGGCGGGGGCGTTATATTCAAGCCCGCTTTCAAAGAGGGCTTTTCTGTCAGCGTCACGCAGGAGGATAAAGGGGGGCTTTTTATACTTCACGCTCTCAAGTGCTTTGAACATTTCAGGCACCTCCGCAGATCTCAAGTATCCTGTCTGCCACTGCCATGAACTGGCGGGCGGGCTTGCTTTCCGGGGCTGATACCACGATAGCCTCTCCTGCGTCGTCAGCGTTGGAGATCTCTATGCAGCGGTCTATGGCACCGACTATTTCGGTGCTGAAATCAGCCGCCAGCTCTGCGACTGAGGCGTCCTCGTTCTCAACATTGCGGCGGTTGAGAATGATGCCGCCAAGGGAGGAATAGCCTCTGCTGCGGAAATTCTCAACTGCCATACAGATATTGGCTGCGGCATATCTTGCCATTTTCTCTCCGGAGGCCACCACGAACACCTTGTCCGCATAGCCCTTTCTCATGGGCATGGAAAAGCCGCCGCAGACCACATCTCCCAGCACGTCATAGATGATAACGTCCGGCTTGAACACCTCGTAGGCTCCCAGCTTTTCAAGGTTTTCAAGGGCGTTGATGATGCCACGCCCGGCGCAGCCCAGCCCCGGGATAGGGCCGCCTGCTTCAACGCAGAGAACTCCGCCGCTGCTTTTGTAAACCACATCGTCAAGGGAAAGGCTCCTGCCCTTTTCCCGTATCAGGTCAAGCACTGTGGGTATGCGCTCGCCGCCGTGGAGCAGAGCTGTGGAATCCGCCTTCGGGTCGCAGCCGATCTGCATGACCGTCAGGCCCTTGGCTGCCAGTGCGGAGGAAACATTGCAGGAGACTGTTGACTTTCCGATACCGCCCTTGCCGTAGATCGCAAATTTTATCATACATAATCTCCTCTCGATATCTCGACCTCATAGCCTATGCTTTTCATTCTTGCCTGCACACAGAAGCGGCATTCGTCAGAGCTGTCCTCAGTGCAGATCTTTCCGTCATAGAGCATATATTTCTTTCTCACCGCAGAGGGTGAAAGATTTGGCATTATAACATTTGCTCCGGAGAGCACGCCCTGTTCCCTGCCGTCGGGACGAATGGTCCCAAGAGCTGTGGTAGCCGGGAGCAGCACCCTCGGCAGCATTATCCTGCAAAGGCTCAGCAGGAAAAGCGTCAGCTCATAGCTGCCCTTGGGCATATCCCTGAATGGGGTATCCTTATGGGGAAGGAACGGACCGATGCCTATCATGTGGGGCTTGAACTCCCCTAAGAAAACCATATCATCAGCGAGGCACTCATTTGTCTGATAGGGGGAGCCCGCCATCATCCCGGCGCCGGTCTGATAGCCCAGCTCCTTCAGGGCTCTGAGGCAGCTCATTCGGTGCTCGAAGGACATTTCAGCCGGGTGGAGCTTTGAATAATGCTCCTTGTTGGCAGTTTCGTGCCGGAGAAGGTATCTGTCTGCACCGGCCTCTTTAAGCAGGGCAAGGGCATCTCTTTCCAGCTCTCCGAGAGAGAGTGTAACGGCGCAGTCGGGGTGGGCAGCCTTTATGCTGCGGACCAGCTCCGCCATTCTCTCCGGCGGGTAGGCGGCATAGTCCTCACCGCTTTGCAGCACAAAGGTCCGGAAGCCGTACTCATAGCCCTCATCGCAGCAGGCAAGTATTTCCTCATCAGTCAGCCGGTAGCGCTGGGCGTTGGTGTTAGACCGCCTTATACCGCAGTAAAGGCAGTCGTTCTTACAGACATTTGAAAACTCAACTATCCCTCGGATATATATTTTATTGCCGAAGCTTTCAAGGCTTATGCGGCGGGCTTTTTCGGCAGCGTATGCCCGGTCGGGCTCCTGCCAATCATCAAAGAGCTCTGTCCATTCAGGCTTTGAGAGTGCCTTATTTTCATCAAGCTTATCAATAAGCAGTTTTACTTTATCAGACATATATATGACCTCATTCAATCAAGCAGTTCACGGACCTGCGGAAAGACCTCAAGGCTCCTTGCGAGTATGCCGTTCATATGTGCAAGGGCAACGCCGTAATTCGTAAATGGTACCCCCTGGTCAAGGGCGGTGCGCATACGGAAGAGCATCTCCCGCTCTGTCAGCATACAGGCTCCGCAGTGTATCACAAGGGCATAGTCCGAGAGTTCCTCCGGGAACTCCCGCCCGGAGGAGAGCTCTATTTCAAGCTCTGCGCCGGTGGTCTTTTTCAGCAGCGCCGGCAGCTTGACACTGCCGATATCACCGCACTGACGGTGGTGGGTGCAGCCCTCGGAGATAAGCACTTTATCGCCGTCTTTAAGGCCGGCTATCGCAGCAGCGCCCTTTACTGCGGTCTCAAGAAAGCCCTTATACTTTGCCATGAGGATAGAGAAGGAGGTGAGCCTTATATCCTCCGGAACTGCCCTGCTGACAAACCCGAACACCTGGCTGTCAGTTATCACCACTGAGGGCTTGCTGACAAGGCCTTCAAGGGCATGAGCAAGCTCAGTCTCACGGACCACTGCTGCGCAGGCGCCTGCTTCAAGAATATCCCTGATGACCATTTGCTGTGGCAGGATAAGTCTGCCCTTAGGAGCGGCCTTATCTATAGGGACCACCAACAGAGCCAGCTCACCGGGGGAAATAATGTCACCGACTATTTTGAGTGTCTGGTCTCTGGTCTTGGTCAGGGAGGCGATCTTCTCTTTCAGCTCGTAAATATTCTTATTCTCCCTGGCGCTGACAGCAAAGCGCTCTCCGTCGGGGGCGGAGGGAGCGAGGTCGCACTTATTGCCCACTGTGATATATGGGATATTCTTCTGCTCAAAGAGCCCTATGAGCTCCCGCTCGCAGCCGCCCAGGGGCTTGGTGATATCAGTGACGAGCACTGCGATATCCACCCGGTTGAGGATCTGCGAGGTCTTTTTAACTCTGAGCTCTCCAAGGGAGCCCTCGTCATCAAAGCCGGGGGTGTCGATCATCACCACAGGGCCCAAAGGCAGCAGCTCCATAGATTTGGTCACCGGGTCGGTGGTGGTGCCGGGGGTATCGGAGACTACTGCAAGCTCCTGATTTGTGACGGCGTTGACGAGGCTGGATTTTCCGGCGTTTCTTCTGCCGAAGAAGCCGATATGGATCCTCTCGGAGGAAGGGGTCGATCCAAGGCTCATATATATCACCCTTTCTGTACAAAAAATCGGACTAATGCTACAGCAAAAGTCCGACAGTCATGCTTATAAAGCAGCAGGTCTTACTTTCGCCTCAAGATAAGTTTCAGCGTTAGAAAAGCAGTGCTTGAATTTTCAAACAGTATTTATACGTTGGAATAAACGGTCTTGGCGGACACACCGTCCAGCCTGCCGATCTTTCCGGCGATAGTGTTTATATCGTCCTGAGAAGCATCGACGGCGATGCTGATGATGTTTATGCCCTTCTGGCGGTAGGGTATGCCCATTCTGCCGATAATTCCGTTTTTATATTCGTGAAGTATTGCATTTACGTTTTCCACGGAGGCTTCGTTCTCGACGATTATAGCGATCACAGCTACTCTTGTTGCCATTAAAACTGCTCCTTTATGTAAAATTTACCAGACGTTCTCGCAGTCGGCTATCAGCCTTTTGACCTCCTCATTGTTATAGAGGCCCAGGTCATAGAGCCTGTCAGCCTGGCGCTTGGTTATCTTTCCGGTGAGGGAATAGACGAACTGGCCGTGCTCCCGCTGGGTGCCGTCCCAGGAATCTATTATCTTGAGCCAGCCGGCCTTGCCGAGAGTCCGCTCCGGCAGCCTGGCCTTGGGGAAGAATTTCTCGCAGAGCATAAGGGCTGCTTTGGTATGGCTGGTGTAATCGCAGGAATAGGTATCACCCTCCGGGGACATCCAGCCGAGCTTGAACTTGTCGTCATTCTTGAAGAACATTTCTTCGAGGGTCAGAGGTCTGCCCTCACACTCGACCAGCCTGTCAAACATATAGTCCTTTTCGGTGAAATGATAGTAACCGCCCTTGCCGTCAAAGACCACAGGAAGCTTATCCTCGGTAATAATGCCGTCAAACATGGTGCCCTTCAAAGAGTCAAGAGTATCAAAATATTCGTAATAATAATAGCCGGTCTCTGACTTGTAAATGGCATATTTCTTCAAGGCACGCACCTTCCTTCTCATACTCTTTCATTATAACACAATACGGCTCCTATTGCAAGTGGGAATTTATATTTTTTATTATTTGAACCAAAACACAAATACTCCACAAAAAATTATTTTCAGATTTACGAATATTTGTGCAAATCAGCTTGTAAATTTTGAAAAGTATGATATAATAAAGAAAACTGTGTTCAGTTACCGATAAGGAGTATTTCCATGCGAATAGTTGTATTTTCAGATACTCACGGCAACTTTGCTGCTGCCGATTCTATATTTACCAAAAACAAGATCTGCGACCATTTCATTTTCTTAGGGGACGGCATGGAGGAAATGGAGCACCTGAAAAAGATCTACCCCGAAAAGAAGATCTACTGCGTCTGCGGCAACTGTGACCGCAGTGATGAGCCGCCCTCAAGGACTATCGAGATCTTCAAGACCAAAATGTTCATGACTCACGGCCACTTCCACAAGGTCAATGAGACCACCGACCTGCTGATAAGCCGTGCCAAGGAGGAGGGCGCAAGCGTTATCCTTTTCGGGCACACCCACAAGCGCTTATACGAATACACCAAGGGCTTCCACATTCTGAATCCCGGCAGTGCAGCACAGCCCAAGGACCACCTGCCCCCGGGTTATGCGATCATCGACCTGACGCCCTGCGGCATAAACTTTATGCACGTTGACCTTGACTGATACAAGCTTTGAAACAGCGCCGCAAAAGCGCTGTTTTTTATTGACAAGTGACGGATAATGTGCTATAGTATCTATAACAGATTTTGGAAACAGGAGGCAAGCATATGAAAACACTAAAGCGCTGCCTGACTGCGGCTCTGGCCTGCCTGATGCTGGCAGGCTGTGCAGGGGGAGACAGTTCCTCGCAGCAGGGGCAGACTGAGGATACATCATCAAAGGCGGAAGGCACTTCAAACGGCGTTCCCGGAAAGGACATCGGGCAGGAGGGCAATGAGGTGCCGGTAATAGCTATAGAGACAGTCAGCAAGGAAGCAAATGCTATGGATTTTGTGACCCTGCCTACTGCAAAGCACGTTGCAAAGTCGATAGCCAGCTGGAACCACGGCTACACTATCCCGCCGGAGCCCTATTATGAGGCCTGCACTGTGACCGTCACCGATACTGCAGGAAAGGTGACAGTTGACAATGCCCCGGCGCAGGTGAAGGTGCGGGGCAACTGGACCACCAAGAATGACAAAAAGCCTCTGCGGATAAAGTTTGACGAAAAGCAGCCGATGCTGACCATGAACGGCGGGGCTGAGCTTAAAAACTGGCTGCTCCTTGCGGAATACAAGGACATCTCAATGCTCAGGAACAAGACGGCCTTCCAGCTTGCCAAGGAGCTTTACGCTGAGGATGGGTTCTACTGCTCGGACGCCATGTTCGTTGAGGTGACGATCAACGGGGAATACTGGGGAATGTACCTGCTGGCTGAACAGCAGCAGATCAATAAAGACCGGGTAAACATCACCAAGGCTGAGGAGGGCTACACCGGCACAGACATAGGCTACCTTATGGAGTATGACGGGTATTTCAACAATGAGGATAAGCTCAACCAGTTCCTTTGCAGCTACAACGGCAACGCAGAGCTTGTGCCCTTTGACGGCAAGGGCGGCAGCGGAAAGACCCACAAGCCTCTTGTGACGGAGGAGCTGGTGGGTGTCAGCATAAAGAGCGATATTTACTCTCAGGAGCAGCACGACTTTATAGCCTCTTTTGTGAACAACGCATACAAGATCATGTATGAGGCGGCCTACAATGACAAGGCTTATGCCTTTAACGAAAGCTACACCGAAATAGCAGAGACCGACAAGCTGACCCCGGAGGAGGCTGTCAGAGCGGTGGTAGACGTAAACTCGCTGGCAGAGATCTACATTCTTGAGGAACTGGCCTGCGACGCTGATATTTACTGGTCAAGCTTTTTCTTCGATGTGGATTTCGGTGAGGGCGGAGCTAAAAAGCTGGTGTTCGAGGCCCCATGGGATTTTGACTCTGCCCTTGGCAACAAGGACCGCTGCCCGAAGGGTGAGGGCTTCTACTGTGCTAACATCATCTATGACGTGAACGGACAATACAGGTTCATCAACCCCTGGCTCTCTGTGCTGATGTATGAGGACTGGTACACTGATATTATCCGTGAAAAGTGGACTGCCGCCTATGACAGCGGAGTGTTTGACAGGGCATACGAAATGATAGAAAAGGATTCAACGGAACTGGAAGCAGTATTCACCCGCAACTACGACCGCTGGGACAACATCAGACACAACGACGACGCCGGCGAATGGTGCGCCCGTGCCAAAGCCTGCAAGACTGAAAAAGAAGCTGCGGACTATCTTTCTGAATGGCTGGGCTGGAGAGTTGATTTCCTGAACAGCTACTGGCACAAGTGATACTGACGAAACAATAACAGCAAGCGCCCCCGAAAAGCAGAGACTTTTCAGGGGCGCTGTTTTTAATTCTTAATCTCCGGTGGATTCCCGGAGAATGATCTTGTGGGCGACGGTGTAGTAGGCGTTGTCCTTACGGTCGGCGGTGAAGTTTTCGATAAGCCTCTTGCAGACCAGCTCGCCCATTTTGTAGCAGGGCTGCTCGACTGTGGAAAGGCTGGGGTTTGTAAGCTCGCACATGGAGATATTATCAAAGCCCATTACCGAAAGGTCCCTGCCAACTGTGCGGCCCATTTCAAAGGCCTTTCTTATGGCACTCATGGCGAGAATATCAGAGACTGCAAAGACCGCTGTAGGGGGCTTGGGCAGCTTTAAAAAGTGCTCCATGGCCACTGCGCCGTTTTCCTGATCGTAGGTGTTCTTATAGACATATTCCGGGGCAAGCTCTATGCCGTGCTCTGCAAGGGCTCTGCGGAAGCCGTTTTCACGCCGGCTGGCAGAGAGGGCTGTTGATTCCGCACCGATAAACCCAAGGCAGCGGTGGCCCTTGGCATAAAGCGCCTGAGCTGCGTCGTAGCCTGCCTGCTCGTCATCTACCGTTACCGTCAGCACCTTGGCTCCGACAACGCCCTCGCAGCAGAGAGCTATATCGTAGTTCTCCGCAAGCTTGTTCAGGGAATCAGCGTTATAGTTGGTGCCCATGAGCACCACACCGTCCACTGTGCGGTTAAAGAGCATATTCATGTGGCGGGTCTCAACGGTGGTGGTGGCGTTGGAGGAGGCGGTTATAATATCATAGCCAACCTTCTGGGCGTAATTCTGCATTCCGACGCATATTTTCATATAAAGCGAATGCTCGGCATTCGGCATGATAACAAGGATAACGTTGGTCGCCCGCTTGCGGAGGTTTCTGCCAAGGAAGTTCGGAGAGTAGCCAAGGCGCTCGATGGTCTCGTTTACCAGCTTTGCCGAGGATTCTGAAACATTCGGGCTGCCGTTTAAAACTCTTGAAACTGTGGCGACAGACACGCCTGCTTCTCTTGCGACGTCCTTTATTGTAACGCTCATTAATATATCAGCCCCTTTATGATCGTTCATATTACTGCAATATATTCTATTATATCACAAATACCGAACAAGGCCAATATACATTAATAACAAAAATGTAATCGTTTTTTTGGTGATGATTTATGATTAAACCATAATATTTCCGTCCATGAATTTCAAAGGCAGCAGCCTATTGCGGGGAGCTGTCCGGGAGGGCCTCTGCGGTGACAGGTCCGGACTGCTTCTTTGAAAGATAATAGTTTATGCCGTCTGCGATCACAAAGGCCACCTCCCGCTGGTAGCTCTGGCTTTCAAGCTTGGCGGCCTCCTCCGGGTTGGACAGAAAGCCGCATTCCACCATGACTGCCGGGCAATCGGCATTGTGGATAAGAAACAGCTCATCACCCACCGGCTTGGTCTCACGCTCGTTATCCGGCTGGAGCCAGGTCCTGAAACGCTCCCGCAGGGCTTCTGCAAGGGCGTTGGCTTCACTGCTCTCAGCCTGATAGAACATCTGAGCGCCGCTGTATTTTGGGTCCGTGAACTGATTCTGGTGAATGGAGACCGCCGCAAGAGCGCCGCTCTCATTGATGATCTTCAAGCGGTTATCCATGTCAGACTTTTTCTGCTTTGCAAGGCCCTCAACGCCCTGATCGTGGATAGACACATCGCTTTCACGGGTACACCTGACCTCATAACCCAAGAGGGTCAGCATATCCCGGGTGGTTTGCAGAATGGAGAGATTGATGCCCTTTTCCGGCACACCGTTCACCGAGACACAGCCGCCGTCGGCGCCGCCGTGACCTGCATCAAGGACGATCACCGGCCTCTCAGCCGCAGCCTTCACCGAGGCCTCGACGCTTTCCTTCCCCTCCCTGACCTTGCCTTCAAAGAATTCATAGCCCGCTATGCCTGCGGCGATCACAGCAGCGGCTGCTCCGTAAACGATAAGCTTTTGTTTGATGCTCATAAAAATGCCCGTCCTTTCAGATCTACTGATAAATCTTATGCAGGACGGGTATAAAAAATTCATATCATTTATTTCGCTTGACGTCCTCGCCAAAGCGGTACCAATCACCGTCTACACGGTTCTCGTCAAGGTAGCCCTCCGGGTAGTAAAAGCCAGGCTGGGACCGGACCTCCTTTGAGATATAGCAGATGCCGGAATTAACATCTGTGTAAAACCTGACCTCACCGTTATTGAGAGTGATTTTTTGTACACCTGCATCAGCAAGCTTTTTTATATCCTCACTCACAGGCTCTCCCTCATATTTCTCAGAGAGAAAATCCACAGAGGCATAGCTGCTGCGCTTCGGGTCGTTTTTGGTGCCGGTCTTCCGGGCGTCGTCATTTTCGGGAGA
Source organism: uncultured Ruminococcus sp. (assembly GCA_902797485.1). Taxonomy (GTDB): domain Bacteria; phylum Bacillota; class Clostridia; order Oscillospirales; family Ruminococcaceae; genus FB2012. The sequence continues at coordinate 2,113 of CADBTF010000115.1, read as the reverse complement.
GGTGTTGCTGTCACTGGGAGCGGAGACACCTTTGGCGGCAAAGAACTCAGCGCAGGCCTCAAAGCTCTGCTTGTTCTCACTGAGCAGGGACTTCATTCTGCTGTCCGAATGTTTGTACACTTCCACAGCCATGCCGACGGCAAAGATCAGCACAGCCGCAAAAATAACTATCAGCTTTACGGGCACCCTGCGCTTGTGCTCTGCCGGCTCCGGGAGCTCAGAGGTCATTTGCGGTACGCCTCCAATCTGTAGATCGGAAAGCCCTGCTCTGAAAACCGCTTCTCGTACTCGGTGACGATATTGTCCGGAAAATCGGACTTGTGCAGGTCAAGAGAGATGTTCTTCACAGTGTAGCCCGCATCGGAAAACTGCTCAAGGGAGAACTCAAAGAAATTGCGGTTATCCGTCTTCTGGTGTATCTCTGCATGGGGCTTCAGAAGCACGTCATAGATCGAAAGAAAGCGCTTGTGGGTGAGCCTGTGGGCGGCGTAACTTTTTTTGGGGAATGGGCAGCTGAAATTCAGATATATGCGGCTGATGCTCCCGGCAGGGATATAGCTTTCAAGATACTCAGCCCCGCCCCGCAGGAAGCGGACATTTCTGAGGCCCATTGCGATAGCCTTGTTTGCTGCGTCAACTATCACATTGCTGGCCTTTTCCACTGCCAGAAAATTGACATCGGGGCTGCGTGAAGCCAGCTCGCAGATAAACTGCCCCTTGCCGCAGCCGATCTCCAGCTCTGTGGGGGCAGTATTACCGAAGAGCTTTTCAAGGTCAAGGATATTTTCGGTGTCCTTGATCTGGAAATTCCTGTCCTCTCTGTCCATATAAAGTATCATATCTCCGCACTCTGCCAGACGTTCCTCCAGGTGCTTTTTTCTTCTCATTCGCATGGGGCTGCTCCTTGATCTTTGTTATTTCACTGTAAAGCTGTCAAGCCATTTCAGCATGGACTCTCTGAATTCGTCCTTGTCCTCTTGTGCGCAGTAGACATTTACCAGATAGCAGCACTCAGGGCATGGGAACATGGATTCGATCATCCACACCTCGTCGCTCTTGCCAACATAGTTCGGGCGGTGTACTGCATACTCACCGTAGATATAGTTCTTGCCTTCTCTGGCGGTGTAATTCACCACCTGATCGTTGATCTTAACTGTTCTCAGGGTCTGAGCGGCGGCAAAATCCTTAGCGGTCAGGCTGCCGTACATTTCCTTTTCAGGGTCATAGTATCTGTGGACGCTCACATCAAAGCCGGCGTTGCGTGAGGTGAAGAAATCCAGCAGGTCATAGCTGCTTCCCTGCACAGTCAGCATTTCGCCCTTCTCCATTTCAGAGGGCACAGTGATAGTATAAAGGGGCTTGTCGATAGTCTCCCAGGCGTCGGGCTTGGTGACATGGCTTTTTTGGAGCCAGCGCAGGCCGAAAAATCCGCCGACGCCGAGCAGGACAAGTATCAGCAAAATGATCGGCATCACCGGCACGCTTCTTGTGCGCTTTACGTCTGCAAGGGTCTGGCTTGCAAAGGGTGAAGATGGGTCGGGGGTATAGCTGGGTGCTGAGCTGGTGCTTCCAAGGCGAAGCGGTCTGCCGCAGACGCAGTAAACCTCGTTATCGGGGTTGTCGTGTCCGCAATAAGAGCATTTCATATTTCTTACCTCCGTAAATATAGTAACCGCCATTGAAATTGCTGCTTTGATAACTTCGCAAAAGCATATATCGGACTTTTACTCGTTCTCAAAGTGCAATTTCTAATGTCGTTTACTATAGTTTTATGATTTTATCATATCACATATTGTTCGGAATGTCAACAAAAAACAGAGGCGAAATGCTCCGCCTCTGCAAATATATTTTTTCAGTTATCCGCTTAATACGCCTTACCCCAGAGCACCATATGCTTGGCGGGCTTTCCGCAGCAAACACACTTATCATCTATCTGATGCTGCTCAAAGGGTATGCAGCGTGAGCCGACGCCTGTGAGCTCCTTGACCTTATCCTCGCAGGCCTCATCGCCGCACCACATAGCTTCAACAAAGCCGTCGCCCTTTTCTTCAAGCGCCTTGATGATCTCATCGGTGCTGCGGCACTGGTAGGTGCGGTTCTTGCGGTTTTCAAG
>CADBTF010000114.1 GCA_902797485.1 uncultured Ruminococcus sp. | reverse complement strand
CTTCACAATGACCCTCGGCTCAAAAACTCACAAGTCCGGCGGGCTATTCGGCAAGAAGGAAGTTCCTCACGAGGACTGATCTGATAACAATTAAGGACGATCTCAGATCGAGACCGTCCTTTTTGTTTACTGTAATTCTCCCCTGGAAAACTCTGCAAGCTCCAGGCCCTCATTCTTTTCCAAGGCCCAGCGAATATTCCACTCGCTGGAGAAAAGCAAAAGGAAATTATCACGGAAATCCTGCACTATTTTAGTATCTGATGAAAGCTTCAATTTCTTCACATCTTCAACGGGGAGCTTGGTTATCCACCTGATATGCGAATAGGGCAAGCCCTCAATGACAATATCAACATTGTACTCATTCTTCATTCTGTACTGGAACACCTCAAACTGAAGCACACCGACTACTCCGACGATTACCTCTTCCATGCCGGTGTACGGCTCATGGAAGATCTGAATAGCACCCTCCTGAGCGATCTGCTCAGCTCCCTTGACGAACTGCTTGCGCTTCATTGTATCCTTTGGGCGCACACGCTGGAAATGCTCCGGGGCAAAGGTGGGTATGCCCTCAAACTCAAATTTCTTTCCGGGGGCACAGACTGTATCACCGATAGAAAAAATACCCGGGTCAAATACGCCGATAATATCTCCGGCGTAGGCTTCGTCGATTATCTCACGCTCCTGCGCCATGATCTGCTGTGGCTGGGAGAGGCGCATTTTCTTGTTGCCCTGAACGTGCAGCACATCCATTTCCTTATCGAATTTGCCGGAGCACACACGCATAAATGTTATTCTGTCCCGATGGGCCTTGTTCATATTTGCTTGTATCTTAAAAACAAAGGCTGAAAAGTTAGGGTCAAATGGGTCAATAACTCCGGCGGTGGAGGCTCTTGCAAGGGGGGGCGGGGTCATCTGCAAAAAGTTCTCAAGGAAGGGTTCTACTCCGAAATTAGTAAGTGCAGAGCCAAAGAACACCGGTGAAAGCTTTCCCTCATGGACCGCTTTAAGATCAAACTCCTCCGAAGCGCCGTCAAGCAGCTCAATATCCTCAGAGAGTGTCTCATGGAGTGAGCTTCCGATAAGCTCATCAAGCTTAGGGTCAGAAAGATCGACCTCAGAGGCTGCGATCTTGTGCTTGCCGAAGGCCATTTCATCATTGCTTGTAAAGGATATGATATGACGCTTATCACGGTCATACACGCCCTTGAAGTCCTTTCCGCAGCCGATAGGCCAGTTTACAGGGTAGGTTGGGATACCAAGCTCCTGCTCGATCTCCTCACAAAGGTCAAAGGGGTTGCGGGATTCTCTGTCCATTTTATTGATAAATGTAAAAATAGGAATGTGCCTCATTGCGCATACCTTAAACAGCTTGCGGGTCTGATTCTCAACGCCCTTAGAGGCGTCTATTACCATGACAGCTGAATCGGCAGCCATAAGGGTGCGGTAGGTATCTTCTGAAAAATCCTGATGCCCGGGGGTATCAAGAATGTTAATGCAGAAGCCTTCATACTGGAACTGCATTACTGATGATGTTACAGAAATTCCACGCTGCTTTTCTATCTCCATCCAGTCAGATACGGCATGGCGGGAATTTTTCTTTCCTTTTACTGCTCCGGCCTGGGCTATAGCGCCGCCGTATAGCAGGAACTTTTCTGTCAAAGTGGTTTTACCGGCATCAGGGTGAGAGATTATTGCAAAGGTTCGTCTCCGTTTTATTTCCTTTTCTAAATCGGACATTTATTTTCCTCCTGACTTATATTTAAACATTTTGCACTATCTTTATTATTATACAGCAAAGGCAATTAAAATGCAATAGTTTTAGTGTTATACTTAAAATTTTTACATTATTTGAAACTGCTCCGGGAAAATTGACAATTAGAAAATAGTGTGATATAATATAAAAAGATAAAATAGAAGGAGAATATTAAATGCCAATCAGAATACCAAATAATCTGCCTGCCTTTTCCACATTAGAGGCTGAAAGAATATTCGTTATGCCCGCAGACAGAGCTGACCATCAGGATATACGGGCGCTGAAAATTGCAATAGTAAACCTGATGCCTGATAAGATCACAACTGAAACACAGATACTCCGCCTGCTGTCAAATACTCCGCTGCACGTTAATATTGACCTTATTCAGATGAACCACATCAGCAAGAATACTCCTCAGGAGCATATGCTGACCTTTTATAAGAGCTTTGACGAGGTCAAGGACTCAAGATACGACGGATTGATAGTCACCGGTGCTCCTGTTGAGCTCATCGACTATGAGGAGGTCGATTACTGGAAGGAGCTTTGCGAGGTGTTTGAATGGTCAAAGACCAATGTATTCTCAACCATTCATATTTGCTGGGGAGCTCAGGCTGCTTTGTACTACCATTTCGGCATACCCAAGTACACGCTGCCTCAGAAGATGTTCGGCAATTTCAAGCACCATATAACTAATCCGGAATGTTCTCTGCTGAAAGGCTTCGGAGATGTATTTCACTGCCCGCACTCCCGGCACACAGAGGTGCGCCATGAGGATATTATCAAGCACAGAGAGCTTATCATTGATGCTGAAAGCTATGAAGCCGGGGTACACGTTGTCTCTGACAGCTCAGAGCGGCAGTTCTTCCTGTTCGGGCACTGGGAATACGACAGAGAAACACTTTCAAAGGAATATTTCCGGGACAAGAATAAGGGGCTGGATATTCAAGTGCCCTACAATTATTTTCCGGATAATGACCCCTCACAGATCCCGATATTCAACTGGAGCTGCTCTGCAAATCTGATGTACGCCAACTGGCTCAACTACTGCGTATATCAGAAGACCCCCTACGATCTGGCAGAGCTGGAGCCCCTTGACCATTGAACATAAAAATGATCTAAAAACAGAAAAAGCAGAGCGGCCTTTAATGCTGCTCTGCTTTATTTTTATGCGCCTTGCTTTTCCTGCTTAGTGTGCTCTACTATAGCAGTGCTCTCGCCCTTAACGGTTTCTCCGTTTATGGTGATGCGGGAAATTGACGGGTCAGAGGGAGAATCAAACATCAACTCTGTGAGTATTCCCTCAAACACGCCACGCAGTCCACGGGCACCGGTTTTCATTTCAATAGTTTTCTTTGCGATCTCTTCCTTTGCCTCGTCGGTAACTACAAACTCTATGCCGTCCATTTTAAACAGTTTAGTATACTGGCGGACCAGTGAATTCTTAGGCTCTGTCAGTATCCTGCAAAGAGCAGCCTCGTCCAGTTCATCAAGCACTGTAATAACAGGGAGCCTGCCCACAAGCTCAGGAACGATACCAAACTTTACAAGATCATGAGGCATTACCTTCTTCATGATATTGACCTCATTTTTCTTGTTGGAGATGTCCCCGCCAAAGCCAATGGAAGATGAGGTGGTGCGCTTTTTGATGATGCTCTCCAGACCGTCAAAGGCTCCGCCGCAGATAAAGAGAATGTTTTTGGTATCTATCTGGATAAACTCCTGATGGGGGTGCTTTCTTCCGCCCTGAGGGGGAACATTTGAAACAGTACCCTCAACGATCTTCAGCAGCGCCTGCTGAACGCCCTCACCGCTGACATCTCTTGTGATAGATTTATTCTCGGACTTGCGGGCAATCTTATCTATCTCGTCGATATAGATAATGCCCTTCTGAGCTCTTTCAACATCATAATCAGCAGCCTGGATAAGCCTTGTCAGAACGTTCTCAACGTCGTCGCCAACATAGCCTGCCTCTGTGAGTGTGGTGGCATCTGCAATTGCAAAGGGAACATTAAGCAGCCTTGCAAGGGTCTGAGCAAGAAGGGTCTTGCCTGTTCCGGTAGGGCCAAGCAGAAGCACATTGGATTTCTGTATCTCAACATCGTCGGTATTATCCTCAAGAGAGAGTATCCTCTTATAGTGATTATAAACCGCAACTGCAAGAGCCTTTTTAGCATCGTCCTGGCCGACTACATATTCGTCCAGCACTGATTTGATCTCTGCAGGTGTTTTAAGAGAGATCTCGCTCTTAGAGCCTTCTTTTTCTTTCTCAAAGCTATCAGCGAGGTTTTTAGGAGGCTCAACAACTCCCTGCTCCACGAGAATATCATAGCAATACATCACACATTCATCGCAGATGCTGTAATTACCGGCGGTGAACATATTCTTTGCCTTGTTCTCGCTTTTGCCACAGAAATTGCAGCGCCTATAAACGTCATTAGCCATTTAATAGCTCCTTTCTACAAACCTTATCTGTGAGCGATCACCTGATCTACAAGACCATATTCCATAGCCTCATTCGCAGTTAAATAATTATCTCTTTCGGTATCCTGAGCGATCTGCTCGATGGACTTTCCTGTATTCTCGGCAAGAATCTTATTCATCTTGTCTCTGGTCCTTACAAGGTGATCAGATTGGATCTTGATATCAGTGCATTGGCCGGAGAGCCCGCCGCCGCCGATCAGAGGCTGGTGGATCATAATCTCAGCATTCAGCAGAGCAAAACGTTTGCCCTTAGCACCGGACGAGAGAAGAAATGCGCCCATTGAAGCTGCCATTCCTATGCAGATAGTAGAAACATCACACTTGATATACTGCATGGTATCGTAAATAGCCATTCCGGCTGTAATTGAACCTCCGGGGCTGTTGATATAAAGGTCTATATCCTTTTCAGGGTCCTGGCTCTCAAGATAAAGCAGCTGTGCAACAACAACACTTGACACAGCATCGTCAATAGGGTCAGAAAGCATGATGATACGGTCATTGAGAAGTCTCGAATAAATATCATAGCTTCTTTCGCCTCTGCTTGTCTGTTCTACTACATATGGAATTAGTGCCATTTCAAATGCCTCCCTTTGATATACATTTCGCCCGCAAGAAAAACTGCGAGCGAAAATTGATTATTCGACAATATTACTTAATAACAGCGGTGCTCTTGATAAGCTCAACAGCCTTGCCCACAGCAATATCCTTAGCAACGTCAGCCTCAGTGATATACTGCTTGATCTGCTCAACAGTGAGCTTATTGTTCTGAGCGATAGTGTTCATCTCAGACTCGATCTCCTCAGCTGTAGCTTCAATACCCTCATTGGCAACGACCTGCTCAAGAGCAAGGCGAAGCTTTACCTGCTTGGTAGCCTGCTCCATATAGGTCTTTTTCAGCTGCTCAGCGGACTGGCCGGAATACTTCATATAGAGGTCAAGGTTAAGGCCCTGCTGCTGGAGTCTCATAGCAAGCTCGTTTACCATTTCATTAGCACGGTTATCATACATTACCTCAGGGATCTCGCCCTTCATGTTCTCAACGACCTTATCAAGGAGATAGGTCTCAACTGCATTGTCAGCAGCCTTGTCATTAGCCTCTTCAAGCTTCTTCTTAGCGTCCTCCTTGAAAGCGTCCAAGGTCTCAAAATCAGTGGTCTGAGAAATAAGGTCATCATCTATCTCAGGATATTCCTTCTTGGAAACAGACTTGAGGTTGATCTTGAATACAGCAGGAGCACCGGCAAGTTCAGCTACCTGATACTGCTCGGGGAAGGTCACGTTGATCTCAAACTGCTCGCCTACGCTGTGGCCAACGATAGCGTCCTCAAAGCCGGGAATGAACTGGCCGCTGCCAAGCTCAAGATCAAAGTCCTCTGCCTTGCCGCCGTCAAATGCAACACCGTCCTTGAAGCCCTCAAAGTCGATCTTAACGGTATCGCCCAGTTCGCAGGCTCTGTCATCAACGGTTACGATCCTGACTTCCTTCTCCTGGAGCTTTTTCAGCTCACGCTCGATGTCCTCGTCCTCAACGGGCTTAACGTTCTTCTCGACCTCAATGCCCTTATAATCAGAGACCTCTACCTCGGGCCTTGTGATGCATGTTACCTTCATCTTTACGCCCTCTTCCTTGCTGACAGCAGTAACCTCAACCTCAGGTCTTGCAACAAGGGTGAGACCGGCTTCCTTAACAGCAGCGTCTACCTCAGGGCCGTAGCACTCATTTACTGCGTCCTCATAGAAGAAGCCCTCGCCGTATTCCTTCTCGATAAGCTTTCTGGGAGCCTTGCCCTTTCTGAAACCGAGGATCTGGATCTTCTTTCTGTTTTTAAGATAAGCCTTCTGGACCGCTGCCTCGAAAGCATCGGGAGCGATCTCTATTTCAAGCTCGTACTTATTAGTTTCGACCTTATTTGTTGACTTTAAACTCATTTTTAATTCCTCCAGTTATAATATGCCTGCATACTTGGAAAAATATACAGGTGAATAATCTATCCAAATAATTATAACACAATTATATTGATATTTCAAGTGTTTTTTACAATTCGTCACTTTGCACAATTTTGGTAATATCAATTGGGTCAAATTGCAGATAATCCGCAGAGATAAGCCTGAGCTCCACGCCGTTGTAATTACCGATCACAGCATTTGCATGAGCACGTTTGCCGTGGAGGTGACCGTAAAAGCACAGCTTGATGTTATGCCTTTTCAGCACATCAAATATAGTCTCGTTTACAGAATCGGCGAACACCGGCGGGTAATGCAGGAACACCACAGGCTTCAAGCCTTTCTTTTCTGCCTCTACAACAGATACCTCAAGCCTGCCCGCCTCCCGTGCAATGACCTTGGTATCCTCCGGCTTTCCTGTCTCATTTATCCAGCCCCGGCTGCCGCATATGCCCACGCCCTCATATTCATAGCAGTTGTTGTGAAGAATATTCAGAGTAGTAAAACCGTTCTCATCAAAAAAGCGGTTCATTTTAGAAGCAGTGTCCCACCAATAATCATGGTTGCCCTTGGAGATGATCTTTCTTCCGGGAAGGTCATCAAT
>CADBTF010000113.1 GCA_902797485.1 uncultured Ruminococcus sp. | reverse complement strand
TCATAACGGCTTATCATAGTCTGTGATACATTCAGCAGCATTGCTAATTTCTGCTGGCTTTCCTTTTTATCCTCTCGAAGCTCCTTTGGCATCAGTCTTTATTTGTTAAATAATTTTCCGAATACACACCAGCTGCCTTTTCAAACTTTTGGGCAAGTCTTTCCCGAAGGCTTTCAGGCTCTAATATTTCCGCTTCTCCGGGGAGCCTGGTAAAGTAATGCTCTGCCTGAAGCTCGGGACACTCGAAGGTATAAACATTACCCTCCTTGTGTATGAAGAGCGGTCTTTGGTACTTTATCCTGCTGTACAGCCTTATGCCCTCGTTAGTAAATCGCACCTTGACAGTCACCTTTTTGCTGCCATACATATCAAAATAATTATCAAGCCACTGATCTATCGTCACCAAATACTCATCAGGGATGGTTTGCCTCAGATCCTCCTCAGTATGGGAAATAGGCTCGATATGGCTTAATCTGAATCCATGAGGTAAAAACCTTTCCTTCGTTTCACTGCGTTTGTAAAGACATATCAGATAATTGTATGTATTGTTAAGATCACTGCTGATACCAAAAGGCACAACGTCATATATCTCATTTCTGTTGTTAACGACCCTTATGGATCTGCGGCTGTCCCTCTTTATAACAGTCTCAAGCATTTCTATCTTTTTCTTAAATACGATCCTCTCTCTTTCACAATATGCAAGCTCACAGTACTCCTCGATAACTGCTTTCATCATACCGCTGAACCTGCCATTGAATATCTTTTCTTCGTAGCTGAAATTCCCGTTGCGAACGAATGTCATCAACTCGCTGTTGAGATATATCCTGACCGATCGGAACTTTCTTTTGACAAGCTCTCTAATATGCTTTGTACACCGCTCCCTCTCAGCCCTACACATTTTATCCACCAGCTTCATACGGAGCTTTTCATGTTCCTCCTTGTTCTTTCCAGGCATCAGAACGCCGTTCATGTTGAAAAAATCGTAGTATGAATCGGCACAATCCTGCATTTTTTTGCTTACGAACGAATCAAGTATGTCCATAGAATTCATAAATACACTGCACATGAAGCTGGAAAGGTTATACTCTCCGCTCACTGAACTTCTATCTATATTAAAATTCTCAATATCGCTCATAATTATCTCATAAGCCCGCTTGCTTAGATTCACCCTCTGCTGCGTATAAGGCTCGCCGCCCACATCTTTGCTAGGAAAAAAAGCCATAAGATCACCTTTTTTACTTTATTTTAAGAATTAGAGAATCCACAGATCGGCGCTGATTCTCTCGAAAAAATTATACAACAAAATAATTATTTTGTCAATATAATATAGACATCATTTATGCGTTCTCAGCTCAAAAGCAGCTTAATTACGCAAGATAAATATGATTTTATGTACAAAATAATATAACATCTGACAATTTTCATTCCGATTAATATATGCTATAATAGGATCACAAAAGGAAAACAGAAGGAATATTATGGAGGAAATAAAAATGAAAGAGATAATTCTTTTTATACTGATCGTAATGGCTATTAAGGCATCGGTACTCGTTTTTGTATTTTTCAAGATCAAATGGGATATTGCAGGCATCGAGCATCGTTCAAAGGAAAGATCCGACGGAAGACAGGGAGAGGATGGCAGCCTTAGAACCCCAGTCAGCTTATCCTCTGATGGGGACCCGTGGCAAAACCGGTTTGCAGCCCAGGAAGCGATGCGACAAAATCAATTCGCTGCCGAGGAAAGTCTGAAGTCTGTGACCCCTTTTGAAATGGGGGGGCTACGACATGACACAGGGCAATTCCTTCAACAATGAGTTCGACACCGGATTTGACAGCTGCGGAGGTTTCGATAATTTCGGAAGCTTTGACAGCTTTGGAGGAGGTGGTTTCGGCTTCTGAATAATAAAAACACACGATCGTAAACATGAAAAAAAGTATTAAATGGAGGAAAAAATCATGAAAGTAATGAATATTAACAAAAAACTCGTATCGGGAATGCTTGCACTGGGAATGATGATAGGTACTGCAGTCCCGTATTCACAGCCAATGTCAGCATTTGGCAGTACCACCCTCACTGCAAGTGCAGCCACCGCTGTAGTCTATGACATCAACAATACATCTACCTACAAGGCGCTCACCTATGCCAAAGTTCAGCAATTATACAAAGCGGCGTATATCAACACGGGCTCATATAACAGCAGCAACCGCAGCACCTACTACAGCTCGGCACCAAGATCAGGCAGTTCATGGTATGAGGGTTCGCTTTCTGCTGATACAATAAAAGCAGTAAGCAATTCCATAAACCTTTACAGAACTTTAGCAGGACTCAACACTGTTACTGTATCAAGCAACAGTACCTATCAGGCGGGTGCGCTTCTCAGAAGCCAGCGCAGCTTTATGGCTCACAAAATTGATCCAAACTCAGCTACCAAGCCTGCCGGAATGAGCGATGCTCTTTGGAAAAAAGCAGCAAACTGCGATAATAGTGATCTTGCATGGAGCTACACCCCCAGCGGAGCTATCATCGGCTGGATGGACGAAGCAGGCAATGCTTCCACCGACAGAATGTCTACTGCACACCGTCTTAATATTCTTGACCCTAGAACCAAGCAAATGTTCTTTGGCTATGCTGAGGGCTGTTCTTTACTGTATAATCAGATCGGTTCGGGAAGAAGCATGAAGGAAGCTGTTTCCGCTTATCCCTCTCCTGGATATATGCCGACTGATCTCGCCGATATGACCTATGCCGATCAGAACAAATACTGGATGGCACAGCTCAACAGCAATATGCTTTCTGTCAAAAGCGTGGACAAACTCTCAGTCAAGGTCTCGGGCGGCGGTGTAAGCTATACCTGCACCAAAGCTAACGGCAAGCTCAGACTCAACAATCTCATCTTTTCCAATGCGATAGAGTTTTCAAGGCCTGCAAAAAAAGGCTTGTATAACGGCGAATATAAAGTTGAGATCACAGGGCTTACAGACGTAAAAACAGGCAGTGCTGCTACTGTAAGGTATACTGTGGATTTTGTTGACATAACTAAGGCTGCACCTGCTGACTACGATATAAGCCATGCAGTTTTGACTCCGGCAAATTCAAGCTGCGAATACACAGGCAGCGCTGTAAAGCCATCTGTCACTGTTAAGCTCAACGGATCAGTGTTAAAAAACGGCACCGACTACTCCGTTTCCTACAGCAGCAACATAAATGCAGGTAAAGCAACCGTTACCGTAAAAGGCATCGGCAAATACAAAGGTACAAAGACAGCAAACTTCAACATAGTTCAGAAAGACATCAGCACCTGCACAGCTTCCTTGTCACAAACACAGTATTACCGTGATGGCAGTTCCAAAAAGCCTGCTGTAACTGTCAAAAGAGCAAGCACGGTTCTTAAAAACGGTACAGATTACACAGTATCCTATAAGAACAATGTTAATGCAGGCACTGCATCAGCTGTCATAACAGGCAAAGGAAACTACAAAGGCACAAAGACCCTTACTTTCAGTATCCGTGAGCCCATAACCGTAAAAGCAGCTGACTGTACAACAGGCATTTACTCTGCATATTCATATACCGGTAAGGCAATAACCCCTAAGCCCAGTTTAAAATACAAGGGCAAGCTGCTCACTGAAGGCGTGGACTACAGGATAACAAAGTATACCGATAATACAAAAGTCGGCACTGCTTATATCCACATCAAGTTTACAGGCAAGTACACCGGAGCGATCAAGCAGAAGTTTTTGATAACCAAAAAGATCCCTCTGCATTCAGGAGATTGTAAGGTTACAAAGGTGCAAAACTGTAAATATACAGGAAAGCCCGTTACTCCAAAAATCGTTTTGAAATACAAGGGCACTGTACTTACCGAAGGCAAGGATTACACTGTCACCTATGAAAACAATATCAACGTTGGAACAGCGATCGCTCATATTGCAGGCAAGGGCAATTATGAAGGGAATATGCGCTATACCTTCTCGATCGTAAAGTAAGGTGTTTCGCCTGCAGCACCACCGCATAGGTATTATGAGGTGGTGCTATTACTGCGTATATCAGCATCTGTCTCAAAACGAAGGCAAGGTCCATAAGAGATAATATATTATTTGAACTTTACAAAAGCAGGCATTTGTGATATAATTATTAAAAGCGATATTTTTTTGAGAATAGTATTAAATTATAAGTAGCTGTTGACCCGATATGATCAAAAGAAGGTAAAAAATGAATATCCTTATAAATCTTACAAACCACCGTTCCTCCAAATGGAGCAAAAAACAGATTTCGGAAGCGGAAATGCTAGGTGAGATCACAGATATGCCGTTTCCCGAGGTGGATCCCTATGGCAGCAGCGAGTATATAGATGAGCTTGTGGAAGAGTATTTTTTGAAAATAAAGGAATATGACCAGCCTGTAGTTCTGGTGCAGGGAGAATACCTGTTCACATACAGGCTGGTGAACAAGCTAAAAAGCGCCGGTATCAAAACGATCGCAGGCTGCAGCGACAGGCGAACGGTGGAGTATGTTGACAGTGACGGCAGGACTACCAGAAAAAGCGAATTTGAATTTGTCGGATTTAAGGAGTACTGACCATGAACACTAAAGAGATACTTCATATCAACGGAAGATACAGGACCCCCGACTGTGAGCTGATAGATGGCCGTCATGTAATGATACGACTGAAAACAGGAAAGGATATACGCCGGGCAGAAATAGTTTACAATGATCCTTATATCAGGCTGAATGTATCCGAGGGCTTGTACTGGCCGTATTACACCGCAGAGATGTACCGTTCGGGAGAGACCTTTGACAACTATTATTTTTCCGTTATCATACCCTGCGAGCTTCACAGATTGAAATATTACTTCAAGCTGTATGACGGCAGCGAGTGCCTGCAATACAGCGAGAGCGGCTTTACCAACGGATATGCTCACGACGATCTCGCTATGTTCTTTATTCCGTATATCACGAAGAGCAATATATTTACACCGCCTGAGTGGATAAGCGATGTGGTCTGGTATCAGATAATGCCGATAAGGTTCAACAGAGACTTAAACGGCATCACAGAAAAGCTGGAATATCTGAACGAGCTGGGGATCAACGGGATTTATCTCAACCCTGTTTATAAGGCACACTCCTATCACAAATATGATGTCATCGACTACACTGTTATAGACCCGGAGCTTGGCAGCGAGGAGGATTTCAAAAGGCTGTGCGATAAGGCTCACAAGCTGGGAATGTATGTTATGCTGGATATATCCTTCACCCATTGCAGTGATGAAAATCCGATGTTTGAGGATGTGCTGAAAAATAAGAAGCGCTCCAGATACTTCAAAATGTTCAAGGCCACTGTTGATGAAAACGGCGGCCTTGAATATGAATGCTTTGGAATGATAAAGTCAATGCCGAAATTTGAGACCGAAGAAATGAGCGTTATTACCTACTTTGCAAACAAGGTCGTAAAAAAGTGGATGTCACTTGGGGTCGATGCCTGGCGACTGGACGTTGCAAATGAGATCAGCGATAGTATGTTGAGCGAGATAAAGCAAGTTATCCGGCATGAAAAGGAAAAGACCTATATCGTCGGTGAGATATGGCACAATGCAACGGAATGGATCAGCCGGGACGCACTTGACGGTGTTACGAACTATTCGGTGTCGCGGGCAATACTGACGTTTATCTGTGACCCGAGGCATGATATATGGCAGTACAGGAGCAACATTGATAAGCTCCTGCACAGCTATACTCTCAAGCAGATAAGATCAAGTATGCCGCTGATAGATTCACATGATACTCCCAGACTCAGGACAGTATGCGGCAGCGACAAGGATAAGGTCAAGGTAGCACTGCTTCTGCTGCTGACGTTTTTCGGAACGCCCTCAATATACTACGGCACAGAGCGATACATGGAGGGCGGTGGAGACCCCGACAACCGCCGGCCTGCCAACTGGGAAGAGAGCAGCGAGGACATGGACGATGTTTTTGCAATGACCAAGCTGTTTATTAAGCTTAGGAAGGAACATCCGGCTCTTGCGAACCATGGCACCTATGAGTGGCTTGACCATAATGAACTACTTATCATCAAGCGCTGGTGTGAAAGCGAAGAGCTTCTCATTGTTATAAACAGCAAGGAATATGAGCTGGACACACTGTTGCCAGTGGAGGGCAGGTTTATCAATCTTATTGACGGCGCTGAAATAGGAAGATATATCCATATGGGCAGACTTGGGTTTATGGTGCTGAAAAGGCTGCCGAAAAACTGAATTGAGGAGAGTGAATGATCGGTTATGGACATTCGAGATTTTTTGAGAATATATGAAATAACAGATCTGAGTTCTCCGGAAAAGCTCCAGTCGCAGCTTTCGGGACTTGCTCTCGGAGAATACGAAAAAACAGTAGCTTACAATTATCTGAACCAATTGACGGCAGTTTTTCAAAACGATGATCTCCTGCTCAAGGAGGCAAAAAATATCAATGCTGACAGTGTGGGTGAATACCTGAAAAAATACAGAGCTTACCTTGTGACTTCAGAAACGATCTGTCATTCAGCAGCTTCCCAGACACTGATAGAGGCGACCGACCAAGCTTTTGCAGACTTCAACAGATCGGCAGCCGGCTGTACGGCTCTGATAAACGATATATTTTCGTCAAGGAACAAAAAACTGTTTTCCTTTGAATATACTATGACGCTCAGCGGGGAACGCTTCTGCTGCAGGCATAGAGGCAAGATAATGTATGAACTGCTGAAAAAGCTCGATAAGCCTTTAGACGAAGGATCACAGGCTGTTTCAGAACTGATCGATCTTGCCGGGCTTCTTGAAAATGATCCCTATTCAGGTATGATATACGGTTATTTCTATTCCAGCATCAAAGAGCCTCAGACAGAAAAAGCAATGTCATGCTTTGAAGAGGCAGCGGATAAGGGAAATGAAGAAGCAAAAGACTTATTGCCCGGGCTGCGCATACAGCTTAAACAGATAAAGAGAAGCGCAGATACAGAGGACAGGATAAGCGGGTGCCTTGAAAACTATTATGATTTTGTGCCCGGAGAAAACGGCATAAACGATATAAAAAGAATACTGCGGTCGGTACGCAGCAACGGCAGCAAGGGGGCTTTTCCCTTCAATGTGCTTGTGAGATGCAGCGACATCTCGATCGCAAATGATTTTGCGGCTCAGCTGGCAAAAGATATAGCATCGTTTTCAGATAATAAGTCGGGGCTTGCATTTGAAGAGCTTGAATCCGATTATAAGGAAGAAAAGATAAAAGAAAACCGTATAATATATCTAAGATGCTTCAACGGTTTTTCAAGACGCACTTTTATGAAATGTGCCGACCTGTGCAAAAGTAATAATACAACTATTTTTATGGCCGTCAGCGACAGCGTATATGAGATATTGAGAAAAGACGAAGAAATCTTTTTTTCAGTATTCAGAGTGAGGATACGGCTGAACAAGATTTTCGACAAAGAGAAGAACATTTTTGAGGACACACTGAAATGCATAACTCAGAACGGACTGATATACACCGAGGCTTTTGCAAAGGATCTCGAGGCATATATCAGGACCGTATATCCAAAGGCACGGCTGAAGGATGAGGCTTTCGTTACCGATTTATTTGAAAGGCTCGAGGCTGAACGCTATAAAAAGCCGGTTGTTTCCGGCTGCCTTGATTCCGACTGCGTTCCGTTTTATGTAAAGGGAGGGAATACTGCAGCCAAAAAAATGCTTGCTGAAATGACAGGGCTTGGGCGCTTGAAAAAGGAGCTCACCGATTTTGAGAATTTCATGAGGTTTACCAAGCTTGAAGAAAAGGCCGGCAGAAAAGTCGAAAAGCCCTTTTTGCATATGCTTTTTCTCGGCAATCCCGGCACCGGAAAAACAACTGCTGCAAGAATAGTGGCACAGCTTCTGTATGAGATCGGCTGTATCAGAGAAAACAAGCTGGTCACAGCAGAGCGGAAGGATCTTGTGGGTGAATATATCGGCAAGACTGCCCCAAAAACAGCCGCAGTCATAAGCAAAGCTGTCGGCGGAGTTCTGTTTATAGATGAGGCATACAGCCTTACTCCTCACAGCGAAAGGGACTACGGAAGGGAGGCTATCAGCACACTGCTGACAGCAATGGTGGATCACAAGGATGATCTTGTGATCATTTTTGCGGGATATACGGACGAGATGAATGAGTTTGTTGAATATAATCCCGGAATGCAGTCAAGGATAGGCTTTACCTTCCATTTTGATGATTATACAAACGAGGAACTGTGCGATATTTTTGTCGGAAAGGCACAAAAACAAGGCTACAGCGTTTCAGAGGACGCTCTTGATCGGATCAGAGAAAGCTGTGAGGCCAACAGGCACGACAAGCATTTCGGCAACGGCAGATTTATAGAGCAGCTTTTTCAGCAAGCACTGATGTCATATTCCTCAAGGGCTATTTCGGGTCAAAGCGATCGAATAATCTCAAAGGACGATATTCCGAGTCCAATGAATGTTTCACCAGATATTAGCCAAAAAAGGGTAAGGACTTTCGAGGAGATAATGTCTGACATCAATGCACTTTCGGGTCTTGAACAGGTCAAAAAAGAGATAAGAAAATTCTCTTCAAGAATAAAATATCAGGAGCTGGCAGAGCAGAACTCACTGAAAATGCCAGCTATGAGAATGCATATGCTTTTTCTCGGCAACCCAGGCACAGGTAAGACCACCGTTGCCAAACTAATGGCCGAGCTGCTGTACAGCCTGAGAATAACGCAGAGCAGCAAGCTCGTAACCGCCGAACGCAAGGATCTTATTGCAGAGTATGTCGGACAAACGGCTGTCAAAACGGCAAATGTGATCCGAAAAGCTTTGGGAGGCGTCTTGTTTATCGACGAAGCATACAGCCTTGTATCAGGCGGTGGGAATGACTTTGGAAAGGAAGCGATAGCCACCCTCCTTACAGCTATGGAGGATCACAAGGACGAGCTGGTAGTGATACTTGCAGGCTACAGCAGAGAAATGCAGGACCTTATCAACTCCAATTCCGGTATCCTTTCAAGAATAGGATACACCTTCCATTTTGAAGATTACAGTGCAGAAACGCTGCTGGAAATGTTCGTGAAAAAGCTTGAAGCAATGGGCTATGATGTCACAGAAAATGCAAAGGGCAACGCTCTGACCTTGATAAACCGGGATATGGGCGGAGATAATTTCGGTAATGCAAGGTATATTGAGCAGCTTGTGCAGCAGGTGCTTGACAAGCACATTGACGATGTTATAAACGGCGGCTATGAAAAATCGGCAAAAATGATCTCGGGCAGCGATGTTGAGATATAAGCCTGGGATTGCGGGATCTAAAACAAAAGAATTCTTTGGAGGTCAATTGTTATGTTAAAGCAAAGATTTTACTACTTGTTTGCTGAATACAGTAATGAGATGAACACAGGCAGATCATATGATAACTGTGAAAGAATAATAAAAAAAACTGATAGTGAAGCGGATCATTCTGAAAGAGAACGTCAGCTGAACAGTCTCAAGAGCTTTGTCAGATCGTTGGTGAGGCTGGGCAGATACGATCTACCTTTAAGCTTTGCGCTTCAGGTGTTTTTTAAGTCTGAAAAATATGATTTGCCCACTTTGAAGGAAGCCTTTGACAAAATAAAGATCAGAGACGGCTATTCTATGACAGACCTATGCAGAGAATGCTATAAGCGCTATGCTGTAGAGATCAAGAAAACAAGTGAATATCAAATCCTGAATTATATCATTGATGAGAATTCTGATCCTTTTGAGAGCAGCAATAATATCAGCTTTTTTAACTTGAACACATCAAAGAATGCTGTGTTTAGCACGATCATGGAAAATGTGCTGCTGTTAGAAATAGACCCCGCAGGATTTACAGCAAGTGATGCAGATATGATCGCAGAAAGGGCAAAGGAGTTCATAAGAAAACAACGCTTTGAGGAAAACGAAGAGCGGAAGCAAATGAACAAGGAGTCTTTCGAACTCGAAGAAAAGTATCACGCCGGAACTATTTCTTTTTTGGGGCTTGCGCCATTGATAACAGATAAAGAAATTGAAGCCGATGCTGCTCGTTATTCGCTTGGAGTAATGTATTATGCTTTTAAGATATGCTATCTTAACGTAAACACCGATACCGGAAAACACATAATAACGAATTATATAGCCGAACTTTACAAAAATGCTATTTTTTATAACACCTCTTCATGTGACCGTTTGATAAACATAGATATGCTCATTGGTGTGATCAATCCCAACTACGACCCTGATTTCTATAAAGACACCTATAATAAGGTTTATTTTGATTTCACAAAAAATGATTTCGTAGAGGCTGTGCTGACAGGGAATAAAGACACCTTGAGCAGCCTACCGGACTACTATGCTCCTTATTTGGAGTTTGCAGCTGTCATTGCAGATATAATGGTGGAATACGGCGAGGTCATCAGAAGCAAGACCTATTATTCTGATTACAGCATGATCATATCTTATCTCATAAAAGCGCTGTACTTTACAGGGCAGAATGAAAAGGTTTATAAACTCTTGAAAAATGATTACAAATACCTGGACAGACAAAGCAAAAAGAATCAGCTTCTCTTCTATATCCTGAGCAGGTGCGCATTGGAGAGCGATAATGAAAAGGTCGCCTCTCAGCTTTACGGCATAATTCAGGACGAGATACTGCTGGATACACAGAATTATAACAGCTTTTTGGCTAAAGTATATGGTTTCGTCAACAGATGTATGATGTATTTGAAGGAGCGCAATATCTTTCCGGAAAACAGCACAAGGACATATTATGAAATCATCAATGAGCAGATTGAGGGGGTTATGGTAGAAGCCAAAAAATCTGTCGAGTCTGATAAGGTACTGGCTTATCAGACATTCAGCTGTCTTTCCAATATCGTGTGGATGTTTTCCGATTCTAACCTGGATTTGGGTAGAATTAAACTGTATAATATGGACAAAGCAATAGGCGGCATTACTTCTGAACTGGTTGATGAGGGCAAATATCTCTTTAATGAATTCGACCCGCACCTTGCATATTACAGCAAGGTAGCCTTTAAAAATGACTATGATAAAATATTGGTCTTTCTGCGAAATCATATTTCCGATATTATATTTGAAAGCATCAAAAACAGCACGGAGACCATTATGAAGATAAAAGCCGACTCCAAGACAGATAAGCTTTCCGATGAAGCTCAAGCCGAGATCGAAAAGATCGTTGACATACTTGCGCAGAGGCAGAATACGACTGGCCAGATTTATCAGACGATGTCTGATAAGATCGACCGCCTTGAAAGAGAGTTCAGAGAAAACTATCATCTCGGTGATCAGTGCCTTTTTGACAAGCTTGGAGATATTGAAAGTGATGTGCGCAAATATATTGTGACCTCGGAACTCACTTTTGATTACTATTACAGATTCCGCGCTGAGGACAGGGAAAAGATAGATTTCTCTCCGGCAATCGTTTCACTGACTAAGGCCTTGGAATTGATACTTAACAAGTGTGTTTACAGAAGAATGAATGTTCCAGACAATTCAACCGCAGCCATGAGTGACGAAACCAAAAGCTCTTATTTTTACAAGAATAATAAAAAGAATGAAATAGAATTAGGATCATGTATACACCTTTTTATGGATTCACAGTATATCAACTTCAAAAGCAGAACCCGCAGATTAGTACCGGCTAGAATAATGTCATACAAGCCATTTGTTGAGTGGAACGGACGAGCTGTTATAGATTTCTCAAAGGCTCGGAATTTGGCGGAACTGGAAATAACAGTTGACAGTACTCCAACAGTGGTGAGATTTGACTCTGACTCTGACTCATCAGCAGACTACAACAGAATGGTTTTTGCAAAGGCACTGGACTATATCAGAGCTGCCTTCAGAAACAAGGTTGCCCACAAGGACAGTATCAGCTTCGGAGCTGCCGAGGAATGCAAAAAGCTCATGCTGGAGACCGAGAATCTGCTGTGGGTGCTGCTTTACCTGCTGAAATAGGAATACTGTCAGTTCTTATAGCAGATCGCAAAATAAGGTCGCGCTATGATTTATATTATCAGCAGAACATTGCCGGAGTTTGTAAATTGGCTGAGGAAACATCTTCTGAAATTTTTTCTGTGTTGTACTTTCGCTTGCCTGCGGTGCTTACAGAAAAGCAGTATATCAAGCGCACTATGAAACCACTTTTGCGGAAACGTTGAGAACCGTACAGTTCATTCCATAGATAAGGCTGTGTAGCAAGGCATAAAGACATGTATGGTTGTTCAATTATTTTTTTAGGATAGCCAATGCGGCTGCGGACATAGCACTCGCCATTCCACGATTTAAGCAACAGGTCAAGGTTGGGTATTCCTTTGCTGTACCGACCGTTAAAGGTGGATAATATTCCTGCTTCATCTGACAGCATTAGCAGCGAGCCATTGTATGTCAGTTCAATGGAAAGGCACTCCGGCGTAATATCCTGTACACGAATGGATAGTGGTTTCTAGTTCTTGACCACGTTCGGCTCCAATTGAAGCTCCGTAAGTTCGTCAAGATCTGCATTGGGTTCTTTTTCAATCTGTTTGACTCTTGATCTGTCAATAATTGACAAAACCATATCATTTGTTAGTGGCTCAAATGCAGTTACCACAAAATATAAGATCATTGGATATGACGATCAGACTTCTGCAGTGCTATTAGACAAGCTATAAACAATTAAGGCGATATCGTACAATCCGCAGCTAACGCCTGCGCACAACATCTGCTTGCCGGATTACCATCATATCACAGTCTCAACATGTTTATTTATTGAAACTATTCTTCTTGATGTTGCGTAAAGAGAAACGTGCTTTGATTGCAAGTCTGAGTCGAGTTTTGGTGATCTGGCGAAAAAATGAGACTCAACAAAGTTGAGCCTGTGCATGAATGCCGCACAGGGGTTGTGCAGAATTGCCTAATGCTCCTTCCTTATGTTCAGTTGCTAAAGGCAGCGATATCCCGATCATTTACAACATTTGGGTCAAATGGGTCGGAAAACTTGACACAGTATTTCTTTTATAGTATAATATGAAAAACAAATCACTATAAAAACACGAGAGGAAGTGACTTATATGTGCAGCAAGAGCGAGGCTTTGATTATTCTTACAGAGGTGATTGAACGTTCCAGAGCGATATTCGGCAGCAGCCTTGTGAATGGATATCTTTACGGCTCCTATGCCAGAGGTGACTATGATGAGGAATCCGATGTAGATATTCTTCTGACTGTAGATCAAAGCGACGAGAATATTCGCGCACAGAATAAGTCACTTGCAAAGATAGACAGTAATCTCAGCCTTGACCACAATGTTACCGTTTCGGTCACGGTGAAGCCGCTGGAACAATTCAATCGTTATGCTGAAATATCTCCATTC
>CADBTF010000112.1 GCA_902797485.1 uncultured Ruminococcus sp. | reverse complement strand
GGGTCGAAGCTCTGTGAAGACTTGTTCATTTTGGAAAGTTGTTTACACTTTGGAGCTTTGGTCATCTTTTCTGTTCGTCATTCACAGCAGGGGCGAGCCCCTGCACCCATGCCGCCTTTTGCAAACAAGCAAAGGGCGGCAGTTTTAGTGTGACGGCGGGGCCGTACATTGGTGCAGCCGGAGCTTTGTTTTCTGTATGATGATTAAAAATCCCGGCACTTGTGTTGTGCCGGACATAAATAGCGGGCTGTCGCTGATGACAGCCCGCTTTAGCTTTATTTTTTATTCGTCACTGTGGATTTGAAGATCGTGCCGACAACATGAGGCCCGGCGTTGATAGAGATAGCCGCTCCGATCTGGAAGAAATCGGCAGGCGGGTAGCCCAGCTTCTTGGTCATTGCCTTTGCCAGCTCGTCACGGACCTTTTCATCGTTTCCGTATACGATGCAGTAAGGTGTCTGGGGAATGATCTCCGCAGAGGTCAGCTCCAGTATCTTCGGGATAACCGCTTTGTCGCCCCTGACCTTGGTGTGGGTCTTGATCTCATGGTCGTGGATACGCATTATAGGCTTCAGCCCCATGACCTCTCCCACAAATGCCGCAGCCGAGGGGATACGTCCGGACTTGCGGGCATACTTCAAGGTGTACATAGCAAAGTAGATAACACAGTTAGAGATCCAGTCCTTGATATAATCAACGATCTCTTCCACAGGCACACCCTTCCTGATCTTTCCCGCTGCCTGGATAAGAGGCCAGCCGTAGGTGCCGGTGTAGCCCTCGCCGTCGATGTTGTAGATGTGGAATTTGCCCTTAGCCTCCGGGCAGCTCTCGAAGAAATTTTCTGCTGCCATGCAGGCGTTATTATATGTGGCGCTGCCCTGACTGTTAATAGTCACATTTATAATATCGGTGTAGCCCTCGTCATAGTAGCTCTTGAAGATCTCCTCGTATTCAAAGGCAGTGATCTGTGAGGTGGAAGGAATACCGTCATAAGCGTCGAGCATTTGGTAGAACTTTTCATTGTCGAAATCCACGCCGCTTGTGTAGGTTTTGTCACCCATAACTACCTTAAAGGGGATAACCCTTATGCCAAGCTCCTTTTCATACTCCGGTGAAATATCCGAAGCAGCGTCGGTTAAAAGCTTTATACGTGCCATGCTCATTCTCCTTGAATTTTATTTTTACCAGATGTATTTTGTCAGCCTGCCCTCTCTCCCAAGATCGGGGTAGTCCCATTGCCTCAGCACCTCATAGGCGGCTATGGCAACGGAATTTGAAAGGTTAAGGCTTCTTAAATCGTTCCTCATAGGTATCCTGACGCAGCTTTGCCTGTTCTGATACAGAAGCTCCTCCGGGAGCCCTGCGTCCTCTCGGCCGAAGACCAGAAACACATTACCCTCCTCCGGGTAGCTGACCTCGCTGTGGACATTCAGGCCCTTGGTGGTGAAATAATAGAAGCTGCCCTCGTTCCGGGAAGCAAAGCTGTCCCAATTTTCGTACTCATATATTTCCAACTTATCCCAGTAAT
Organism: uncultured Ruminococcus sp.; assembly: GCA_902797485.1. Lineage (GTDB taxonomy): Bacteria > Bacillota > Clostridia > Oscillospirales > Ruminococcaceae > FB2012. The sequence continues at coordinate 7,284 of CADBTF010000112.1, read as the reverse complement.
CAAGCCCGGCCCGCTTTAGCTGCCTGTCGGTGATAACAAAGCCGTATGGCTTGATAAGATGCAGTGCAGCCCCTGTTACAGCGCAGGTGCGTGAGATGTTGCCGGTGTTCTGGGGTATCTGCGGTTCAAGCAATACTATGTTCAGTCTGTTCATCGGGTGCCTCACAGGATGGTGTAATCGCTCAGCTCTCTGTCGGCCTTGAGCCTGTGGAGCTGCGGCTCGAACATGATGCCGTCAGTCCAGTGGGTGCCGTAGCTGTAGGTGGTCTTTATGGTGGACTGAGTAAATGAGGTCGCACGGTTCATGGCTATGGGAAGGCTGTCTCCGCCCAGCAGTCCGCCGATAAGAACACTCGTAAACATATCTCCGCTGCCGGAATAGCTTATCGGCACATACTCGCCGCTGATCTTCCAGAAGCTGTTTCTCTCACTGTCATAGCCCACAGTGCATATCCCTCCGGCAGACATAGGCACACTTGTGATGACTACTATCTTTGGCCCTTTCTGAGAGAGCCGCACCAGCCATGATTTCATTGAAGCTGCCGTGACCTGCCCCTCCGGGTATTTCTCTTCTAAAAGGATAGCCGCCTCAGTCAGGTTCGGAGTGATTATATCCGCCACCGCTGCCAGCTCACTCATTCTTGCACACAGCTCGGGAGTATAGGTCTGATAGCTTTTGCCGTTGTCGCCCATGACCGGGTCAACTACCTTCAGCGCCATAGGGAAGCTGTGAAAGAAATCCAGGCAGTGATCTATCTGCTCGCTGGAGGCAAGGAAGCCGCTGTATATGCAGTCGAAGCGGGTGCCTATTTTTTTATAGTGGCTGAGGGCCGCAGGGATATAATCCGTCAGGTCCCGCATTACGAATTCGCCGTAGCCGGTGTGTGCAGAAAGCACAGCCGTCGGCACCGGACAGACCTGCACGCCCATAGCGGAAAGGACCGGGATAATAACTGTGAGCGAGCAGCGCCCCAGCCCGGAAATATCATGGATAGCCGCAACCTTTTTCGGCCCTGTCATAAGCAGTCAAGTCCTTCCGCATAATTAATCTAATCTATTATAGCACGTTTTAACAGATTTTTCAATAGCGGGCAGACAAAAAGTTAAAACGTGTTTCAAATTATTTCAATGCACTTTGCACAATTGCTCCCGGTTTTTCTGTTAAAAATGCTGCCCCGCAAAAGCCGGTCCTTTCAAATGTGAAGCCAGGAGATTGACTTTATCCTGAAAATATGGTATAATAATTATTTGAACAATAATACTTTGGGAGTTGTATTTATGGACCAGAGCAAGATCAGAAACTTTAGTATCATTGCACATATAGACCACGGCAAATCCACACTGGCAGACAGGATCCTTGAGCTGACAGAAACAGTCGCCCTCAGAGATATGGAAAACCAGCTCCTTGACAATATGGATATCGAGCGGGAGCGTGGCATCACTATCAAGGCACGGGCTGTCAGAATGACTTACCATGCCGACAACGGCGAGGATTATATATTCAACCTTATCGACACCCCCGGCCACGTTGACTTTAACTATGAGGTCTCCCGTTCGCTGGCGGCCTGCGAGGGAGCTATCCTTGTGGTGGACGCCTCTCAGGGCATAGAAGCCCAGACCCTTGCCAACACCTACCTTGCTATCGAGCACGATCTTGAGGTGCTGCCGGTGGTCAATAAGATCGACCTGCCCTCTGCCGACCCGGAAAGAGTCTGCGCTGAGGTGGAAAACATTATCGGCATACCTGCCCTTGATGCTCCGAGAGTTTCCGCTAAAATGGGCACGAATATCCGTGAGGTGCTGGAGCGTGTCATCACCGATATCCCCGCCCCCTCGGGCGATGAAAACGCCCCCTTCAAGGCCCTGATCTTCGACAGCTACTACGACAGCTACAAGGGCGTTATCGTGTTCGTCCGTGTAAAAGACGGCTCCGTTAAAGTCGGGGATAAGATCAAGCTCTTTGCCACCGGCGCCGAATTCCAGACCACTGAGATCGGCTTTATGGGCGCCACTGACCTTGTGCCGGTAGGGGAGCTCCATGCAGGCGAGGTGGGGTATATCGCCGCTTCTATCAAGTATATCGGAGACACACAGGTTGGAGACACCGTCACCAATGCCGACCGCCCCTGCGACGAACCGCTGGCGGGTTATAAAAAGGTCAATCCTATGGTCTTTTCCGGTATCTATCCGGCAGACGGCGCCAAGTACCCCGACCTGCGGGACGCCCTTGAAAAGCTTATGCTCAACGACGCCTCACTCTCCTTTGAGCCTGAGACCTCAGTGGCTCTGGGCTTCGGGTTCCGCTGCGGCTTTTTAGGGCTCCTGCACATGGAGATAATTCAGGAGCGTCTCGAAAGAGAATACAACCTTGACCTTATCACCACCGCACCCTCGGTTATCTATAAAGTAAACCTCACCGACGGCTCAACGGTCTATATCGACAACCCCACCAATTACCCCGACCCTGCTGTGATAGCCTCTGCGGAGGAGCCTATTGTCAAGGCGGATATCCTGTCACCCTCGGAGTTCGTGGGGAACATCATGGAGCTCTGTCAGGAGCGCCGGGGCACCTTCAAGAACATGACCTACCTTGACGAGACAAGAGTTGAGCTGCACTATGAGCTGCCGCTGAACGAGATAGTCTATGATTTCTTCGATGCGCTTAAATCCCGCACCAGGGGCTATGCCTCCTTTGACTATGAAATGATGGGCTATGCTCCCAGCAAGCTTGTCAAGCTGGATATTATGCTCAACGGCGAGGTGGTAGATGCTCTCTCATTTATAGTCCATACTGATAAGGCTTATCCCCGGGCACGCCGCATAGCCGAGAAGCTGAAAGAGAATATCCCCCGCCAGCTTTTTGAGGTGCCTATCCAGGCGGCTATCGGCGGAAAGATAATCGCCCGTGAGACCGTAAAGGCCATGCGCAAGGACGTGCTTGCCAAGTGCTACGGCGGCGACATCACCCGAAAGAAGAAGCTGCTTGAAAAGCAGAAAGAGGGCAAAAAGCGTATGCGCCAGCTGGGTTCCGTCGAGGTGCCGCAGGAGGCCTTTATGTCAGTCCTCAAGCTCGACGAATAAGGAGGCAGAGAGCAATGGCTGTTACAATGACCAGAAGGAAGAACATTTTTGAGAAGCTTGCACCCCTCTGGGCTGTTATCATGATGGCTCTGCAGGTGGGCTCGGTGCTGTATACCTACTTTATCTCCGACTCCTTTGAGGCCATGAACAATTACACCGGCTTTATCCGGTATATCATCTGGACCGCTGCTGTGCTGGCTGCGATATTCAGCTTCGTTCCCGACAGCGTCACCGCCATTGCCAGGCACACTATGTTTTATCTTTTGTCCGGCGCTGTGTTCCTTGTGGTGCTTTATTGGTACGCCAATAACGTGTTCACCGAGGAGCAGGCTCAGGAGAGGGCAGTGCTGGTAATGTTCATGAGCGAATATACGGACACTGATTATGTTAAATACTATGTGGAATACGGCGTTTTCAGCACCCTTGGCCTGACGGGGGCAGTCGCTGCATTCTGTGCGATAAAATATCACCTCTCTGCCGCCGGCTGGATACAGAAGCATATCAAATAGCAATTGTAAATTTTTATAATAACTGTTGAAATATGCGGTATGATGTGATATAGTTAATTAGGTATAATAAGGAAAATACAGGAGGAGATCATTATGAAGCTTAAAAGAATAGCTGCCTCTGTTTTGTCCGGTATGCTTGCGCTTACAATACTTGCCGGCTGCGGCTCAGGGGACAGCTCAGGTCAGGGCGGCAAGTCAGAAAGCAAAGGAGCCGAAAGCACTGCGGAAGCAGGCAATAATGAAAGTGAAGGAGCTGAAAGCACTGTGGAAGCATCGGTTTATGAAAATGTCAAGCTGCTGGGAAGGACCTATGAAAGCAACGGCACCCTCTGGATGGGGCTCTCAGGCACAGGTGTTGATTTCGACTTTACCGGCGACAGCCTGAAAATCAACATGACCGGCAACCCCGCTGATGCTGACAGTCAGCCCCGTGCAGCCCTTTATGTTGACGGCGAACGCAAGGACGATAAGATGATATCTTCTGAGGGAACTACCTTTGAGGTAACAGGAAAGGGAAGCGAGCCTGTGAATGTTAAGGTCATCAAGCTCTCCGAGTGCGCACAGTCCTGCATGGGCATCACCTCTATAGATGCCGGCAGCGGAACTATCGCTCCCGCAGCAGAAAAGCCCCACAAGATCGAAATTATCGGAGACTCCATTACCTGCGGCTACGGTGTTGATGACGAGGTCAAGGAACATCATTTCTCCACCACCACCGAGGACTGCACCAAGTCCTATTCCTACAAAACAGCTCAGCTGCTGGACGCTGACTACTCACTGGTATCCTTCAGCGGCTACGGCATTGTTTCCGGCTACAGCGATAACGGCAAAAAGGTCGAGGCTCAGCAGGTGCCTAAGTATTATGAGAAGCTGGGCTATACCTATAACCTTGGCTTCGGCGGCGAAAAGCCGGAGGACCTCGAATGGGATTTCTCCAGATTCCAGCCTGATGTGGTAGTTATAAATCTCGGCACCAACGATGCTACCTACGCTAAGAAGAAGGAGACCAAGCAGGAGTATCAGGACGCCTACGTTGAGTTCCTGAAAACTATCCGCTCCAAGAACCCGAATGCTAAGATCTACTGCACACTGGGCATCATGGGCACAAGCCTTAATAACACCATGAAAAAGGCTGTGCTTGCCTACATGGACGAGACCGGCGATAAAAATATCGCTCCCTTCGATTTCCCGCAGCAGAACATGAACGAGGACGGCATCGCCGCTGACTGGCACCCCTCCGACAAGACCCACACCAAATCCGCCGAGCTTCTTTCCGCCAAGATCAAAGAGGACATGGGCTGGTAATTACATCTCAAAAGATCAAAGCGCCCTTGCTCTTTGAACCGGGACGGAAAAATTATATGACAAAAAGAGCCTCCTATTGTAAACATAAACCATAGGAGGCTTTGTTATGGCAAAAAGCTGCTGACACATACTGAAACAGCTCAGCGCACCCGCTGAGTTCAGGACGTTTGTCAGGGTGTTGAAATCTGTCACAAAATGTGATATAATTAATTAAAGTCAAAAAACGTGCTGTGTATCGGGCGCAGTATGGATCATTGTCAGAACAGCAAAGGAGCTATTATGAAAACAGTAGTTATAACCGGCAGCACAAGAGGCCTGGGATTTGAAATGGCTGTATGCTTTCGCAGATACGGCTGGAACGTCCTTGTGAACGGAGTAAACAAGGAAAGACTTGAAAATGCAGTAGGGGCGCTGAAAAAGCAGAAGGGGAAGGGCACTGTATCAGGATTCTGTGCCAGTGTGTCATCACCGGAGGAAATATCTGCCCTGGCAGACTTTGCCAAGAAGCAGTTCGGAACAGTGGACATCTGGATAAACAATGCAGGCATCAATCAGCCGCTTAAAGCCATGTGGGAGCTGACTGATCCCGAAATAAACGCCCTTATCGACACTGACCTCAAGGGCGCAGTGTTCGGAAGCAAGGCCGCAGTCCGCCTTATGAAAAGCCAGCCAAGGGGCGGCTTTATCTACAACACCGAGGGCTACGGCAGCAATGATGCTATGATGCTCGGCTTTAATATGTACGGCACCGGCAAGCGTGCAGTAACGCATTTCACATCAGCTTTGGCAAAGGAGCTCGAAGAGCGCCGCAGTAAGGTCAAGGCCGGCAGGCTCTCCCCGGGTATTGTGATAACTGATTTTATTTCAAATGCAATGGGCGGAGCTGAGAAGATAGAGCTTTCAGAGAGCACTAAGAAATTCTATAACGTCACCGCCGACTATCCCGATGTGGTGGCTGATTTCCTCGTTAAAAGTATGATACGCAATAAAAAGAACAACGTTCATTTTCAGTGGCTCACCACCCGCAAGGCAGCTGCCCGCTTTATGACATCAGTCTTTCGCAAACGTGATTTCTTTTCAAAATGATTTTGCTGACCGATACATTATGCGCACAAGCTCAAAAACATACAACAGTAAGCAGTGCCTCCCCGAACGGTTCGCCGAGTGCATCGCTGCGCTGAGGCAGGGCAGACAGCCGGCTGAGTATCCGGAGACATACAGCAGATACATTTCACGCATAGGTGAGTATCTTGCTTCCGACAGCGCTGCGGCTGATGTTCAGCCGGAAGACCCCTGCTTTATCATATACACATCAGGGACTACCGGGAAGCCCAAGGGCGTTGTCATATCGCATATGGGCATAACCAACTACATCGCACCGGAGCCCGAGAACGCGCCTGTATATGCGCTGGCTGAACTCAGCAGCTGTATGCTCTGCCTTTCAAGCGTATCGTTCATAGTATTCCTCAGAGAGATCTTTGGCACGGTACTAAACGGCGTGCCGGCAGTGCTGTGCAATGAGGAGCAGGCTATAGACCCTGCTGCTATCGCAGAGCTGATAAAGAAATACGGCATCGATGCTATGGGCTCCACACCGACAAGACTGCTTCAATACTCGGAGGTCCCGGAGTTCTGCAAGGCATTGAGAGGCATCAAGGTGATGATCGTCGGCGGTGAGAGCTTCCCGGCGAGACTGTTCGGCATTATCCGCAGGCACAGAGCATCTCTGCGCCTTCTATACTATCGGGAAAGAGAGCGGTGCTGCTGCCGGAGAGCTGAGAAAGTATGTGGCTTCAAAGCTGCCGCCTTATATGGTGCCGACCTATTTCACGCAGCTTGAAAGCTTCCCTCACACGCCTAACGGAAAAGTGTCAGTCAAGGCGCTAAGGGAGCTTGAGATAAACACAGGCGAGATCAGGGAGTTTGAACGCCCCGAAACTAAGACTGAGAATGAGGTCTTCGTTATACTTGCAGAGCAGCTCGGCACATATGAATTCGGCACCGGTGACGATCTTTTCACACTGGGGCTGACCTCACTTTCAATGATCTCACTGGTGACACAGCTGTATAAGAAATTCGGCGTATCTGTTCCGGTGTCTGCATTGCTGCGCAACAGAACGGTCAGGGATATATCCTCGCTTATGGACAGCCTGACTGCTGAACGCAGTGAAAATTCTGAAGAGGCAGAGCAGAGAGTTTACTATCCGATGACGCCTAATCAGATGGGCATATACTTTGACTGTATGCAGCACCCGGAGGGCATCGGCTATCATCTGCCGAACGTGATACGCTTCGGGAAGAATGTCTCCCCTGAAAAGCTGAGGAAAGCTGTCATAAAGGCGATAGAGCAGCACTGTGCCGGTGCTGTTTGAGTATGTAAGGAACGTAT
>CADBTF010000111.1 GCA_902797485.1 uncultured Ruminococcus sp. | reverse complement strand
TGAGGATACAGAGCGTAGTTCTGGAAAACCATTGCAATATCTCTGTCCTTAGGAGCGATATCGTTTACAAGTCTGTCTCCGATATAGAGCTCGCCCTCGCTGATCTCCTCAAGACCGGCGATCATTCTCAGTGTTGTGGACTTACCGCAGCCGGAAGGACCAACAAGAATGATAAATTCCTTGTCCTTGATCTCGATGTTGAAATCGGATACTGCGATAACGCCGCCAGCATACTTCTTATAAATTTCTCTCAATGATACACTTGCCATGTTTATAAGAACCTCCTATTTTAAATTTACTAATTTTGCAGTATTAGCTGATAGTATTATAATAACAAATTTTTCATATATAAACAAGAGTTTTTTTTACTAAACTTTATTACAACTCTTTATAAATATTGACGAAAAAAGCCCAAACGCTGGAAAAATATGGAAGCTAAAACGTTAGCGTGCCAAAAGTTTTTCAACATCTTTGTGCATTATCTCCAAACAGGCTCCAAGAGGCAATTCCGGGTCCAGATCAAGCCCTCCAAGGCGGGTCCTTTTGAGACAGACCACTCTGTTGCCGCAGGCCTCGAACATACGCTTCACCTGATGGAACTTACCTTCGTGCAGCACCAGAGTACATTCAAATTCGTTATCCGAAAGCCGCAGCTCCGCAGGAAGGCAGGTCTCTCCGCCGTCGATAGTCAGACCCTCGGCAAAGGCATTCACCAGTTCCGGAGCAATGGCATATTCAGTGCGGACAAAATATGTCTTCGGCACATGGCTTTTCGGGGAGAGCATTTTATGCGCCAGCTCACCGTCATCGGTGATAAGCACAAAGCCCTCGGTGTCCTTATCAAGCCTGCCGGCGGGAAAGAGCCCCCGCCGCCTGAGCTCCGGCGGAATGAGCTCCAGCACAGTCTGTGAGAGGCCGTCCCTTGTGGCGCACACCACTCCCCGGGGCTTGTTCAGCATAATATAGACAAATTTTCGATATGCCACCGGCACGCCCTTTACGGCTATCTCGTCGTTCAGTTCGCTGACCTGCATATCGCTGCGCTTCGCCTGCACGCCGTTGACTGTCACCTGCCCCTTGCGGCAGAGCTCCTTGACATCATTCCGGGAAAGCTCCCCCCGCTGGGAGGCTATAAATCTATCCAGCCGCATTCTTACCCCTCCTGTCCGGCAGTTTTGCATTATCTTTGATGCACATAAATTGTGCGGTATCACCTATATAATATCATACATCTGTATTAATTGCAAGCATTATTTTACAAAAAATTAACAATAACGGCTTTTTGCTTGACAAGCTGTATTGAAATGTATTATAATAATGAAGATACATTAATAAAGTAATGAGGTTTATTATGATAAAAAAGCTTTTCAGGCAAATGCTTCTTACACAGATACTTTCCTCTATGACTGTTATGGTGTGTATGCTTATAGACAGCATTATGATCGGGCGGTTTCTCGGCGTCGATTCAATGACTGCCTATGGGCTGGCTTCTCCTGTGCTGCTTGTGTTCGCAGCCTTCGGCAACCTTATCTCTGCGGGAGTTCAGGTGGTCTGCGGAAAGACTATGGGCACCGGAGACAGAAAGGGAACCAACGCCTGCTTTACTGTTTCGGTGGTGCTGGCACTGGTGATCTCAACTGTGGGAGTAGTGATAATACTGCTGTTTACCGGGCCTATCTGTACCCTGCTGGGTGCCGGGCACCCTCACCCCGGAAATGATGTGTTCTTCCTGACCCGTGATTATCTGAGGGGCTTCATAATCGGCGCCCCTGCCTTTATGTTCGCACAGATAATGGTGCCGTATATGCAGCTCTCCGGCAACCGCACAAGGCTGGTCATCGCCGTTGCCATGATGACAGTCGGGGACATAATCTTTGATCTCGTAAACGTGCTGATCTTCCACGGAGGCACCCTTGGCATGGGGCTGGCTTCCAGCCTGAGCTATTACATCGCCTTTATTATAGGTATAGCCTATTTCTTTAAAAAGGAGTGCATCTTCCGATTCCGGCCCAAGCTCATGCGTCAGAGGGTGGTGGGGCAGGTGCTTCTGGCGGGAGTGCCTACGCTTATCAACCAGCTCAGTCTGGTGCTGCTGACCTTTGTGCTCAATAAGATACTGCTGGACGTGGGAGGGAATTTAGCTGTTGCGGCGTATTCGGTCATTTCCTCCGCCGGGAATATCTGCTATTCATTCAGCTCCGGCATTGCATCGGTAGCGCTGATGCTCTCTTCGATATTCTACAGTGACGAGGACAAAAACGCCCTGCGGACTGTGGTGAGCACCATGTGCTTCTTCTCCTTCGTGATCTGCGGGGCCGTGACGGTGGCTGTATTCTTCGGGGCTCACTGGCTGGTAGCCCTGTTCCTTGAGAACCGGGCTGCCGAGAGGCTGGCTGTCTGGGGCATGAGGCTGTTTGTGATGTCACTGGTGCCCTGTGCGCTGAACACCTGCTTCAAGAACTACTATCAGGGCATTGACAGAGTAGGGCTGACTCAGGTGATCTCTGTGCTGCAGAACTTTGTGCTGCCGGCTTCGGCTGCATTTATACTAAGCCGTTTTATGAAGATCACCGGAGTATGGCTGGGCTTCCTCAGCGGTGAGCTGCTGACGCTTCTGTTCATCTCGCTTTATGTGTTCAGGGCAAACCGACGAATATCCCTGTCTGCCAAGGCATATTCGCTGATAGGCGATGATTTCGGGGTGAGCGATAAGGACTGCTTTGAGGTGTCATTTGACAAAATGGAGGACGTGAGCCGGGTGGCAAAGGAGGCATCAGTTTTCTGCCTTGCCCACGGTCAGGACGAAAAGCTCAGCTCGCTCATAGCCCTCTGCATCGAGGAAATGAGCCGCAATACCATCGAGCACGGGTTTAAAAAGGACGACAAGGAGCATAATATAGATATCAGGATACTGATAAAGGACGGCAAGCCGGTGCTCCGGATACGGGACAACTGCCAGCACTTTGACCCTCTCAAGGATCTGGAGCTCCACAAGGACGAAGCCTCGGAGGAGCACAGCAGCATAAAAAAGGTAATGGGAATGGTAACGAATATCAACTATGTAAACACCCTCGGCTTCAATAATCTGACACTTATCATGTAAAAACAGGCTTCGGAGCTTATGCGGCTCCGGGGCCTTTGGCTTGCCGGAGGCTGACAATGCCTTTACTATTATTACAAAATTAAGCTGATATTTGCTTCACATTTGTAAAAAAAATATTTGCATATTTTGTAATAATGTGTTATAATAATGTGTAAACCTAATTTGACATTGTATGAGGTCTGAATATGTCGGAAGCTGTAAAGAAGAAGAGCAGCTATAAAAAGCTGTTTTCAAATACTGTGATCTTTGCAATAGGCTCCTTTAGCTCCAAAATTCTTATACTGCTGCTGGTAAAGGTCTACACCTCCTACCTGTCCAGAGAAGAGCTGGGTATAAACGACGTTATCACCCAGATAGCTAACTGGCTGCAGCCTATTGTTACCATGACCATAAGCGAAGCAGTGATACGCTTTGGTCTGGACAAAGCCTTTGATAAAAAGAAGGTCTTTACTATCGGGAACCTTATATGCATGGCGGGCTTTGCCGTGCTGGGCATGATACTGCCGATAGTTGCCATATCAGGTGTGGCGGACAAATACCTTAGCGGCTATTCCCTGCTGCTGTATATCTATGTTATAACCTCAAGCTTAAAGCTTGTTTACTCCACATTTATCCGTGCGCTGGAAAAGGTCAAGCTCTTTGCCGTAAACGGTATACTCACCACCCTGCTGACGCTTATCGGAACAGTGCTGTTCATCATCATTTTCAAAATGGGCAACACCGGCTACCTGCTTTCTATAATAATCTCCGACGGGCTTTCGGTGGTGTTCATGACCTTTGCGGCAAAGCTGTGGCGGTATTTTGATTTCAGCCGCCCGGACCGCACACTGCTCCGGACGATGCTCTACTACTCCATACCCCTTATCCCGGCGCAGATACTCTGGCTCATAACCAACAGCTCCGATTCCTTCATGACCACCCACTATCTGGGGACTGCCGCAAACGGTGTGCTTTCGGCGGCCTACAAGATACCTAATCTGGTGGCTACGGTCTATTTCATGTTCGGGCAGGCCTGGAATATGTCTGCGATCATTGAGGACGATTCCGACGACAGAAACGAGTTCTACACAAATGTTTTCGAGCTCAACCAATGCCTGCTGTATATCATAGCTGCGGGCTGCCTGCTTATCGTCCGCCCGCTGACCGGTATCTGGCTGGGTCCTGATTTTCAGGATTCCGCCTACTATTCGCCGCTTTTGATATTCTCCTCTGTGTTCTCCTGCTTTGTGACATTTTTGGGTTCCATTTACCTGACCTCAAGGCAGACCCTTCGCTCGCTGACCACCAGCCTGATCTCCGGCATATTGAACGTGGGGCTGAATATTATTTTAATACCGAGGATAGGACTGTACGGGCCGGCCATTTCTACAGTTGTCAGCTACTTTGTAGTATTTGTTATAAGGGCAGTCGATTCGAGGAAGATAATCCCCTTTGACCTGAAGCTCAGGAAGCTGATAATAAACGTGCCGCTGCTGTTTGTTATGGTGATCATCAATACAGCGGACCTGTATGAAAAGTACCAATGGGTATATGCTCTGCTTCCGCTGCTGTTTGGAGTGATATTCCTTATGAATTACAAGCCGCTGTGGGCACCTGTTTCAAGAATGCTGCCGGCAAAGGTGACCAAGTTTCTGAACCGGCTGGGGATATTCAGGATAATACTCTTTTTGCTGCTTATAGCTGCACTGATAGCTGCCGGAGCTGCCACAGACGGAGTGCTCTTCTATGCCGTCGGCGGACTGCTGCTGGCTCAGGGCATACTGCTGAAAAGCCGCGGCCTTGCTTACTCCGCAAATGCGGTGCTCTTTTTTACAGCCCTGTTGGAGAGAGGGATAGGCGAGGCTGCATTTATTGCAGGTGTCTGCTCACTGCCTGTGCTTTTCAGGTTCGTCACAGCAAGAGAGCTGGTGTTTACAGTCATCTTCACTGATCTGGTGGTAGGGAGCTATTTCGGCTGGGCTGTCGGCACACTGCTGATCTGCGGTGAGGCTGTGCTGGCGCTGATACTGATGCACGGAAAGATCGGTGCGGTCATCGGCAGCATTATGGGATTGCCTGCCAAGCCCGCCGTCAGAAAAAAGCCTCGCAGGAAACCGGTCAAGAAAAAAACCAAGGCTGCTGCGGCTCATAATATGAGCCGGGAGACACCCGCACGCCCAAAACAAACTCACAGCAAACGCCGCAAATAAGCGGTCTATATAATTCAATTCGGAGGAATCATTATGGCAGAACTGAAATTTGAAATTACAAAATCCCTCGGAGTGCTTTCCGAAAATGCAAGGGGCTGGACTAAAGAGCTCAACATGGTGAGCTGGAGCGACCATGAGCCCAAGTATGACATCAGAGAATGGTCACCGGACCACACCCGTATGGGCAAGGGCGTAACCCTCACAGAGGAGGAGATCAATGCTCTGAGAGCTCTCCTCAACGGCGACGAGGTGGAGGACGACGTTGACGATTCAATGATGGTCTGAGGCCCGTCATATAGCGGCTGATAATAATTTACCGTAAAAACAGTAAAAGGTTATCTCGCCAAAAGCGCGGTGGCGATAAAGAAGTATTTGACAATTACAGCTTTGTATGTGCCACCGCTAAAAGAATAAATAATAAAGAAGAAAG
>CADBTF010000110.1 GCA_902797485.1 uncultured Ruminococcus sp. | reverse complement strand
TTTGTGTTGTAGTTTCTCTGCTTGCACTCTGTGCAGGCGAGTGTGATCTTAACTCTCATTTTCGGCACCTCCTGACGAAATTTGCGCCCTGCGAGAACATTAACAAGGCGCAGTCTGCCTCCCTCGTGGCCCCCAGCCCCTGATGGCTGCGGTATGAGGTTTACTTACTGTTTGCACTTTTCTGAGCTGCACAGCGCCCGAAAAAAGCGCACAAAAAAATAGACCTCATAAAGAGGTACATATATTGTAACACATATTTCCCGGCTTGTCAAGGGCGGGTGAAAAGTAAATGTAAATTTTTTCTGAACTGGGCAGATCAGGACTATCCTGCCGGAGACCTGTTTTTTATATTATACTATTTATATTGACTTTTTGCTAAATATGTGTTATTATAGCCTTAATATATTTGCTAAAAATATACAGAAGGATCTGCCTATGAATTACTATATTTATGGCTATACTGACAAAGGCCCCTACAGGCTTCATAATGAGGACGCTATGCTGGTAAACCGTGTTACGGTCGCAAGGCCGAAGGGCGGCTTTGGCTCGGTGTGCATTGCACCGCTTTTAGCTGCTGTCTGCGACGGTGTGGGGGGAGAAAATGCCGGAGAGCTGGCCTCACAGATCTGCGTTTCCACCTTAGCCTCAGTTGAATACGATTCCTCCGTTGATCTTGACCGTGTCATCGAGCGGATACACAACAAGATAATCCGCACCGGCGTTTCCGGAGATTCAACTATCAATATGCAGACCACCCTCTGCCTGCTGGCGGTGGACGAATACGGCAGCGCTGCCTGCCTCAATATAGGCGACAGCAGAATGTACCGCTATGTCAAGGGCAGCATCAGGCAGATCTCCAAAGACCAGACCTACGCCCGCTTTCTCTATGAAAAGGGCGAGATCACTTCTTTCAAGGAACTGGCTCCGGAGGAACAGAATGCTATCGTTTCCTCTGTGGGCAGCGTCGTTCAGGACCCGCAGATAGACCATTTCCGTTTCGTGACCCCTTTCGGTGAGGAGGAGGACGACACTGTGTTGATCTGTTCCGACGGGCTCTCGGATTTTATCACCCGTGACGAGCTGGAGATCGCCATGAAGATAACCTCCATGACCTTCAGCGAAAAGCTGGAGGCTCTCTGCCAGCTGGCTATCCGCAACGGCAGCACGGACAATGTCTCTATCGTGGGCATAAAGCCCTGGCAGACACCGGAGCAGTATGAGCTGCTGACCGGCACTCCCCTCTCAAACAAGCGGGACGAGGACGCTGTCAGAGCTCAGATGGAATGTCTTGAATACCAGCTGAGATACGAAAGCATGAAGCTTGAGGAACTGGCGAACAAAAGCTTTGAGTCTATCTTCGGCAATGACACCGAATAAAAAGTGTGTGATAAATCAGTGAATATTTTCCAGCTGCTCTTGACAACCCTCTCAAACTGTGATATATTGTTAAATAATTGATGTAAATAATTTTCAGGTAATAACACACAGAGGCATCAGCCGCAGGCCATGCGGTGCTGCCTGTATAACTGAGAGAGGATAACATGAGGAAGAAATTTATTGCCAGCATTCTTTCTGCTGCTCTGGCTCTTAGCACAGCCGGATGCGCAGACAGTGCAGCCACCTCGCTTACAGCACTTGATGCGAGCATCTCCGCAAATTCTGCCGACAGCTCCGAAACAGTTACATCTACAGCTGCTGCCACCACAGCAGCCACAACATCTTCCGCTGAAACTACTACCACCACCGCCGCACCGGCCCCTAAGCCGGACCCTGTTGCGGTAGACATGAACTATATCATCAACTCAAGAGCATATTTCACCAAAGCAAACACAGTCACCTCAAATGATGAACTGAAAAAGACACTGGACGAGCTGGACGAAATGATCTTAAAGTTCGGTCAGAATCTGGGCTTTGCTTACTATAATCCGCAGACAGGCATTACCGTAAGCTATAACGCCAACAAGAGCTTCCAGACCTGCTCTACTATCAAGGTGCCTTATATCGAAGCACTGCTCGAAAGCGGAGTAAACCTTGACGAAGAAGTCACGATCAACCGCATTTATACCGATGCTGCTCCGGAGGAGGGCCACCTGACTGTTAATGATTACCATAAAAAGTATACAGTCAGGAAGCTTATCGAAAACTCAGTCAAGCTAAGCGATAACACCGCCTATGTCAATCTCATAGACCGTTTTGGCAGATATGTCTTTAATTCGCATCAGTACAGCAGCGGTATCAACTACCTGCTTTCCGAGGGGTATTATTTCTCAATGTGTACTGCTTCGGCAATGCTGGAATCCTATAAAGGCATTTACAATTACAGCCTGAATGATAAAAACGGCGAATGGCTCGTTGACCTTATGACGAACACCAGCTTCAACTACCAGATCAGTGATGCCCTTAGCCAGAAATATAAGGTAGCCCACAAATACGGCTCCGATATGGAGACCAACAGCTACCATGACTGCGCTATCTGCTATGCGGAAAGTCCCTACATAATCTGCATCTTCACAGAGCAGTTCCCGGAGACCGACGCCGCAAACGAGAGCTTCCATAAGCTGGCTCTGATATTTGACAAGCTCAACGAAATACTTGTAAGCTAAGAAATAAAAGCCGCACGCTGCGGCTTTTAAACAGCATAAAAATGAAAACGTTTCCAATTATTTGACAGGAGGTAAAGATATGAAAGGACTGAAAGCCTATTCCGTACATATGGGCAAGGCAAAATGCGCCGTCGATCTGGGTGACGGCTCCGAGAGAGGCGAGTATGTAAATCAGGATTACATTCTCCACAAGCTGGGCAGGCCCCACAGAAGCATCTCGCTGATGTACTGCTACTATCCGCTGGACGAGCAGTTCCCCGGCAGGATCTCAGAGGTAATGAAGGACGCTGAGGTCTCATTCCAGTGGGATTACCCCTATGACGACTATTTCACCTACAAGGGCGGTCTTATCGGAGACACTGAGGGTGAGCCTTTCAATTATATGCGTGATGTCCGCCGCCACGGTCAGGACGTGACCCTTACCCTTACCATTGACCCTAACGTTACCGACGATCACCTTATCGCTATCGCCAAGGACCTGCGCCCCTTCGGCAGACTGATGCTGAGAATAAACCATGAGGCCACCGGCAACTGGTTCTCCTTTACAAAGCGCACCACCTATCAGGGAGTTGCGGATTTCTACTGCCGCTTTAATAAGGTGCTCAAGGAGTATGCTCCGAATGTTTCGACCATTCTCTGCATCGGCGGCATCGAGGACCTGAACGCCACCGAGATCATCATGGAGAAGGAGTTCTCGCAGGCCGTTAAGGAGACCGACATCTGGTCGGTGGATAAGTATATGGCTCTGCACTGGGGCTGGCCCTATGATGTGGCTCTCAAGGACCAGGAGAACAAGCAGTACGGCAGGAGCAAGGTGGCTGACACCTACGCCCTCACCAAAATGAGCTACCGACGCTTCAAGGAGATAAACGGCGGAGTTTCAAAGCCTATGGTCATGAGCGAGTTCAATGCCGACGGCGACGTTACCGGCCCTTATGAGCAGGCCGAGATGGTAAAGAGCTTCTGTGAGCTGCTGAAAAACGACCCCGAGGAATGGTTCTCCGGCTTTACCTTCTATCAGTTCAGAGACAGGGGCAGGCTGGGCCTTGAGATCGAGGACCCCAACTACTCTGACTGCGGCATCGAGCAGCCTGTTATGAAGGTATACAAGGAGCTTATCCATGACGATTTCTTCAAGCCCTCCATGACAAGAGGCGAGGAGATACAGTTCCCTGTTAAGCTGCGCTGGGGCGGCTCTGAGGACGCAGAGGGCATTGAGGTGCCGCTGCACTTTGAAAAGAACCCGCACTTCTGCGAGGTCACCTTCGACGACGACTCAAATATTATGATGGAGATAAACGGCAAGTGGTTCTACAAGTCTCCCAAGGCTAAGACTATCGACCTTATGAGCGCTTTCTACGAGAAGCCTCTTGAGGGTGCCGCTGACCTGACACTCCGACTGTTTGCCCCCCCTGCCTCCGGCGAAAATGACCTTTCCGCCGAGGACGGCCTGATGAACAGCTACCAGACAATAGAAAAGCTCCCCTCGATCAGGATCGAGTACGAGCCGGTTTTATAATAGGAGTTTTAAGGCACTTCTGCTGCATATCGGCAGAAGTGCCTTACTTATGCTTACTTGCTGAACTCACAGTGCCGCTCCCGAATAAGCGCCTCCACCTCATCAAGGGTGGGCGGGCAAAGCTGGCTTGGGTACCGGGACACTGCGGCTCCGGCGCAGGCACTTGCAAACTGCACAAGCTCCTCATCGCTCATGCCCCTGGCAAGGGCGTAGGTGCAGCCTGCCTTAAAGGTATCTCCCGCTCCGAGGGTGCTGACTGCCTTGACCTTAAAAGGCTTAAAGCTCCTGACCGGCTCTCCCCTCCTGCCGTAGATAAACTCCAAGCTGCCGTTGGTGATGACAGTCAGGCCGTCTGTGTTTTCTGTATAGCGTGGAAGCATTTCCTCATGGGACACATTGCCGTAGTGCATTTTCAGCGCCTCTCCGGAAATGACCGTCACTGAAGCATGGCGGTGGATATAGCTGTCATATTTGCAGTCAATGGTGACATATGGCTTGCCGCTCTCAACGCACAGCCTGGCGCAGCTCTCAGAGTCCTCCCCGAAGCAGTCATCTATAGCGGCAGTCTCACACCACAGAACATCACTCTGCTTCGGAACGTTCCAGTGCTTTGCACCGCCGTTATATGCATCTGCGAAGAAATGTGCAAACCTGCCGAAGGGTGTGCGAATGTCGCCGGAAATGAGAATGTAATCCTCCAGTCCCTCAAAGTCTTCATCAAAGGTCAGGGAACTGAGATCAACGCTTTTGCCCTTGTAAAACTCCCGGGTGAGCTCAGTCATGCTCCTGCCGATGTGGGTGCCGTCCAGCCTGACTGCCGCCCCAAGAGAGGCAAGCACTGCTGCACAGGTGCCGGTCTCGCCGCCGACAAACCTTGCGCTCTGCTCGATCTCAGTGTATTCGTCCGGCTGTGGAAAGGCTCCTATTTTAAAGCTGTTGGAGCCGCAGATCATGCCATAGAGATATATCTTCATGCTTTGTCCTTTCTCTCAAAGGGTTTGTCAAAGGAGCCTGTTTCAGTAAGATCGCCCTCCGGACCGGCAACGCAGCAGGTGCGCTGTCCCCAAGGTTCTGCGGCGGGCTCCAGCACCGGAGCCGTCCGGTCTCATGTGAAAGCTCCTTTCAGTTTCCTTTGGATACATTATACAACATTTCAAAAAATTGTCAAGCCGGCAAAAGTAAATATTTTTTGTAGGAGAAAACAAAAATTTTCTGAAAATATTGCAAATATATATGTAATGTGCTATAATATATAAAGCAGACGATCTGCATATCTTTCAAAACAGGAGGTAATAGTGTGAAACTGCATTTTATAGGAGCCGCCCATGAAGTAACCGGCTCCTGCACCTATATAAACGCTTGCGGAAAGCATTTCTTAGTTGACTTCGGCATGGAGCAGGGGGTAGATGTTTACGAGAATGCTCAGGTGCCCACCTCACCCTCAAGCATTGATTTCGTGCTGCTCACTCATGCTCACATAGACCACTCCGGGCTGCTGCCGCTGCTCTGCGCCGGCGGGTTCAGAGGGGATATCCACTGCACAAAAGCCACCGCCAATCTCTGCGGGATAATGCTGAGAGACTCCGCACACATACAGGAATTTGAAAGCGAATGGCGCTCACGCAAGGCCAAGCGCAAGGGTCAGGAGGACGTGGAGCCCCTTTACACCATAGCCGATGCTGAGGACGCTATAAAGTGCCTTGTGCCTCATGATTACGATGAAACGATTGAGATCTGCGAAGGGGTCAGGGTCAGGTTTGTGGACGCCGGGCATCTGCTGGGTTCCTCAAGCATTGAGCTTTGGCTGACTGAAAACGGCCAGACCCGCAAGCTGGTCTTCTCCGGAGACATCGGCAACAAAAGCCAGCCGCTTATCCGTGACCCGCAGTACCTTGATGAAGCTGACTATGTTATAATGGAATCCACCTACGGCACCCGCCTGCACCAGCGCCCGACAGACTACGCAAAGGAACTTGCCGGCGTGCTGCAGCGCACCTTTGACCGGGGCGGGAATGTAGTTATCCCAAGCTTTGCCGTCGGCAGAACTCAGGAGATGCTCTATTTTCTGCGGCAGGTCAAGGAGCAGGGTCTTGTAAAGGGCCACGCACATTTCCCCGTCTATGTTGATTCGCCCTTAGCCATTGATGCCACTGATATATTTATCCGCAACCGTGAATCCTGCTACGACGAGGAAGCGATGCGCTATGTAAAAATGGGTATCAACCCCATAACCTTTGATGACCTGCGGCTCGCCGTCACCAGCGACCAATCCCGTGCCATTAACTTTGACAGGATACCCAAGGTCATCATCTCTGCCAGCGGAATGTGCGAGGCCGGCAGGATCAAGCACCACCTGAAACACAATCTCTGGCGGCCGGAGTGTACTGTAGTTTTCGTGGGCTATCAGGCGGCCCAGACGCTTGGGCGTTCGCTCTGCGAGGGAGTAAAGAGAGTCAAGCTCTTTGGTGAGGACATCAGCGTATGCGCAGAGGTCACTATCCTTCCGGGTGTCAGCGGCCACGCAGACAAGGCGGGCCTTGACGAATGGATAAGCCATATAAAAGTTTCTGACAAAGTGTTCGTCAATCACGGCGACAGCGCAGTTGCCGACCAGTACACCGCCCACCTGCGGGAGGACATGGGCCTTGATGCCTACTGCCCCTACAGCGGCGCAGAGCTTGACCTGCTGACCGGAAGCTTCAAGAACACCGAGCCCATACCCGTCACCCGAACTGCCAAGCCCAGCACTGCCTATCAGCGGCTGGTGGCTTCACTTGACAGGCTCAGTGCGATCGTCCAGTCAAGCAAGGGGCTCACCAACAAGGAGCTTGGCAAAATGGCAGATACCATTGCCAACCTATGCAGCAAATGGGAGAGCTAAGCAAAAATATGGGACCTGCTTCATACACGGTCAGGCTGATAGAGCCCGGCGATAACGCTGCCGTTGAGCAGATAATCAGAGGGTGCCTGATCGAATTCAACGCTGCCCGTGAAGGCACCGCCTGGACTGACCCGATGCTTGGCCGCTTCTCAGAGGTCTACTCTGATGACAGGAGCCGCTACTGGGTGGCTGTGGACGGAAACGGTCAGGCAGTCGGCGGCTGCGGGATCGGCCCCCTCAGCGATGAGCTCTGCGAGCTGCAAAAGATGTATCTGCTGCCCTCTGCCAGAGGTACGGGGCTGGCGGAGCATCTGCTGAACACTGCCCTTGGATTTGCAAGGGAGCATTACCGTTACTGCTGCCTGGAAACACTTGAAAACATGAAGGCCGCCCAGCGCTTTTATGAGAAAATGGGGTTTACAAGGGTCAGGACACTTCCTGTCATCACAGAACACTTTGCCTGTGACGTGAGATACATAAAAAAGCTATAACAGAAGGGAGATAACTATATGAAAAAAATAAGCTGCCTTACCATTAACAAGCGAATACAAAAAAAGGCCTCCGGCTTTGTCAGGCGCTGTGAGGAGGACTACCGCCTGCAGATCGAAACAGTGGCGGATTCCATTGCTGAAAGCAGAGGTGCAAAGCCTATTATCCTGCTGGCAGGGCCCTCCGGCTCCGGAAAGACTACCACCGCTCTGCGGCTGGAGGAATATCTCGATCAGGCCGGCATGGAGGCGCATACTATCTCTATGGACAACTATTTTCTGCCCTTGGACGAGGCCACTGCCGAGCGCTGCGAGGACGGCTCCATAGACTTTGAATCCCCCTCCAGACTGGATCTGGAGCTGCTTGACAAGCATATGAAGATGCTCTCCAACTGCGAGGAGATAGAGATACCCACCTTTGATTTCACCCGTCAGGACAGAGGCACCGAGGTCAGGAAGCTGAAACGCAAGGAAAACGAGCTGGTCATCTTCGAGGGCATACACGCACTGAACCCCTCTGTTATGGGCGTCCATGCAGATATTGCCAACGGCATATATGTCAGCGTGAGAACACGTCTTGAGACCAAATCAGGGGTGCTTCTGCACCCCTCGCATCTGCGGCTTATGCGGAGGCTTATCCGTGACAAGCTCTTCCGTGGGCGGGAGGCAGTGGCAACTATGGAAATGTTCGCCTCCGTCGAGCGGGGGGAGGACAAATACATAATGCCCTACAAGCACAACTCCCAGTATTCCATAAACACCTTTATGGCCTATGAGCCCTCTGCCTACAAGCGCTATCTGCTGGACGACCTGCGGCGTGTCCGTGACACCGGCTACAGCTTCGACCAGCTTGATCTGATGATCGAGATATTGGAGTATCTTGAACCGGTGGATATTGAGCTGGTGCCGGGCACCTCTCTTGTGAGAGAATTTGTCGGCGGCAGCGAGCTGACCTATTAAGGAGGATATTCATGGTATTAAAGACCTTGCCCTACAGCCTGACCGTCTGCAAGCTGCCGCCGGGCAGTGAGTTAAAGCTTGATTCCCCGCTTTATTTCGTCGGGCAGACTGACGAGGAGCTTTCGTTGGTCTGCCCCACCGTCGATGTGCCGGAGAACACCTTAGAGCGTGACGACGGCTGGAAGGGCTTCCGAATCGAGGGAGTGCTGGATTTTTCGCTGATAGGTATTCTCTCAAAGCTCTCGACTGTCCTTGCAGAAAACAAGATAGGCATTTTTGCAGTCTCTACCTTCAACACAGATTACATTCTTGTGAA
>CADBTF010000109.1 GCA_902797485.1 uncultured Ruminococcus sp. | reverse complement strand
TGCTTATTTTAAGGTTCGCAGCTTAATAATTATAACCGATTTCAGGACATTTGTCAATAACTTTTTCAAAAATCTAAAAAATTCTCAAAAAGAGTTGAAATTTCAGTTTAAATGTGTTATAATAAATTTCGAGCATAAAATTCAGTTATTCAGGAAAGGAATTGTTGTTAATGGCTACTACAAAACAAAGATCAACGGCGGGCAAAAGCGTCGCTATCTTCTTTATTGTTTTTATGGTATTGGAGGCACTGATAATCTTCGGCGTGGCTTCTGTCTTTAAAAACAAAGATGTTACTCCCAGCATTGCCGGCTACAGTATGTATATTATGGACACTGACGCTATGGGTGACGCTATCCCCAAGGGCTCACTGGTAATTGCTTCAAACGGTTCTCCAAGCCCGGAGGGTATTAAAAAGGCTGTGCTGGCTGAGGAGGTTCCCGGTGTCGGCACCTCTGTTTTCTGGCTGGCAGATGTTTCCACAAGCGCTGACCTCAGCGGTGTGGTATATACCGTTTTCCAGGAGAAGGACCCTAACACTCTCTACCGCCTTAAAACCTCAAATATCGTCGGTACTGCTTCCACCTACTATGAGACAGCCGGTAAGATCATAACCTTTATGACCTCCAAGTTCGGAATGATCGTGCTTATCGCTGCTCCCCTCTGCCTGCTGGTGCTCCTGGAGCTTATCATTATGGTAGTCAACAGAGCACGCTTCAGCGAGTATGACTATGATGACGAAGACGAAGAGGACGAAGAAAAGGAACAGCCCGTTCAGCTTGACGATTTCCTCTTTGGCGGCAAGAAGGACAAGGAGCTTATCAACAACAGCATTCACCAGAACGAGCAGCCTGATGATATAGATTTCGGTGAATCGGTGCCGGTCAGAAATGTCAGCAAGCAGGCCCAAATTGATGACGAGCCGGAGCCTGCTAAGCCTGCTGAGAAGGAGATCATCTTCGACGAGCTGCCTGTAAGACCTGCAAGCAAAAAGTCTGTTGAGGTCGAGCCGGAAGAAAAAGAGCCCGAAAATAAGCCGGATATTGACCCGTCTTATTACGAGAAGGCTTCCCGTGTGATCGACCACAACGAGCCTATCGAGACTGTAAAGCCTGCTGAGGTCGCTCCCGCAGCCGAAGAGAAGCCTGCACCTGATATGAAATCAGTGACCGCCGGCTTTGAGGACCTGATGAAGCTCATGGAGCAGGAATCCAGCAAGCTTAAAAGCCAGCTGGACGAGAAGTAATTTTACTTAGGCCAAATGATAATTTGTCCTGCGGACGGCGTAATGCCCTCGCCCGTAGCCGTGTGCAGAAATAAAGCTTTATCTGGCTCGGGGCTGACGATTGTTCAGCGCTATAAATGATAATTTTTAAGAGCTAAGCGTTTCTGACGTTTAGCTCTTTTTGCTGCAATGCCCGCATAATAAAAAGGGTTGACAAAATCAGGTAAGTGATATATAATATTATTGTTATTTATTTGACAATGTAGAAAAGAGGATATTATGGCAAAGAACGGTACAGTGTCCGCTTCGGTGATAAAGCGGCTGCCAAGATATTACAGATTTTTAGGAGAGCTGATGCGCAATGGCGTGGACAGGATATCTTCAAGAGAGCTCTCTGAAATGATGAAGCTCACTGCCTCTCAGATCAGGCAGGACCTGAACAATTTCGGCGGCTTCGGTCAGCAGGGGTACGGCTACCGTGTCAGGGAGCTGCACAGTGAGATCGGGCATATCCTTGGAGTTGACAGGCAGTTTAAAACCATACTGATAGGCGCAGGCAACCTTGGCAGAGCCATTGCCACTCATATAAATTTCACCACCCGTGGCTGCCGGCTGATAGGTATATTTGACCGTGAGCCTGCCCTTGAGGGTAAGCAGGTCGGGGAGCTGAATGTGATAAGCACTAAGAAGCTGGAGGAGTTCTGCGCTAAGAACAAGCCGCAGCTTGCAGTGCTGTGCATACCTAAGGCCAATACTCAGCAGATCGCTGACAGGCTGGTCTCCCTTGGAATAAAGGCCTTCTGGAATTTCTCACACTATGATCTGTCTATCGACTATGATAATATAGTGGTGGAAAATGTCCACCTTGGAGACAGCCTTCTGACACTGACCTACGGTGCAAATGAGGTAATACCTGACAAATGATAATAATACTCTTACGATACGGCACAAGCATTTTGGCTTGTGCTTTTTTTTTTGCCCGAAAACCAGCAGGATAACTGCTTTGTTATGACAAAAAATCTGCTTTAAGTGTGGTATCATATATTTGCAGAAATTTTAAGGAGGGACTGTTATGCCGGTGACGGTTTTTTATGATGCGGCCACAAGGACGGTTTTAGCAGAGCTGTCCGGCGATATTGACCACTGCTCTGCCAAGGGTATGCGTGGGCCCATAGATGATGAGATCATGAAGCGCCTGCCGCTGCGCCTTATACTCGATTTTGAAAATGTCAGCTTTATGGACAGCTCTGGCATCGGGCTGATAATAGGGCGCTACAAGCTGATGAACGATCTGGGCGGAACTCTCATCACTGTTAATCCAAAGCCCGAAATAAAAAAGCTCATGGAGCTTGGGGGAGTGCAGAGGCTGTGCAGCATTATCTACCAGAAACGCCGCAGCCTGATAGGAGGTATAAAAATATGAAGCTAAAGGTCTTAAATCAAATGGTGCTCAGGTTTCCGAGCCTTTCGGAAAATGAACGCTTTGCAAGGCTTGCTGTGTCCGGCTTTATTTCAAGTCTGGACCCGGCAGTGGACGAGCTCAGCGAAATAAAAACGGCGGTGTCCGAGGCAGTGACCAATTGCATAGTTCACGCCTACAGAGACACCGTCGGTGAGATCAGAATGGAGGTCCGGCTGCTGGAGGGCTGCCGGCTCTACATATCCGTAAAGGACAAGGGCTGCGGCATAGCCGACGTTGCAAGGGCAAGAGAGCCGCTTTTCACCACTGCTCCCGACGAGGAGCGGGCTGGCCTTGGCTTTGCTATCATGGAAAGCTTTTCGGACAAGCTGCGGGTAACAAGCAGACCGGAGCACGGCACCACCGTCACCATGCTGCGGACCCTTCGCACAAGGAAGCCTCAGAATGGCAGCGGCAGCTGACCCTAACCGCCTTGCGGAGGAAAACGTGGGACTTGTGCATATGTGCGCCAACCGCTTTCGTGGGAAGGGCATTGAATACGACGACCTTTTCGGAGCCGGCTGCCTTGGGCTTATCAAAGCTGCCAAAGCCTTTGACAGCGAGCGGGGCGTGCGGTTTTCTACCTATGCGGTGCCGGTCATATTGGGTGAGATACGCCGGCTGTTCCGGGACGGCGGAACAGTCAAGGTCAGCCGCAGCCTAAAGGAGCTCTCTCTGCGGCTGACACGGGAGCGGGAATTGTTTTTGCTGCGTGAGGGGCGTGAGCCGACGGTCTCTGAGCTGGCGGAGAGGCTTGGTGAAGAGGCAGAGCTTGTGACGGAGGCCCTTGAAGCTTCACAGCCCACGGTGAGCCTGACTGCCGATCTTGAGGGCAGCGAGGGAACTGTGCTGGATATCCCCACTCCCCCGCCGGACGGCGAAATCACCGACAGGCTTGCTCTTACTCAGGCCCTTTCCACCTTAGACCATGCTGACAGGCAGCTTATCTATCTGAGATATTTTTCCGGCAAGACACAGGCGGTCACTGCTTCAATGCTGGGCATGACACAGGTACAGGTGTCAAGACGGGAGAAAAAGCTGCTGGGGCTGCTGAGAGAAAAGATAGGGTGCTGAGGGGCGGCTATTTCCGTGTAAACTCCTGACCCTTGACAATCACTGCGGTCACATCTGATATATCAAGCACCCGCCCGTAGAACAGCCGCTCATATCCAACAGAGGCAACACCCTCAGTGATTTCGTAATTCAGATGGTCGGTAGTGGTCTTGGAATGAGGAAGCGGTCCTATGCTGCCGTCGGAATATTTAAGCTGCATATCCATAAGGAGATCATTTTCACCCTCCTCAAGGGTAAAGCCGCTGCCCAGCTGAGCTGCTATCGGTGACATTGTGATGCACCTGCCGTCGGAGGAAATATATTCAGCTGTTTCAAGGTTCTTCTCAAACCGCACCTCTGCTGAAAGCATCTCGCTTGTATCGACCCCGCCCTTTTCATTCAGCTTGACCCTATGCTCCCCGCTGAAGCTGAAATGCAGGAACACAGGCTTATCAAGGCCGCTGTTCAGAAGATCCTCACTGTCAAGCTCGCAGATATACTTATAGATCTTCTCATCTTCCTGATCATCTCTGAACATTTCTCCGCCGCCTGCAAGACCCAGAGTGACCGGGTCCGGCTGCTGCCGGCTGCTGAAATAGATGATAGGGGTCTCAGCTATAAGCCGCAGGCCCTGCTCGTCAAGAGCTTCGGCTGTGATGATTAGCGTCGGCACACAGCCGTCATAAAGTATCTTGTCCACCGTCAGCCTTATATGACTGTTCTCGGCGGTCAGGCAGGGTGTTTCGGGCAGTGAGTCACTTGCTGAGATATAGTGCTCAACACTTTCTTTGTGGAAAAAGACGTTATAGACTGCCCCTGCCGTTACAGTCATGGCAGCCGCCGCACAGACCGCTGCTGCTATAGCTGCCGGCCTGCGGTACCATTTGGCAGGGTGCTGCTTTATTCCTGCTCTTACATCAAGATACTGCCCGTCTATTCGGTTCATTGCTTTTAAGATCTCCGTTTCGTTCATAGTGATACTCCCTTTCTTTTGAGATAGTCTTTCAGCTCCCTCCGCATACGGGAGAGCGCTGTGTTCACCTTGCTTTCGGAGAAGCCTGTTTCTGCGGCGAGCTCACTTATCTTTAAACCGTAGAAATACCTTAACACGAACAGCCTTCGCTTATAAGGCTTCTGCTTTGAGAGAAAGCTGTTCAAAAGCTCTGCCAGCTCACCGGCTTCAAAGTCTGTGCTTGTGTCTGCGATACACTCGCTCAGCTCATTTGTCAGCTCCACAAGGCAGGCGGAGCGTTTCAGGGCGGAATGCTTATCCAGCATATCAAAGCAGGTGCAGCGGACCAGCCTTGCAAGGTAGCCGAAAAGGTCATCAGGCTCCATGGGAGGGATAGTCTGCCATGCCTTCATGTATGCGTCGTTAAGAGCCTCATCTGCGTCCTGTTCACTGCCGAGAAATGAAAGCGCCAGCCGTTTAAGCCTTCCGCTGTATGCCTTTGATGCCTCTGTAACTGCGTCCCCGCTGCGGGCGTTGAAAAGCTCTATGATCTCGCCGTCGGTCATTGGCTTACCCCCTTTCACTATGGTAATCGGAATTTATAAGCAAAGGCTTGCATTTTTTTGAGGGCTCATTTCCCACAGCTGATGCAAGAATATTATACAGCAAATAAACTGCCGAAGCAACAGCAAAAGCGCCCCTGAGACAGAGGCGCTTAAATTATTGCTTGTGTATTATTCTATTGACCCTTGACGATCAACTGTATAATTGCGGGGGCATTTCATTGTCGAGGAGGCTCAGAACAGAGATGTCCTCAACATTATAATATCTTCCGTTCACATAGATGTTTGCGCCCTCCATGTCAGAGGTGCGGATATAAATTCTTTCTCTTTGCTCAAGATCCAGCCAGTCGTATTTAACTATCTGCTTTATGTCTTCTATAGTCTTGAGCTTGCTCTCATCAAAGGGCACCGGCTCATAATTTGCTTTGACAAAGCTTTCATACCATTCAAACACCTCCGGCATATTGCTTCTCTCTGTGATAACACCGTGATAGTATCCGTTCTGAGTGCTGGTTTTTAATTCATTCTTCTGGCAGCCGATGGATAAAGGTGCTTTAGTATCAGTAAAGTTTGTAAACTGATCTATATGCCAGTCTTCAGGGACCTCTCCAAGCCTGCTGACAGTTATACCCGCATTATAGGGCCAGATCTCTATAGGCTCACCCTCTGCCTTCTGCCATTCAAGGAAGAAAAGGTCATTGCCAAGGCTGTACTCGAAATACACCTTGCCGGTAAGCTCAACGCCTTCGGTATTGTACTGCTTTATTCTGTAGATAAGGTCAGCATAGCTGTCGGGGTGGTCAAAGTCAAGCATTTCACAGTTGCCGGGAGGAAGCAGCCCGCTGAACTGATTTGTCGGGTACTCTCCCCATGCGTAATCATACAGCATTCTGTTTATCACATCATAGATCGCGTGGGCTTGCTTGCTTTGGGATATATCGCCGGTCTTGCTGTCTATCACCACAAAGTCAGGGGTATCAGGCAGTTCACCGAACTTTGATCTCTCGCAGTCATATACGCTGTACTGACCCACCACATTCTCCGGCGAACGCCATTGCACGAATACCACCTTGTATGTTGCGTCAATGCAGTAAAAGCAAGTACCCTCGTCCGGCACACCGTCGTTCTGAGGGTCGTTTCTGACCCGGACATTTGTGGTATCGTCATATGGGGCGTACATATCCCTCACAAATGAACCTTTCTTTATTTCATTTAGCTTTCCGTCTTCTATCAGGCTCATGACATTTGAGTTTATCAGGCTGTAAATTGCTTCGGCATTTTTATCCGCCTGCACCTGAGCCTCAGAGTCTATGGGCATGGCGCTCTCTGACACATTCGCCGCAGGTGATACTCCCCTGCCGGACATTGTGTAGGCCAGCACTCCCCCGCCGACGGCGACTGCCAGTGCCGCTGCAATGATGCCGCTGGTGCCCCGGCGCAGCTTTATGCTGCCTTTGCTGCCTTTCTTATCAGGCATTTCAGCTGTTGGTCTTATCTCATTCATAGTATTGCCTCCTTTCAGTTCGTCAAGAGGAATCAGCTTTAACATATCGTTTACTCTCCTCATAACAGTATCCCTCCTTTTATCAATGCCGTTCTCAAGCGGCGCCTGCCCTTCTGGAGAATGTATTCTACCCGTCTCTCTTTCAGGCCCAGCTCCAGCGCTATCACTGAGATCGGCTTCTCGAAATAATAGCGGCTTATGAATACCTCCCTGTCCGGCATGGGCATATGGCTTACACATTCCCTGATAATGCTTTCGTTCTGCCTGGCAGCGGGATCGGTGCTGAAATCCACATCAATGCCAAGGTCAAGCTCATTCTCCGGCAGCGGCTCATACTGCTTCAGGCTTTTAAGCTTGCTGAGTGCGCAGCTTCTTGCCACCATGGAAACATAGCTTTTAAGACTTGCACGTTCAAGGTCAATGTCGTTTCTCGCCCGCCAGACCTTATAGAAGGTATCATTTACGGCTTCCTTTCTATCCTCATCACTGGAAAGGACATTCGCAGCGATAGAATATACCAGCCTTGAATATGCCGACATCATTTCTTTGAGCCCCTCGTCCTCATCAAATCGGAGAAGCGCAAGCAATTTTTCATCGGTCATATTCATCACCACCTGTTAGAAAGATCTTTCTATAAATGAGTTCTCATTTCACTAAATTATACCGCTGCACAAAGGCAAAACATCAGAACGTAGTATTAACAAAATGTAAACGATATGTGAATCACAATATTAAGAACCACTTGACTTATGCTCACAGGCATGCTATGATAATAGCAGATGATTCAAAGCAGAAAGGAGCATCACTGTGAAGCTGAGAGCATTTCAAAAGGAGGACCCGGAGATCATCTCTGAATGGCTCCGGACGGAGGAGGAGCTCTACAAATGGTCGGCGGACAGGTTCAATAAGTTCCCGCTTTCGGGGCAGGACATAGAGAACAACTATCAGCCCCAGACAGTCACCGGCAATTTTATCCCGCTGACCGCCGTTGATGATGACGGCACCGTTATCGGGCATTTCATTATCCGATACCCCGCCCCGCAGGATAAAAGCTCTGTGCGGTTCGGCTTTGTGATCGTCTCACCGGAGCACAGGGGCAAGGGCTTTGGCAAGGAGCTGCTGCGCCTTGGGATAGAATATGTCAAGGAAAACCTCTCCGCAAAGAGAATCGATCTGGGAGTATTTGCCAACAACCCGTCAGCTAAGCACTGCTACGAAGCTGCCGGCTTCAAGGAGTACGGCAGGCGGAAATGTGAGCT
This sequence comes from uncultured Ruminococcus sp., assembly GCA_902797485.1. Classification (GTDB taxonomy): domain Bacteria; phylum Bacillota; class Clostridia; order Oscillospirales; family Ruminococcaceae; genus FB2012. The sequence goes on along the minus strand of CADBTF010000109.1, from coordinate 1,239 downwards.
TAAAATCGGCCTGTGGGAATGTATCGACATGGAGCTCTATATATGAGAAAAACCGCTCGGTGTACGGGCGGTTTTTTTATCAGCAATTTCCGGTATATACATATCTGAGCTTTTCCCTTGCAATATCTGCCAGACGGTAGATAAGCGGCACATCTGTACCCGCTGGATACTATGACCCCATAGTGCTTCACGTCCAGCTTCGGGAAAGCAATATCAAGCTATCGCAGAAAAGCTAAGCTATAAGACCTGGTCTGAGGAATTTTTGTAATCGGAGGAAACATTAAGGTACTCCTCCAGGCAGATATCCTGATCTGTTATTTCCTTGGCGGCCTCCTTGCCGACATATCGGATATGCCAGGGCTCATAGGCGTAGCCGGTGATATTCTCCTTGCCGATAGGGAAACGGATTATAAAGCCGTAATCGGCACAGTTGTTTGCCAGCCAGACAGCTTCTTTTGTTCCGGCAAAATCAAAATCTGTGGTATTCACGTCCATGCAGAGGCCGGACTGATGCTCTGAATGCCCCGCACGGGAGGAAACTCTGTCTGCCTCCTCAACTCCCCGCTGGGCAGCATAGTTGTTATAGAGCATTTCCTGCTCACGGTATGTTCTGAAGCCGGAGCAGATAAACAGCGAAATTCCCTCTCCCCAGGCTGCACTTGCCATTTCGTTGAAGGCGTCCTCAGCAGTCTTGTCAAGGCCGGGAGAGAATGTGGCGGGCAGTGAAAAGGTCTTGTTGACTATCATTATCCCGTCAACATAGGTGATACCGTCCTTCACCTCAAGCTTGTGGCCCACGGCCTCAGTTTGTTTGGCCCCGGCCGCCGTGGTGCTGTTTTCAGAAAGTATCTCGCTGCCGCTTTCAGAAGCTGCTGTAGTAGTTGCCGGAGCGATATCCACCTCGCTCTCACCGGGAATAACGATCTGCTTGGTAACAGTCTGAGGCACCACTGCCTCCTCGCTGGATTTATCTCCGGTGCTCCGGAAGAAAACGAAATATATCAGCAGCCCCACAACAGCAACTGCCACTCCGAACATAACACCGTAGGCCTGCATATTGTCCCGCCTGTACTGCTCGATCGTATACCCCGGACGGGGCTTGAACTTTTTCTTTTTCTTGATATTTGCCATGCCTTTTTTCCTCTTATCAATGAACAAATGCAGCTGCTTTATTTTATCAGCTGCAAAGTATTATAGTAAACGACATTAGAAATTGCACTTTGAGAACGAGTAAAAGTC
>CADBTF010000108.1 GCA_902797485.1 uncultured Ruminococcus sp. | reverse complement strand
GAGTGCGGGAGGATAATTTGGTGTTCTTGGTATACTTTTTTATATGTGTCCTGCCCTTGGCAGGGGGCCTTTAAAAAGTTCTTCTGCACATACCCGGTGAGAAGCAGAAAATGAGCACATCGCACTTACCCGGACAGAACGTCAGAAAATTGTGCATTAAAAACTATTAAGGACGCAGGATAAATAAACCTTAGCCAAACCCGCAAAGGCGGAATAATTGTGCATTGTGCATTGTGCATTGCGCATTAAAATGCCGGCCGGTTTTGTCTATTTTGCAAGATGTACAAAAATAATACATATTTCGGCTTATTTTTATAAATATGGTTACAATTCGATTTCAATGTTTACAAATTAGTTACAGCAGAATTACGTTTTGTTACAATTCCTATGCTATTATTTTTAGCATAGGAGGTTTTTTATGAATAGTTTTATTTCAAAGACTGTAGCTTTTGTTATCCTTGTGCTCATGCTTGCAGTATCGGCCGCTCCCGTAGATGCCGTCGCTGCGGGATACAGCACATCTGCTCCGGCTAAGCCGTCAGTCTCGGAGACCGCAGTTTTTTCCGGCAAGATCGAGCTTGCGCTCAACAACCCCAATGACTACGACGATGAAACCACTTTTGAGATCTGGGTGGACGGTCAGAAGACCGCCGCTAAAACTAAAGAGGAAATGGCAGCTGCGAAATACATCTTCAATGTAACCGGCGGCACACGCTATTTTGCTCCCAACACCAAACATTCCGTGAAGATCAGCGCTATGAAGGAAAGGACACGTTCGGCCTTTTCCACCTGCATTTACTTCACCACCAAGGCTAAGACAGTTTACTATGCTTCTAAGGGTACGGCCTATTATAAGATGGTCAACGGCAAGATGGTCTCTCAGGGAACACTCCCGGAGGCCGGATATTATACCGCTGTGATGACCGACAAGAACGGCCAGAACTGCGAGGGCAAGAGTGTCAGCAAAAACACCGGAAAGTACATTCTTGTGACTGAGGGAAGCTGCAAGGACTGCTACCTTTCAATTTCCTCAGTGCGCAGAAAGACTGATGAGCAGGTGGCAGCAGCAACACCCGCTGCTCCGCAGCTCACCTGCGAATACATCTGCTCCGACCAGATAAGCGTGGGCATTTCAAATATTTCCGCCTACGCAAAGGGCACTGTTTTTGATCTTTATGTGGACGGCAAAAAGCTCAGGACTGTTACTCTTGCAGAGTTCAAAAATCTGGGATTCATGCCTATTTACAACAACGGCAGCAGCTATCTTGTCAAGAGCAGGAGCTATGAGGTGACTGTTGAGGCTGTGCGCTGCCAGCTTTCTGCAAAGGCCGCAAAGACCTACACCACCGAGAGCACCACATATTACAAGGCTGCAAGCGGTGCGGCCTACTACACCTACAGTAACGGCACCTTTACCTATGCCGGCACTACCGGATACCTGACCTACGGCGAGGGCGTCCGCACAACTGCTGACGGCAGAGAGCTTGCCGGCCTTGAAAAGTCCAACACCTGCGCTTATGTGAGATTCACCACCGGTGAGCTGGCAGGAAAATATGTGAAGGTGGCTAACGTGGCAAGGACCACCAAGGCTGCTGCACTTTCAACCTCACGTCAGGCGAAGATACAGAAGGTAGTAAATTACGCTCTGGCAAACGTGGGCGGAAGATATGTAAGCTGCGGTGTCGGCTACCGTGCCACAGACTGCTCCGGCCTGACAATGCTCGCCTACCAGCAGATCGGTGTCAGCCTGCCACACTCTGCCTACGGGCAGATGCTTCGGGGCACAAGAGTCTCCGCCAGCAATATGCAGCCGGGAGACATCATCATAGCCAACGGCTACAACCACGCTATGATGTATGTGGGCAACGGAATGGTAGTACACGCTATGAACTGGCGTGACGGCATCAGAATGCAGGCTGCTTCGACTGCTATGTATTACAACCCTGTAAATGCGATAGTGCGTATAATCTGACCCACATCTGACAGTTGATAACTATTTAGCTACAGCAACAAAAAGAACAGTGAACAGCCCTTGGACTGCTCACTGTTTTTCTTTAGGGAGGATCATTTATCCGGCGGTTTTCCACGTCAGGTGATCTCGGCTTTAAAGAGACCCTTTGATGCGGACTTCCCGTGGGTGCTGAGCTCTCGTATCTCAAAGGTGAAGCTTTCGTTAGCTGAGATACCAAGCTTTTCCGGTGAGAACACCGCCCTGCAAACTGTGGTCATGCCGCCGTCTGCTGCGTATGAAACAGCGCTGCCTTCGGTAACAGGTATCTCTCTGCCGTCAGCAAGCAGCAGCCTGATGTCGCTGTTGGATATATCCACTGAACTGTCAAAGCCCTTTACGATGTAATCGACTGACCTCCAGCCGAATTTTGCATCGGTCAGGCCGATAACGTTTATCTCAAGACCCTCAAAGCCGCTTTCGATACTGCCCTTTTTCTCGGAGCAGACAGAAGCGCCCTCTGCTCCCGGCCCGAAGCTCACCTGCTGATGATCTGAGCCGGCAGTGCTTATGCCGAACTGCTCATAGGCTGCCTTGTTCTCAGCATATATCTTGCTTCCCGGCCCTGATACCTCTGCTGTGTCGGGTCTTTCTTCTTCGGCAGTGGCCTGAATATACAGCTTTGCCCCGCCGGAAGCTATGAGCCGGTCATTCTGGTCTTTAAGGCCCTGAATGTCAAGGGTGAGGGTGTTGCTCTCACTCAGGTCAAAGGAGGAAAGTCCGGCAGTGATATAGCTGGTGTAAACGCCGTCATTGTATTCAAAGTCTGTATAATTGCCGATACCTCCTGTCGTACCGCCTGATAGGTTCCCCCGGCTGTCGGATACGGTCAGTGTACGGTTCAGGTCAGGCCGCAGGCCCTCCGGCAGACCGCTCATGTCAACTGCTATCTCAATACGGTCCTCTGCGTGGTTTACATAGCTGTTTCTGACTGATATATCCACATTGTCCAGAGAGATCACGCCCTCCGGCAGGGATATTTCCTCCCCGGTGGTGACAGCCTGATCTTCGGCAGAGATCTCCTTATTCTCAAGGCCCATGATGAATTTAGTTACCTTATCGGCGTCTATCGGGTCGTCAAGGAATTCCCGTGAGACTATGAAGGTGCCGTTATCGTCCAGCTTGTCAAACATAACAGAGCAGCCGCTGCCTGTCGCAAACATATACCTTATGTTACCGTTTTCGTCTGCCGGGCCGCCGAAGGCCTTGATCTCTCTGTAGATCTCATTGCTTTGCAGGGCTTCAAGCACCTGATCGCAGTATTCCTCAGAGGCATTCGGAATGGTAAAGGTAACAGACATTCCGGTGCTGCAATAGTTTATCCGATCTATAAATACAGTGTCCAGACGTGAAAGCTCCGGCAAAAGCGCAGGGAGATTGATCTCGGTCTCGGCAGCTATCTCATGATCGTAGCAGGCAGTTCCCTCAAGCACAAAGTCTGCTCTGTAGTTCTCAGTTCTGAAATATTCCCACTCTGCGCCGTCAAAGTCAGAGGCGGCAGTAAAGCCCATTTTGCCGATAGAAAGTGTCAGGGGCTGGCCCTCTGCGGCAACTACAGTTTTTTCGCCGTCAAACTGATACTGAGGAAATATAAAGCTGACATAGCCGGTCTTGGTGCCGAGCTTCTTCAAAGTGGAATGGAGGCTGCCCTTGATATCGCCGTCAGCGGTCCTCAGGAACACGTTCTCACATTCGGGGGCGTCCAGCCCAAACTCGGATCTTTCCGTATCTCCTGTCACCTCAAGGTCAACTACGATAAAGGTGCCGACTGTTCTGTACCCTATCATTCTCAGGCTCAGCCCGTCGCAGATCTTGGCAGTGGGCGACTCGGAAGATAGCGGAAAAACACTTGGCTCCGCCAGCGAAAAATCTGCCCCCCTGTGGGAATAATAGTTTTGATATGCTTCATAATTCTTCCGGTAAATATCCCCGAGATCAGCACTGAGCTGTTCGTGGGAAGCGGTATCTGCCGGAGCCTCGCTGATGATCTCCGGGGCCTCGGCAACAGTCTGGGGCTTGGAGAGCCTGGAATATGCGAACACTCCGCCCGCTGCCAATACTGCGCAGGCGGCTGCCGCCGCTATAGCGCCGGTCCTGCGGCCCACCATGCCGCCCTGCTTGACCTGAATGATATTCGGTGTATTATTTCTTTCTTTCATTTCTACATCTCCCGTCATTTCGTCAAGAGGGATCTGCTTAATGATCTCTGTTAATCTGCTCATAAAATTATCCCTCCTTTGATAAGCGCTTTTTTCAAAGCTGCCTTGCGGCGTGCGAGAATGTTCCAGACCTTTTTCTCCTTCAGCCCGTGACGTTCTGCGATCTCCTTCACGCCGATCTCATAATAATAGCGGTCTATGAATATTTCTCTGTCCGGCGAGGGCATCTCTCTGATACAGCTTTTCACAATATCGAGATTTATGCTGCGGGCGGCTTCGGTCTCCAGATCAAGATCAAGCTGGAGGTCGTCCTCCAAAGGGTCCACCTGCTCGCCTTTTGTCACCCGCCTGAGCTTATCGACGGTGCAGCTTGCGGCTGTCATGGAGATATATCCTTTCAGGCTCATGCGCCCGGTGTCGATCTTGTCTCTGGCGTTCCACACCTTATAAAAAGTATCCATAACTGCCTCCTCCCTGTCGCTTTCAGAGCTGAGCATCTTGGCAGCGATGTACTCCACCAGCCGCTTATACTTATCCATAAGGGCAGTCAGGCCGGATTCATCGTTCCGGCGCATCAGGCTCAGAAGCTTTTCGTCGGTCATATTCATCACCACTTTTCGTCTAAAAGGTACCTTCACTTACTTATTCGCAAGGGGAAGGGATAATCACTCACATTTTTTCAAAAATTTTTTCAGGCTGAACTGTGCATATCCGTTTTGTGCAATATGACGAACTCAAATGTTTGATTTTTGCAAATCGAATAGCTTCAACTGAGAAGAATTTTGCCCTTGTTTTTTACATTGCCCTGAAAAATCAAGGCTTGATGGGAGCGCATTTTCCGAGAGGTTTGCTTATCAAAAATCAAACTGCGAATTTTTTTGTACTTTAATGTTTACAAACCGACGCATTAGGTTACATTACGGTTACAATTGTCCGTTCAGACAGACTAAAAAGGTTAAGCTTCGGTTACGGATTTTATAAAAAATGAAGAATTTTATCGCAATCTGCGAAAATTACTATATTTGCTATTGATTTTTTTGACCTGTTGTGTTAAACTAATATTATCTGCAAAAGCATCATATCGGCACAGCCGGTGACTATATATCATATCTTTTTCGGGCTCCCGCCCGGTATTAACCGCAGCCGGTCTGCGAATGAGGAGTGTGTTCACTTTGGAAAAGTTTGTCATAAACGGTGGAAAGCCGCTCAAGGGAGAGGTAACTATAAGCGGCGCTAAAAATGCCGCCGTTGCTATCGTTGCAGCAACCATTCTCTGCGACGAGCCCTGTGTGCTTGAAAATGTTCCTGATATAAGCGACATCACCATATGTATGAAAATTCTTTCAAGCATGGGTGCTGTCGTTAAGCTTGTAAATAAGAACACCTATTTTATCGACACCCGTGGGATAAAGGACCCGAAGGTCCCCTACGATCTGGCCCGCACCATGCGTGCCTCCACCTATTTCCTTGGCACCCTGCTGGGCCGCTTCCACAACGCTTATGTTGCCATGCCCGGCGGCTGCGACCTTGGAGACAGGCCTATCGACCAGCACCTGAAAGCATTTGCATCTCTTGGGGCTCAGCATGAGCTGCAGAGCGGTGAGGTCCATGTTCATGCTAACGAGCTTATCGGCTCACAGATCTACTTTGACATGAACACTGTGGGCGGCACCATAAACGCTATCATGGCTGCCTGCAAGGCCAAGGGCCTGAGCATCATTGAAAACGCTGCCAAGGAGCCGCACATAGTTGACCTGGCAAACTTCCTTAACTCTATGGGTGCGGATATCCGAGGCGCCGGAACTGATGTTATCAAGATCAGAGGCGTGAACTACCTGAAAGGCATCACCTACGGCATTATCCCCGACCAGATCGAGGCCGGCACCTACATGGTAGCCGCTGCTGCCACCAAGGGTGATGTTATTATCAAGAACGTTATCCCCAAGCACCTTGAATCCATTACAGCAAAGCTCCGAAAAGTCGGCGTAACGGTGATCGAGAATGACGAGAGCGTTGAGGTCAGAGTTGACGGCCCGCTGCTCAAGACATCTCTCAAGACCATGCCCCACCCGGGCTTCCCGACTGATATGCAGCCCCAGTTCTCAACAATGCTAACCCTTGCGGAGGGCACGAGCATCATCACTGACGATATTTTCGACAACCGCTTCAAATACGTTTCCGAGCTGCGCCGCATGGGTGCGGACATTTCTGTAGAGGGAACTGTTGCGGTAATTCAGGGCACAGGTTCCCTGCAGGGCTCACCTGTAGTAGCCACTGACCTGAGAGCAGGCGCTGCGCTGATCATAGCCGGCCTTGCAGCCAACGGAGTTACCGAGGTGGAGAACATTCACTATATCGAGCGGGGCTACGAATCTATCGACAAGAAGCTGAAGGGCTTGGGTGCTGACATCAAGCGGGTAGTTGTCCCTGATGTTGACCACATGAGAATGAGCAGCTGATCTTAACATCACAAGCGGCGGGAAAGCCTCCCGCCGCTTTTTATTATATTACTGCATAGGACAAAAGTCAAGGGATCTATCAATGCACAATGGAGGTAAGCGGTCTGTTATTTTTTGCCGGACACATACCCGGTGAGAAAGCAAAATGAGCACATCGCAGGCACTATTACAGAACGTCAGAAAATTGTGCATCTGTGCATCTGACCACTCTTGACTTTTTGACTTTATATGATATAATTGTTATAATAGGTTAGAATTTGCTTGTATGGAGGTCCTGCTATGAAAAAGCTGCTTATGGTCTTTAACCCGCACGCCGGTAAAGGACTGATAAAAACGAACCTTTGCGATATAATAAACATCTTCACCAAGGGCGGCTACGACGTGACCTGCTACCCTACTCAGGCTAAGCTGGACGGCATGAATAAAATCATCAGCGACGGAAATATGTATGACGTTATCGTGGTCTCCGGAGGCGACGGCACCCTCAGTGAGGCGGTCAAGGCTATGATGACCCTTGGCAGCAAGATACCTCTGGGGTATATCCCCGCCGGCTCTACCAACGATTTTGCCTCCAGTATGGATATTCCCAAGAATATGCTCAGGGCTGCAAACGCCATAGTCAAGGGCGTCACCTACGACTATGATGTGGGGGAGTTCAACGGGGAGTATTATGTCTATGTGGCTGCCTTCGGCGTATTTACAGATGTTACCTATGAGACCTCACAGAAATGGAAAAACCTCTTCGGGCACATGGCTTATGTGGGCGAGGCTATCAAACGGGTGCCCACCTATACAGGCCACCAGGTCAAAGTGGAATATGACGGCGGGACCGTTGAAGGGAGCTATATTCTGGGAATGATAACCAACAGTGTGTCTGTGGGAGGCATGAGGCGGCTCATTGCTGACGGCGTCTGCTTTGACGACGGTCTTTTTGAGGTGACGCTGGTGAAGACCCCCTCCGGGCCTATGGCTTTTCAGAGTATGCTGCGGGAGGCGGCGGTCAACAAGCTTTCGGATAAGAACTTTGTGACCTTCAGGACCTCAAGGCTCACTCTCACATTCAATGAGGAAATGCCCTGGACGCTTGACGGAGAATCAGGCGGAACACATAGGCGTGTGGAGATCAAAAACCACAAGCAGGCGGTCAGCTTTATCGTCATGCCTGACGACAAGACCGCCGAGCAGCAGCTTATAAACGCCCTTGCCAACGATAAGGGCATAGTATTTGAGGAGGACGACATTTATGCTGGTAAATAAGAAAAAGCTGATATTCTCAGCTGTGATATGGTCGGTGCTGAATGCAGGTTTCGTGCTGCTCTTTGACAAGCTCTTTCACAGCACCACCGGTGATGTAATAGCCTCCACCTGTTTCAGCCTGCTGTGGGTGCTGTTTGCGGTGCTCTTTTGCAGAAGCTCTGCCCAGAAGGAACCGGAAGGTAAATAATGTATATTTGTCCTATATGCAGGGAAAAGCTAAAGCTCTCTGACAGGTCCTACAGGTGCCGGAACAGGCACTGCTTCGACATCTCTGCCAAGGGCTATGTGAACCTGCTTACCACCAAGGGGCGCAACCCCTCCAAGGCCGGTGACGATAAGCTGATGCTCCGCTCACGGACTGATTTTCTTGATTCCGGCGCTTATGCTCCACTTGCTGACAGGCTTTGCGGGCTTATGGGGGAGCTGGTAAAAAATATCAAGCAGCCGAACATCATCGACAGCGGCTGCGGAGAGGGATACTACACAGTCCGGCTGGGAGAGAGCTTGAAAAACGCCTGCATCTGCGGGATAGAGCTTTCAAAAAACGGCGCTGCCCATGCTTCATCAAGAGCTAAGGCGGCGGGCTGCCGGAATATATGGATAGCTGCGGCTTCGGCCTTTGAACTGCCCTTCAGGGAGGGCTTTGCTGATGCTGTTATATCTATCTTTGCGCCGGTCTCCAATGACGAATACGCAAGGGTGCTGAAAAAGGGCGGGCGGCTGATCGTGGTGTCTCCCACAGAGAAGCACCTTTTCGGACTGAAAGCGCTGCTCTATGATGAGCCCTATGAAAACAAGCCGAATCACTACAGCCTGAGATGCTTTGAGCTTGAGCATGAGGAGCGGCTGGAATACACCTTTACCCTTGAGACCGACAAGCAGGCGGGTGACCTGTTTGCCATGACCCCTTACTACTACAAGACCTCCGCCGAGGCCAAGGCCCGCTTAGCGGGCTGCGCCCCGCTGGAAACCGAGGCAGGGTTCCTTATTCAGGTATACAGAAAAAAGCTATAGCGGCCCCGCCGATATATTAAAGGAGAGTAATTATGGAAAGGTTATTTTGCAAGGGATACACCTGGGGATTTTTTTCCGGAAGCGGTACATTTCAGACGCCGGAGGCAGAGCAGTCCATGGAGACACTGGCTTCACTGGGGCTTGACTGGATATGTATTCCGGTGAACTGCTTTCAGGAGGCTTTCTATTCGACGAACGTGTTCTCCCTCTTTGGGCGGACCCAGACTGACGAGGACGTTATCTTTGCTGTGAACAAAGCCAAAAGCTTAGGGCTGAAAGTCTGTCTCAAGCCCATGGTGGATTGCCTTGACCGCTCATGGCGGGCAAGGATAGATTTCCCTCACGAGAACCCCTTTTACTTAGAGCGCTGGTTTGAAAGCTACACCCGCTTCATGCTGCACTATGCCAAGCTTGCAGAGCGGCTGGGCTGCGAAATGCTCTGCACCGGCTGCGAAATGGCAGGCATGGATAAAAATGCCAGGCAGTGCCGGAAGGTCATCAGCAGGGTAAGAGAGGTCTACAGCGGGATAGTTATGCACAACATCAATCACGGCGACGAGCTGAGGTTCACATGGCTGGACGCAGTGGATATCATCGGCATCTCTGCCTACTACCCTGTGACCGCCGATGATGACAACAGCCTTGATATGATGAACAAGCGCTGGGCAGAGCATATGGTGACTGTGGAGCGCTGCCATGAGAAATACGGCAAACCGGTGATGTTTGCAGAGATAGGTGTACGCAGCGAGCACGGCTGCACCAAATACCCATGGGATTTCCACAACCGCCCGGAGGAGCCTGCTGACGAGCAGGAGCAGGCAGATTTCTACGAATCTGCTATGGCTGCCAGCTGGGACAAGCCCTGGTTCTGCGGATATTTCTGGTGGGACTGGAAGGCCAAGCTGCCCCCTGCTGATAAGGTCCATGAGAACCGGGATTTCACTATCTACGGCAAGCAGGCAGAGCAGGTGCTGAAAAAGTGGTACACCAAATAAAAGCTTTTATACACTGTGAAGCTGAGCTTTTCGGAGCTTGGCTTCTTTCTTATTCCGGAAGATACGTCCGAACTCAACTTCTTTAATGCTGCTGCGCTAAAAGGGTTGCATTTTTTTAATGAGTGTGGTATAATGTAAAAGTGAAAGTGTCGGTGCTTTTTCCTGCATTTTCGACACATTGTATCTGAGTATCATCTTATTGAAAGGAAAGAAAAGCTATGAAAAAACTAATGCTGGGTAATGAGGCTTTTGCACGGGGACTTTATGAAGCCGGCTGCAAGATCGCTTCCTCCTACCCCGGTACTCCCTCCACCGAAATAACCGAGGAGGTGGCAAAATATGACGAGGTCTACGCTGAGTGGGCTCCCAACGAGAAGGTGGCTATGGAGGTAGCTCTGGGTGCATCTATCGCCGGAGCAAGAAGCTTCTGCGCCATGAAGCACGTCGGGTTGAACGTTGCCGCTGACCCTCTCTATACTGCGGGCTACACCGGAGTTACCGGCGGCATGGTGATCGCCGTTGCTGACGACCCGGGAATGCACTCCTCACAGAACGAGCAGGATTCCCGCCACCATGCTATCGCTTCAAAGGTAATGATGATAGAGCCCTCTGATTCCGCAGAGTGCAAGGATTTCGCAAAGGCGGCTTTTGACCTCTCCGAGCAGTTTGATACTCCTGTTATCATCAGAATGTCAACCCGTGTGGCTCACTCGCAGTCGGCTGTTGAGCTCTGCGACAGAGTTGAGCACGAGCTTATACCTTACAAGAAGAACATACAGAAATTCGTTATGATGCCCGGCAATGCTATCCGCCGCCACCCACAGGTCGAGCAGCGCATTGAGGACATAAGAAAATACGCCGAGACCTCTCCCCTGAACAGAGTTGAATACAACGACACAAAGATAGGCATTATCGCTGCCGGCATTTCCTACCAGTATGCAAAGGAGGCTCTGGGCAGCAAGGCAAGCTACCTAAAGCTGGGTATCGTAAACCCGCTGCCTGTTGAGATCATCAAGGATTTTTGCGAAAAGTGCGAGACGGTTTACGTTGTTGAGCAGCTTGATGATATTATCGAGACACACTGCAGGAAGCATGGGCTGAACGTACACGGCAAGGACACCTTCTCTCTGCTGGGCGAGATCTCACAGTCTATCGTCCGGGAGAAGATCTTAGGCGAGACCGCAGAGTTCTCCGAGTTCCCGGAGACAGTTCCGGTGCGCCCGCCTGTTATGTGTGCCGGATGCCCTCACAGAGGACTTTTCTACTGCCTCTCAAAGCTGGGCGTTATGGTATCCGGCGACATAGGCTGCTACACTTTGGGTGCTACCGCTCCCCTGCAGGCTATGGATTCCACTATCTGCATGGGTGCATCTATCAGCGGGCTCCACGGCTTCAACAAGGCAAGGGGTGCTGAATCTGAAAAGAAGTCTGTTGCTGTTATCGGTGACTCCACCTTTATGCACAGCGGCATGACCGGACTTGTGAATATCGCCTACAATGCCACCAACTCCACCGTCATCATACTTGACAACTCTATCACTGGCATGACCGGCCACCAGCAGAACCCCACCACCGGCAAGAACCTCAAGGGCGACCCGGCTGCGGCGGTAAATCTCGTTGACCTGTGCCATGCTATCGGCATAAAGAGCGTGAGAGTAGTTGACCCGTATCACATGGCAGAGACCGAGGCTGTCATCAAGGAGGAGCTTGAAAAGGACGAGCCCTCTGTCATCATCAGCCGCAGACCCTGTGCCCTGCTGAAATACGTTAAGCACAACCCGCCGCTTCACTGCGACCAGGACAAGTGTGTGGGCTGCAGGCAGTGCCTGAAGATCGGCTGCCCGGCTATCTCCGTACACAACAAGAAGATGACCATAGACCATACCCAGTGCGTAGGCTGCGGCATATGCACCGAGATGTGCAAGCTGGGAGCGATAGTTAAATAAGCAATGAAGAAAAGCTTTGCTTTTATCTTGCCGTATTGGTTCTGCTTATGATATTGCAGCTGCTGCTCGCAGCGGCCTGTCTGCTGAGCGGCGTAAGGTAGACCGACCCGGTAAGCCTGATGATAATACTTTCGTCTGTTATCGTTTTTTCAAGATACAAGGATAAAAGGACTAACGAGGAGATAAACAGGCACAGAAGCATAGGCAGCTCCAAAGGAACACAGCAGATGGCGATCTCAAGAATAAAAGCCGGCAGAAAGCGGCGGCACAGGGATCGAGGCGGTATATCCTTTGAGCCGGCAATGCAGGTGGTGCGAGGAACTGAAATAATATATCTCTTTATACAGAAAGGATAAATTAAAAATGGAAACTAAGTCAATAATGATCGTCGGTGTGGGCGGACAGGGTTCACTGCTGGCATCGAGGATAATCGGAAATGTGCTGCTTTCGCAGGGCTTTGAGGTAAAGGTCAGCGAGGTACACGGTATGAGCCAGCGCGGAGGCTCGGTAGTTACTTATGTAAAGTACGGCGACGAGGTAAATTCTCCTGTGATAGTCAAGGGTGAGGCTGATATAATCATCAGCTTCGAGCAGCTTGAAGCGGCCCGCTGGCTGCCCTATCTGAAAAAGGGCGGGCACCTTGTTACCAGCACCCAGCAGATCGACCCGATGCCGGTAATAAACGGTGCGGCAGTATATCCGGAGGATATTATTGAGAAGATCAGGGCCCAGGGCGTTGATGTTATCGCTGTAGATGCGCTGTCCTTAGCGGAGCAGGCAGGCACAGCAAAGGCCTCGAACGTGGTGCTCATGGGTGTTGTTTCCACAAAGATGCCCTTTGAGGAAAGCGTTTGGCAGGCAGCTCTGGAGCAGTGCGTTCCCGCTAAGTTCTTAGAGCTCAACAAAAAGGCCTTTGCTCTTGGCAGAGAGGCCTGATTCAATGCACAATGCACAATTCACAATGCACAATTGACCGTGCGGCGGGGCAGTGTGAATGTTCGGACAAATAATGATAGACCCTTTTACGAGCAGGGGGTATGGGGGCTCCGCCCCCACGCACAAATGTTGATAGACCCCTCAGCGCAGGAGAGACCATTTGGACTAAAATTATTGGAGCGGCAAAGCCGCGGAGAGAATTTTTGCCCAAACCTGTGTCTCGACGAGCAGGGGGTATGGGGGCTCCGCCCCCATTCAGATAAGGAGTTGATGGACCAATGGGCAAGTATTGGAATGAAGAAATGGAATGTATGGAGCCGGACAAAATGCGTGCGCTGCAAAGCGAAAGGCTTGTTAAGCAGGTAAAGCACGTCTGGGATAATGTGCCCTACTACCGGAAGAAAATGGAAGAGAAGGGCGTCACGCCGGAGGACATCAAAGGGATAGAGGATCTCCACAAGCTGCCGTTTTTGTCAAAGGCTGATCTGAGAGACGCTTACCCCTTCGGGCTGCTGGCAAAGCCGCTTTCGGAATGTGTGCGTATCCATTCCACCAGCGGCACCACCGGCAAGAGAGTTGTGGCCTTCTATACACAGCATGATATTGACCTGTGGAACGACTGCACCGCAAGAGCTATCACCGCTGCCGGCGGCACCAAGGAGGACGTAGTTCAGGTGTGCTACGGCTACGGACTTTTCACCGGCGGAGCTGGTCTGGACGGCGGCTCACATAAGGTAGGCTGCCTGACGCTGCCTATGTCATCAGGCAACACCGAAAGGCAGATACAGTTCATGGAGGACCTGGGTGCGACTATCATCTGCTGCACTCCCTCCTATGCTGCGTATATCGGAGAGACTGTTAAGAAAATGGGCAAGTCCCCTGACGACCTGAAGCTCAAGGCAGGCATCTTCGGAGCAGAGCCCTGGACTGAAGAAATGCGCCAGGAGATCGAAAAGAGCTTAGGCATCAAGGCTTATGATATTTACGGCCTTACCGAGACCAGCGGACCGGGTGTGGCCTTTGAGTGCGAGTGCCAGAGCGGTATGCACATCAACGAGGATAACTTTATTGCCGAGATCATCAACCCTGATACCGGAGAGGTGCTGCCTGACGGCGAAAAGGGAGAACTGGTATTCACTTCCATCACCAAGGAAGCTTTCCCGCTGCTGAGATACCGCACAAGAGACATCTGTGTGCTGACCAGAGGCAAATGCTCCTGCGGCAGGACCCTTGTTAAAATGGCTAAGCCTATGGGCCGCTCTGACGATATGCTTATCATCAGGGGAGTTAATGTATTCCCGTCACAGATCGAGAGCGTGCTGCTGAAGATGAGCAACGCAAGCCCCAACTACCAGATCGTGGTAGGCCGTGAGAACAATAACGACACCTTTGAGATCCGTGTTGAGCTGACAGACGAGATGTTCTCCGACACTATCAGCTCTATCGAGATGCTGGAAAAGAAGATAGCCGCAGATATGCACGCTGTTCTTGGTATCAAGGCGAAGATAAGGCTTGTGGAGCCTAATTCCATACCACGCTCCGAGGGCAAGGCAAAGCGTGTTATCGACACCAGAAATTTAGTATAATGGAGCAGGGAGTGCTTTTTGCTGTGCCGCAGGAGGTGGTGGAGCATATCCGCTCACTGCCTATGGAGGCACGCCCGGTGTACATATCGGAGGAGCTGGAGGACCTTTATTTTGAGGACTACCCGGAGCGCACCGCCGAGCTTGACACCGCCTGGGACATAATCCACCGGGCTTTGACGGACGGCTCCCTCTGCTTTGACTGCAAGGACTACCCTCTTGGGGGAGTGGTCCTTGGGGGAGAGGTGCTTTACTATGACGGCGAGGAATATGATGATTACATCATAACCGCCAAGCCGCCGCTTATGGCAGCTGAACTGGCCAAGGAGCTGGAAAATCTCACAAAGGCGAAGTTCAAGCGGGGCTTTGATTCCATTGACGAAAGCTACCCGGAGCCCCTCTCCAAGGAGGATATGGAGGAAAGCTGGGAGTATTTGCAGGACGCTCTCCCCTTTTTCCGGCACGCAGCAAAGCAAGGCCTGTGGGTGCTGTTCACCTGCTGAGCCGCTCTGAATATCATGCTGTATGACAGCAGGTCATTTTAACAGATCGGGAGTACCCCCGTTTCAGATAGGAGTTGAAGATCATGTCTATTAAACAGTTATCTATTTTTGCGGAAAACCGTCCGGGACGGCTTTCAAACATCACACATCTGCTTGCAGTGAATGACATCAACATTCGTGCCATGAGCGTAGCAGACACCAAGGATTTCGGCATACTGAGGCTTATTGTCAATGATGCTGACAAGGCAGTGGCAGCTCTCAGAGAGGGCGGCTGCGCTGTTACAGTCACCAACGTTTTAGCTATACAGATCGCTGACAGGCCGGGCGGACTTGCTGCGGCTATGCAGGTGCTTTACGATAACAACGTGAGCGTTGAGTATATGTATTCTGCGTTTGTCAGCGAAAAGAGCGCAGAGGCTTATCTTATCCTGAGAGCTGACAGCAACGAGGCTGCGGAGCAGGCATTCGAGGGCAAGTATAAGCTGCTGACGCAGGAGGAGCTGCTGACCAGGTAAGCAGAAAGGTCAAAGAAAGATCCCAAAGCTGGACTGTACCGGCCTCGCTTTATTCTGAGTTCGTTTCAGGAGAAAGCAGGGATATGCCGGTATGTCCGGCTTTCTTTATATATACTCCGGCACCCGGCTGCGGGCATTTGACAATGCTCCTGCGGTGTGCTATAATTGTTTTGTCAGAATGTTAATTTCATATTCTTTATCATGAGGTTTGTGTATGAAACAATATTTGGAAATTGGAAAGATAGTCTCTGTCTTTGGATTGAAGGGGGAGGTCAAGGTGCAGCCCTGGTGCGATTCACCGGACTTTCTGTGTGAGTTCGACAGGCTGTACTACAAAAGCGGCACCCCTGTAAATGTGCAGCATTCACGGGTGCAAAAAAATATAGTGGTCATGAAGCTGGAGGGCTGCGATACCGTCGAGGAAGGTCAGAAGCTCCGGGGACGGGTGCTCTATATGGACAGAGACGACGTGGAGCTGGAGGAAGGCGCTTATTTTGTTCAGGACCTTATCGGCCTCAAGGTGGTGGATCTTGCGACCAATGAGGAATACGGCGAGCTCACAGAGGTCAGTGAGACGGGAGCCAACGATGTTTACCATATCCGCAGGGCTGACGGGAAAATGTACTATATCCCTGCCATTCCTGATGTGGTAAAGGAAACGGATCTTGAAAACGGCTTAATGAAGATCACCCCTCTGGAGGGGCTTTTTGACTGAGGTGAGGGCTATGCGCTTTGATGTTGCTACACTTTTCCCGGAGGCTATCGAAAGCTGGCTGAATGAGAGCGTGGTGGGCAGGGCAAGAGCCGCAGGGCTGTTTACTGCCGAATGCCACAATATCCGGGACTACACCCTCGACAAGCACCGCCGGGTAGATGACACGCCCTACTCCGAGCGGCAGGGAATGCTCATGCAGTGTGAGCCCATTTACCGCTGCTGGCAGGGTATATGCAATATGACCAGGAGCCAGCCCCATGTGATCTACCTATCCCCCCAGGGCAGGACACTGACAGAGCAGCGCTGCCGGGAGCTGAGCCGGCTGCCGCATATCATGCTGCTCTGCGGCCACTATGAGGGTGTGGACCAGCGGGTGCTGGACAGGATAGTTGATGAGGAGATCTCAATAGGTGACTATGTGCTGACAGGCGGTGAGCTGCCTGCACTTGTGCTGATAGACAGTGTGGTGCGGCTGCTGGACGGTGTTCTGGCCCAGCCCGACTGCTACGAGGACGAGAGCCATTATTCCGGCTTATTGGAATATCCTCAGTACACCCGCCCTGAGACCTGGCAGGGAGAGACTGTGCCTCCGGTGCTGCTTTCGGGGCACCATGCCAACATCATGAAATGGAGGCACGAGCAGGCGCTTCTGGCTACTGCCGCAAAGCGCCCGGAGCTTTTGGAGGACTACCCGCTGACTATGGAGGATTTGTCTATTATCACTAAGGGCGTAGGCAATTTTGCCAATAAAAAATTTTAACAAAAAGAGTATTTCAACTTTTTGGAAACATTTATTAAGCGTTTTTGTCCAAACTGTCACTATGACTTAATATTTTTTGTACAGATTGCACTGCTATAAACAAAACGAAATCGTTGTTATTGTCATTGCGACGAAAAATCTACAATTTTTGTGTGTTTGGTTATAATTTGCGTTGACGTTTATGGGGTTGTCTTGTATAATATATTATAGGTCAGCGAGGGGGAATACCGGGCTGTCCGATAGAAGTTATAAAAGGGTTTTTTGTTCTCTGCGGCTTTCACGCTGCGGAAATCTAATGAATGGAGAGATCAAATTATGTTCGTAAAAGACGTTGTTGTTCAGAATCAGGTAGGGCTCCATGCCCGTCCGGCAACCTTCTTCATCCAGAAGGCTAATGAGTTCAAGAGCTCCATCTGGATCGAAAAGGACGACAGAAGAGTAAACGCCAAGAGCCTTTTAGGTATCCTTTCACTGGGTATCGTAGGCGGTACCTCCATCAGGATCATTGCTGACGGCTCTGATGAGCAGGCTGCTGTTGAGGGGCTTGTTGAACTGGTTGACAGCGGTTTCTCTGAGGAATCCAGATAATTGATTAGATATTTGTCCGGAGAGTTTGAGCTTTCCGGATATTTTTTTGTCCGCCGAAAATATGAGCATTTATAAAAATTTACAAATTTTAATCGTTTTAGTGCAAGCCGAAAATACTCAAAGCGATTGACTTATACAGCAGATTTTGGTATAATAAAATTACATAAAAATATCCGCAGAAAAGGAGGGGGTTTTATGGCTGATGACAAATTGAAATTCTATGAGCTGTTTGAGCAGCTTGCATCTGCAACACAGATCGTAAATCAGAAGCCTGACATTCCCCTGATAGAAAGGCTGCTGGGGGAGATCTCTGCCATGCACCGGCTCTCCAAGGGTGTCACTCATTTTTACCGCACCCCTACCGACGAGCTGCAGGGCAAGGACGAGACCATGATAAGCTACGACTTAGGCGTGGAAAGCAGGCCGGTACACACTGTAAGGTTTGTTACAAAGCTGATGTCTATTACCACCATGACTGTCTACATGGCGGTGGAGGAGCCGCCTCTGACGGAAGAGGAGCTCTACAGGGTGGACCTGACTATGCGCACTGCTCTGGCCTTTATCAGCAGAAACCGCTTGCAGATAATTGCGGAGGAGCTGGCATTCTATGACGACATGGGCTACCGCAACATCAGGAGCTATTATAACTACATCAGCTGGAGAGGTCAGCCAGGCGGACTGGACAACATGGCGGCTATCTGCTTCAACCTGCGGCATTTCTCTATCGTGAACGACGAGTACGGCCGCCAGACCGGTGACGCTGTGCTGATGGCACATTATGAAGCTGTCGGGAATATGGTGGGGCAGAACGGCATTATCTCACGCCTTGGGGGCGATTCCTTTGTGTGTATATGCAGCACCGACACTCTGCCGAAGCTTCTGGAATTCCTCAACGAGGGCTCTGTGGTCTTTGACGACAAGGGCAGCAGGCTGACTATCTCTGCCAGTGCCGGGATATTTGTGATCCCGAAGGGCTTTGCCGTAAACAATCCAAACGATATTATGGGGCGGATAATGCAGGCATATAACGCAGCCAAGCAGGGCAGCCACGGGAGCATCGTCTACTATTCGGACAAGCTTTCGGAGACCAGAGAGCACGCCAAGCGTATACAGCAGCAGTTCCCGGAGGCTCTTAAAAACGGGGAATTCAAGGTGTTCTTCCAGCCGAAGGTCAACACCTACACCGGTCAGCTCAGCGGCGGTGAGGCTCTTTGCCGCTGGGTCAGGGACGGCAGGATAGTGCCGCCTATGGATTTTATCCCCATTCTGGAGGAGACCAGCGACATCTGCAAGCTGGATTTCTATATGCTGGATCAGGTATGCCGCAGCATAAGGCGCTGGCTGGACGAGGGGCGGAGAGCTGTCAGGATCTCGGTAAACCTTTCAAGGCGGCACATGGTAAACAAGCGGCTGCTGGAAACGATCATCGAGATAATAGACCGTAATAAAGTGCCCCACGAATACATTGAGATCGAGCTGACAGAGACCACCACTGACGTGGAGTTCAAGGACCTGCAGCGGGTGGTATGCGGCTTGCAGGAGCAGAACATTTACACCTCTGTTGATGATTTCGGCATGGGGTATTCCTCGCTGAATCTGATAAGAGTGATCCCCTGGAACGTGCTGAAGGTTGACCGCAGCTTTCTCCCCCTTGATGATGAGGACAGCACCAGCATCAGGAGCATAATGTTCAAGCACGTTGTTGCAATGACAAAGGAAATGGGGCTTGAATGTATAGTAGAGGGAGTTGAGACGCCCGCTCAGTTAGCTGTGCTCAAGGAAAACAGCTGTGAGCTTGCGCAGGGCTTTCTGTTTGACCGGCCGCTGCCTATGGAGGATTTTGAAAAGCGGCTGGATATGCAGTGGTACCACGTTGAATAATTGATAGCTGATAATTATGAGAAAACCGCTGTAGTCCGTTTTTTGGACTACAGCGGCTTTTGTTGTTTTATAGATTTTTCATTATCAACTGTCAGTCGTCATTCAACAACTACCTTATGGAATACCTTCTTTCCCTTTTTGATGATGACCGGCTCAGAGAGGTCAACTACTCCCTTAGGGTCGGTGAACTTGGCGTCGTTGACGGAGATGCCGTTCTGTGTTACAAGGCGGCGGGCCTCACTGTTGGAGGGGGCAAGCTTTGTGCGCACCAGCAGATCAAGTATGCCGATAGCTCCGTCTGTAAGGTCAGCAGCGGGAATGGCGGTGGTGGGCATATCAGAGCTGTCAGCTCCGGCACCGAAAAGAGCCTTTGCTGCCTGCAATGCCTTGTCAGCCTCCTCCTTGCCGTGAACGAGCTTTGTCAGCTCATAGGCAAGCAGCTCCTTGGCCTTGTTGAACTGAGCTCCCTCCATAGTCCTTTCCATTTCCTCGATCTCCTCTATAGGCACAAAGGTGAGCATTTTCAGGCACTTGATAACATCGGCGTCGTCCACATTTCTCCAGTACTGGAAGAACTCGTAAGGGCTGGTCTTTTCGGGGTCAAGCCAAACAGCGCCCTTTTCGGTCTTGCCCATTTTCTTGCCCTCGGAATTCAGCAGCAGGGTGATGGTCATAGCGTGAGCGTCCTTGCCCAGCTTCTTTCGGATAAGCTCTGTGCCGCCCAGCATATTTGCCCACTGGTCGTCGCCGCCGAACTGCATATTGCAGCCGTAGTCGGTGAACAGCTTGTAGAAATCGTAGGACTGCATTATCATGTAGTTGAACTCAAGGAAGGTAAGGCCACGCTCCATACGCTGCTTGTAGCACTCAAAGGTGAGCATCTTGTTTACAGAGAAGCAGGCGCCGATCTCACGGAGCACGTCAACATAGTTAAGGTTCAGCAGCCAGTCGGCGTTGTTGACTACCAGCGCCTTGCCGTCAGAGAAGTCGATAAAGCGGCTCATCTGCTTTTTGAAGCACTCAACGTTGTGCTCGATAGTTTCCTTG
>CADBTF010000107.1 GCA_902797485.1 uncultured Ruminococcus sp. | reverse complement strand
TGACGCTGTGCTCATGGGCTCTATCGGCGGTGACACCAACACCTCTCCCTGGTACAAGCTGCCTCCCGAAAAGCGCCCGGAGGCAGGGCTTTTAGGCATCAGAAAGGCACTGGGCTTATTTGCCAACCTTCGCCCCTCTGTGCTTTATCCGCAGCTTTCCGGCGCCTGCCCTCTTAAAGAGGAAATCAGCGCCAAGGGCTTTGATATGCTCATCATGCGTGAGCTGACAGGCGGGCTTTATTTCGGCGCAAGAAAGACCGAGGAGATCGACGGTGTTATGACCGCTGTTGACACCCTGACCTATAATGAAAATGAGATCAGAAGGATAGCAATAAAGGCCTTTGATGTGGCTATGAAGCGCCGTAAAAAGGTCACAAGCGTTGACAAGGCCAATGTGCTTGACAGCTCACGCCTGTGGAGAAAGGTAGTTAATGAAGTTGCCAAGGATTATCCGGAGGTAACTCTGGAACACATGCTGGTGGATAACTCTGCTATGCAGCTTGTCAAGGACCCGGCACAGTTTGATGTAATGGTCACAGAGAATATGTTCGGTGACATTCTCTCAGATGAGGCTTCAATGATAACCGGTTCTATCGGTATGCTGGCCTCGGCCTCCATGAATGAGACCAAGTTCGGCCTTTACGAGCCCTCCGGCGGCTCTGCTCCTGACATTGCAGGCCAGAACAAGGCTAACCCCATTGCGACTATCCTTTCGGCTGCTATGATGCTCCGTTTCTCCTTTGACATGAACAAGGAAGCAGATGCAGTTGAGGCTGCTGTCAAGAAGGTTCTTGACGACGGCATCAGGACCGGCGACATCATGTCCGAGGGCATGACACTGGTAAGCTGCTCCGGCATGGGAGATGCTATCGCTGCTGCGATCAACTGATATATAAAAACTCACCGCCCGCATTCATTCAGAATAGCGGGCGGATTTTTTAATCGCTGAAATCCCGGTCTATGTTGATATAGAAGGTCTTTTCAGGGTACTTTTCAAGCATTGCTGTGCGTATAGCTTCGGTCACTGCATTCGGGTCCTTTTCTTCAAAATCGTAGATCAGGTCAAAGGATACAACGTTTTTCATTTCGTTGATATAGAAGCCATGCATTCCGATGATGTTTTTCTGCTGCTTGATAAGCTCTGTAACATAAGATTTCATTTCCACCGCCTCCGGGGAATGAGTATTGGAGGCATAGATGCCGATAGTCAGGATAACATTGAACTCTTTATAAATATCAGCAGTGATAAGCCTTGTAAGCTCGTCGATCTGGCGGGCGGTCATAGTGTCTTCAACTTCGATGTGGAGGGAACCGAGATTTTCCTCCGGGCCGTAGTTGTGGAGGATCAGATCATAGCAGCCCAGCACCTGCGGGTAGGAATTGACCTTCATTTTTACGCCTACAGAGAGCTCCTGATCTATTCTGATGCCGATGATATCGTTAAGGGTGTCACGCAGTATCTCGATACCTGCTTTCAGGATAAACACAGCGATAACTGCACCCAGCCAGCCCTCTATGTTGATGTCAGCAGTCATGGAGATGATCGCAGAAACAAGAGTCGCAATGGAGATAACTGCGTCAAAGGAGGCATCGGTGCCGGAGGCTGTAAGGGAGCTGGAATTGAGCCGCTTTCCCTGTGCAATAAAATAGCGCCCTAAGAAGAACTTTGTAAATATGGCAGCAACGATAACTATTACTGTGATGATCGTAAATTTTGTATCCGAGGGCTCCATTATTTTTTCTACCGACTCTTTCAAAGAGCTGGCACCTGCGGCAAGCACGATAACAGCTATCACAAGAGAGGTCAGGTATTCGATCCTGCCGTGACCGTAGGGGTGGTTTTTATCGGGAGCCTTGCCTGCAAGCTTGGTACCGATAATGGTGATTATTGATGACAGTGCGTCGCTTAAATTATTTACAGCATCGAGTATTACCGAAATAGAATTTGCAGCAAAGCCGACTATAGATTTAAAAATTACCAGCAGAACATTAACAGCGATCCCTCTGATGCTGACCTTTACTATCTGAGCAGAGCGTTCCAAGGTAAGTCACCTCACATTATAATATCATTCGCAGCCGTCGCTGAGAAGCTTATATAAAAGAGAATAAAGGGTAATGGCTTCGTCGGGAGAAAGCTTGATGCAGCAGGCGATCTTCGGGGGAACAGAAGCTGCCTTTTCTTTTAGGGCCTCCCCCTCAGAGGTGATCTCTGCGATCACGACCCGCTCGTCCTCATGGGAACGGCTGCGGGTAATATAATTCTTGGCTTCAAGATGCTTCAGCACCGGAGTAATGGTGCCGCTGTCAAGAAAAAGCTTTCGGCCCAGGTCCTTGACATTGATCGTTTTTTCCTGCCAGAATACCATCATTGTGATATACTGGGTATAGGTGAGCTCCAGCTCGTCAAGAAACGGGCGGTAGCGCTTGATGATCTCTCTCGAAGCGGCATAGAGCGGAAAGCAAAGTTGATTTTCCAGCTTGAGACCCTCATAATTTTTTTCTTCCATGGCTGCCCTCTTTACTGCTGTGAATCCAAAGCTTTTCTGACGGCTATAGCCAGCTGGTCGGCACAGGAGGTATTCTTGAAGCCGCAGATATTCCCTTTCAGCTTGCTCTCGATCTGCTCGACAGTCATGCCGTCCACCAGCTTGGAGACTGCTTTCAGGTTGCCGTTGCAGCCGCCGGTAAAGCGGACATTTGAAACTACACTGCCGTTCAGGTCAAATTCGATCTCAGAGGCACAGACGCCTCTTGTTCTGTAGGTATATCTCATAGTTATTCTCCTTTGCAATTTAATTGTATTATTTTAAATTGAGTACAATTAAATTATACTATCTGCATATTGTGTTTTCTTTAAGCAGGTCTTAATATTATATGAACATCAATCCTGAATTATGACAGGCTTTCTGTAGATACAATGATAGTTTTCATAAGTCTTGTCCTTGCTGAAAACAGAGAAATACCAAGCCTTAAAGGAGCAGTTTCTGGCAATGTGATCCATGTACTGAAAATGTATGTCATTATTCGGCATATGAGAAAAGCGCTTGCAGACCAGATGCGGAGGAATGACTGAGAAGATATAGTCAACATTGTTACCGTGCTTTTCAAGATCACGGATAATGCGCTTCATATAAAGCCTGCAAAGCTCAAAATAGTCTTTATCTCCTATCAGAAAGGCTCGGCAGATATTTGAGATAAGTACCTTACTGCCGCCCATATCTATTATTCCGCCGGAGGCAAAGCGGCAGACATTGTCAGAGAGCTTATACATATTAGCGCCCTGCCTTTTGACAGGCTTCTCATTCTTGAAAAGCTTATAAACCTCTTTATCACCGTCAAGGAGCAGCACAGTGTACGGAGCCTCCCGGAACATTTCAGGGAGCTTTCCCTCGGAGATCAGCTCATGCCCGGCATAGAGGATAAGCTTGTCTTTTTTATTCAGCTTAGCAAGCGCTGATTTCTTCTTAGCCATGTGATCTGATAACTCACTGCTGCTGTTAAAGCAGCCTGACACCATAATAATAGCGGCCACCTCCCTTAGAGCTGTTGTTATGAGCAACGACTCTTTTTACTTTTAAAAATTCTGTTTATATTTAGATTTAGGTAGAAAAATAGGCATATACACTTGGGTATAGGTGCTCTGGTTAAAAAATGTTAGAAAAGTGAATAGTATTATTGGCTATCTCTAACTCTTTAAAGTTGTTTTTATTTAGCAACAAACCCTTTGGCTGTCTGCCAATTATCAAGTACTGGTTAGAATCATTTAAACATATGCTTTGTCTATCCTCCTTGTCAAGCAAAATGTCTGCATTATCAATAACCACAAAGTATCCACGTGAAGTTTTTAAAAACTTTGTAACATCTTGTTTTGTACTGAATGAATCTCTGTAATCAAAAACCTTTATTCTATATTTTGATGTCATATTACTCAATATTTGGGCAAGCATAGTTTTACCAGTGCCAGAGTCACCATATAGCATTGTAATATTACAATCAAAATATAACTCAATATTTAGTCCGAAGCAATTTCCTATTATGCTTTTATATACTTTGGGTTTAGATGCCATTTTTATCAAGCCACTCTTCCAATTCAGTTATGCCTGTTACAATTATACTCTCATTGGCACTAATACATTTATATTTTATGTCTTTATATAATCTTCCGTATGCTATTATTTTATATGGTAAGTATATAGTACCATTATTAAGCTTGTAAATAATATCTATTATGTTATCTCCACATTCACCTATAAATACAGGAGTTTTTGGATTGCATAATATATTTATTAATGTTTTACACCCAGTTGAAATAGATGTCAATGGAATTGCTGTATTAGTAAACTTTGAAATAATCAATCTATTATTAGAACTGTCTACAAATTTAACCTGTTCCACCCTTTCAATTATTTCTCTGCATTTTAAGCCAAGTTTTGTATTAGACACTACAATGTTAAATGAATTAGTAACAAATTCACTATCGTTGGATATAATATTTTTACTATTTTTCTTTATACTAATACACAACATTGAAAACACCTGCCTTCATGAATAGTGATCTTATGCAAGAGCAATTTATATACAAATTGGCTTTCTCTTGTGATGTAATACGATTAGTTGTGTCTCGGTTGATTTTACCTATATTTAACCAACAATCTTTAACTTTGCCAGTATGACAATTATATGTCCAGCATTTGCCTAATTTACTTTTTGTCACTGAAAATCCTGATTGCTTTGTTATTTCAGTTAGTAGCTTACTTGCAAATTGCTCTATGTTATTTACACCAGAAAATCTATTGCTATATTCTTGCATATAGACTAAACATTGAGACTCATTGAATACCTATTCATCATTATAATACAAACAGCAAGGTTAGTCAAG
>CADBTF010000106.1 GCA_902797485.1 uncultured Ruminococcus sp. | reverse complement strand
GGTGACACGCCTTGCCTTCGGCCTGCCGATCGGCGGTATGCTTGAATATGCCGATGAGATCACGCTGTATAAAGCGCTTGAAAACCGATCAGAAATATAAATGATCAAGGACTGATGCTTTTGCACCAGTCCTTTTTTCTGTACTATTACATCAGCGGAGCCACAAATTTCATTATCCTCCCCCGCAGTTTTATGGAGAACGGTTCCTCCTTTATGGTCTGCTTTGTCACCCTTCTGCACTTTTTGAGCGTCGCCTGAAAATCCTCCTCAATGTCAAGAATACATGAGGTCCAGTAGAGATAGGTGGCGCACTCAAAATGGTGGTAAAGGCTGCGGTAGTCAAGGTTGATAGTTCCCACAACTGCCTTTTCATCGTCGCTGACGAAAATCTTCGCATGAACAAATCCCGGAGTGTATTCGTAGATCTTCACCCCGGAGGCCAGCAGCGACTTGTAGTGTGTCTTAGCCAGCGAGTAAGCCGCCATTTTATCAGGTATTCCCGGAAGGATTATCCTCACATCGACTCCTCTCTCAGCAGCGTATTTCAGCGAGCGCTCCAATTCGTTGTCGAGTATAAGGTAGGGTGTCATTATGTGTACATAGCTTCGGGACCTGTCAAGTATATCCATGTAAACGCTCCTGCCGACCTTGTCCTGATCGAGAGGGCAGTCTGCATAAGGCATTACATATCCGTTTGGCTTGGAGGGCTCCGAAAAGGGGAGTGCTTCCTCCCAGCCGGGCTCCTTTTCGCTTATGTTCCACATCTGCAAAAACATCAGCGTGAAGCTCTGTACCGCTTCGCCCTGTAACCTTATTGCTGTGTCCTTCCAGTGGCCGAAGCGCTCAATGTGGTTGATGTATTCGTCCGCAAGATTTACACCGCCGTTGTAAGCAACACGTCCGTCGATAACAAGTATCTTCCGGTGGTCACGGTAGTTGTAGTGGGTAGACAGGAAAGGCGATATCGGAGAGAACGGCTTGCACTTGATGCCAAGCTTTGCCATTCTTTGCGGGTAGTCAGAGGTCAGTGTGGACATTTCGCACATTCCGTCATACATCACTCTGACATCAACGCCCTGTGCAGCCTTTTCAGCCAGCACCTTCAGCATGGACCCCCACATCAGCCCCTCATCAATTATGAAATATTCCATAAAGATGAATTTCTCCGCCTTGCGCAGGTCTTCCATAAGGGCTTCAAATTTGTACTCTCCCAGCGGGAAGAACTTAACATCAGTGTTGGCGTAGATCGGGAAGCAGCCGCTCCTGTTCAGGTAGCGGTAAAGGTCGTCGGTCCCTGATTCAACTATTTCAGGCCGTTTCAGAATGGCATACTTCTGAGCCAGCTTGCCCTTTGTTTCCTCTATGGTCTGCTCTACTTTATGCTGCAAGCGCCTGTGGCCCAGATTGGTTTGAGTAAACCAGAAGAAAACCGTCCCCGGAATGGGAAAAGCAGTAATTACCACCAGCCATGTGAGCTTAGCCGAGGCGTCCATATCACAGTTGAAAATATAGATCACCATAAGCAGCGTAGCCAGCGCTCTGATAAAGGAAAACGCAAAGCTGTAATCCTCAAAGTATTGAACAGTCAGCATTATAAACAGCAGCTGAAATAATATCAGCAGCGCCATTATTCCGAAACGGCTGAATACAAGCCTGAGAATAGTTTTTTTCTTCTTAGGTATAAGGCTTATTATATTATCGTCTTTGGTTTGTTCAGGAACCTTTTTCATATTAGTCTCCTTGCGCTGATATCATATTAAAAAGGGCAGCCGCCTTGTAACGGCTGCCTTTATGTTTTAGTCCGGGAGCTTTAGCTTTGGAAGGTAGGAAATGATATCCTCCTTCATTCTGATGACCTCTCGGCGTGCAGCCTTGGCAAACTCATGAGGGTCGCACTCCTCCTTCTTGTAAGCGCACATAACTGCTCTTGAGGAGTTGACTATAGCACCAAGTCCGTTCTCGTCAAAGCCCTTTGATACTCCCTCTGCTCCGCCGCCCTGGGCACCGTAGCCCGGCACCAGGAAGAAGGTGTGAGGCAGCGCCTTTCTCAGCTCTGTCAGCTGCTCAGGATAAGTAGCTCCCACAACAGCACCGACGCCGCTGTAGCCGTACTTGCCCATGACCTCTGCGCCCCACTTCTCGCACATCTCGCCCATTGTGGCATAGACAGTCTTGCTTCCAAGCTTCAAGTCCTGAAGCTCGCCGGAGGATTTGTTAGAGGTTTTGACCAGTACAAATATTCCCTTGTCATAGGCACGGCATTTTTCCAGCAGGGGAGCAATGCCGTCAGTTCCAAGGTAGCCGTTTACGGTGAGAGCATCTGCACCAAAGGCAGGAATGTTCTCTCCGCCGACCTCGGTAAAGCCAAGGTGGGCTGTGGCATAAGCCTCCATAGTGGCTCCGATATCGTTTCTCTTGCCGTCAGTCATTACGAACATACCCTTGCTCTGAGCATACTCAATGGTCTTGTAAAGGGTCTTGACACCCTCCCAGCCGTACATCTCATAGTAGGCAGCCTGGGGCTTGACAGCCGGGCAGATATCGTGTATCTCGTCAATAATGGCCTTGTTGAATTCAAGTATAGCCTTGGAAGCTGCCTTCAGGGTCTTGCCGTATTTCTTGATCTTCTTGCTTACAATATATTCCGGAACATATTCCAGTCTTGGGTCAAGCCCCACAACAGAAGGATTCTGGGTCTTGACGATGTTTTCGATCAGTCTGTCAAATGACATTTCTTTCTCCTTTCAGCTTAAAGCTCATAAACTATCTTCCCGCGGCAGATAGTGTAAACAGTTCTTCCCTTGAGCCTCTCGCCCTTGAATACTGTGTTCTTGCTCTTAGAATGAAGCTTCTCCGGCTCCACAGTCCACTCCAGTTCAGGATCGAAGATGCAAAGCTCAGCAAAAGCACCCTTTTTGATGCTGACCTCCGGCAGACCGAGTATCCTTCTGGGGTTGATCGCCATAACCTCCACAAGCTTTGAAAGGCTCATTTTGCCGGTGTGGTAAAGCTGTGTCAGTGTTACTGCCAAAGATGTCTCAAGCCCGACTACTCCGTTGGGAGCCGTTTCAAAATCCGCCTTGTCCTCGGCGGAGTGGGGCGCATGGTCAGTGATGATGCAGTCAATGGTACCGTCCAGCAGAGCTTCTTCAATGGCCAGCCTGTCCCGTTCAGTCCGCAGCGGCGGAGACATACGGTAGTCTGCATCACGGCTCAGAAGCTTCTCGTCTGTGTAGGTAAAATAGTGGGGAGCAGTCTCACAGGTGACCTTGACACCGTCACGCTTTGCAGCCCTGATGATATTCACAGAGCCATAGGTGGAAACATGGCATATATGTATCCTCGCATCGCAGGAAGCCGCAAGGGTGATCTCTCTTGCAGTAATGCTGTCCTCACTGGCTCTGTCCATGCCCTTGACACCCAGCTGCCTTGAGACCTCGCCTTTGTTGATGATGCCGCCGTTTATGATGTTCAGGTCCTCACAGTGGGAGGTCACGATCAGCCCGTTCTCATTGGTGAGCTCCAGCGCCTGACGCATCAGCTCGGCATTCTCCACCGGCCTGCCGTCATCGGATATAGCAACTATCCCGGCTTTTTTCAGCTCCTCATAGTCGCAGAGCTCCTTGCCCTGCATACCCTTGGTAACACAGGCGTAGGGGATAACATTTATGCCGGTCTCCTTTGCCTTTTCAAAAACATATCTTATCAGTTCAGGAGAATCAACTGGAGGCTTGGTATTTGGCATACAAGCCACACCTGTAAAGCCACCGGCCTTTGCAGCAGCAGCTCCGGTGATTATATCCTCCTTGTAGGTGAGCCCCGGGTCACGGAAATGAACGTGCATATCAAACAGCCCGGGAACGGCTGTAAGCCGCCCCTCGCCGTCAATAACTCTGTCAGCAGCCATGTCGATACTGCCGATCTCAGTGATCTGACCGTTCTCGATATAAAGGTCAGTGATTTTGTCCAACCCCTGAGAGGGGTCAACTGCTCTGATATTTTTGAGTAGTAAGGTCATTCAGTCCTCCGATCAGAACTTCTTGTCGGTAGCGGAGAAGTGCTGGCCCTTAGAATATGCCTCATAGGTCTTTTCAGGCATTACACAGTTAAGAATAGTGCCCTCGTTGTCCTTGGCATTCTTGATAAGGAAGGTGCACTTAGGAGCATCTGCAAGAGCGTATATCTCCTTGTTGTTCTTCTTCTTTACGTTCTTGGCATCAGTCAGGTTGGAATAGCTGATCTGCCCGAAGAACCAAAGGTTAATGTTCTGGTCAAACTCGGCGGTGTGATGCCCGGGGAGAACAAAGAACTTGATAGCCTTCTTCTCCTGGTTTAATCTGTAGTATCCGTCAACGATGACTTCGCCGGACTTGATGTAGGAATAAGTAAACTTGCCCTGATCGTCAAACTCAAGCTTTTTGTCGCTCTTTTCGTCGATCCATGCGCCGGAGATCATCAGACGGGAATCACTTCCTGCGTCCAGAGAGGGGGAGCTGAAAACGTAGCTTCCCACGATTATACCTGCCACAACAAGGCAGATAAAGATCAGAACAAGAAATACCTGCAGAATTCTTTTAGCCATAAAATTTACCTCTTTCTATTTATTTACAGAGCTCCCTCAGCCCTGTTTTAAGATTGCTCCGGTGTTTGCAGAGGTCACAAGAGAAGCATATCTTGCAAGGTAGCCGGTGGTTATCCTTGGCTCACGGGGCTGCCACTTAGCCTTTCTTGCAGCAAGCTCCTCGTCAGAGACCTTAACATTTATCTTATTGGCAGGAATATCAATAGAGATGATATCTCCTTCCTCGATCAGAGCGATAGGTCCGCCTACAGCAGCTTCCGGAGAAACGTGCCCGATAGAAGCGCCTCTTGTGGCTCCGCTGAAACGTCCGTCAGTAATGAGTGCAACTGATGAACCAAGACCCATTCCGGCAATGGCAGATGTGGGATTGAGCATTTCTCTCATGCCGGGGCCGCCCTTGGGGCCCTCATAGCGGATAACTACTACATCACCGGCATTGATCTTGCCCCCTCTGATAGCCGCAATAGCGTCCTCCTCGCAGTCGTAAACCCTTGCCGGGCCCTCATGCACCAGCATTTCAGGTGCTACTGCCGAGCGCTT
>CADBTF010000105.1 GCA_902797485.1 uncultured Ruminococcus sp. | reverse complement strand
TCGGGAGCAGAAGCTTCCGGGGCGGCTGCTTTTGTAAAAATGCTTCCGGCGGGGCTTGACAATTTCAAAAAAATGTGATAATATATATCTGTAATAAATGCGATGACGGAGAGAAGTAGCATCGGCAGACGGTCAAAGAGAGCACGGGCAGGTGAGAGCCGTGTACACGAGCCCCTGTGAATAACACTTCCGAGCAGCAAACCCAAAGGCGTGCAGCGCTCAGTAGGGGAGCCGGTCAGCACCCGTTACAGTGCTTGAGAGATCGCAGGTCTGCCCTGCGGTAATTCAGGTGGTACCGCGGAAGCTATGCTTTCGTCCTGTTTTGGGACGAAGGCTTTTTTTATTGATAAGAATACCGAAAGGAAGGTCACTATGAAGCATACTGACATTAAACAGGTTTTTGAGGACAAAGCCCTGCTGGGGCAGAGCGTCACAGTCTGCGGCTGGGTCAGGACCTCAAGAGATTCCAAGAATGTTGCATTTATCGAGCTGAATGACGGCACAACATTAAAGCATATGCAGATCGTTATTGAGAAAAGCTCCGGCATAGCTCTGGACGAAGCCTTGAAGCTGGGCACATCTTTGAAGGTCATTGGCAAGGTGGTCGAGGGCAGAAATGAGACTCCTGAGATCAACGCCGAGAGCATTGAAGTGCTTGGCACCTGCCCGCCTGAGTACCCCCTCCAGAAGAAAAGGCACACCCTTGAATTCCTGCGCACTATGCCTCACCTCCGTGGCAGGACAAACACCTTCAACGCTGTTTTCCGTGTCCGTTCTGTGGCTGCGGCTGCACTGCATGAGTTCTTCCAGAGCCAGAATTTTGTTTATGTGAACACCCCTGAGATCACAGGCTCCGACTGCGAGGGCGCCGGCGAGATGTTTCAGGTAACAACCGTTGGCTTTGACCCCACCGTTAAGTCTGAGGAGGAATATTTTGCCAAGGATTTCTTCGGCCAGAGAGCCGGCCTTTCGGTTTCCGGTCAGCTTGAGGGCGAAATGGCAGCAATGGCCTTCGGAAAGATCTATACCTTCGGGCCTTCATTCAGAGCTGAAAATTCCAATACCCCCCGCCACGTTGCCGAGTTCTGGCACATCGAGCCGGAGGTGGCCTTTGCGGAGCTGCCGGACGTTATCGAGCTGGCAGAGGCTATGATAAAATTCGTAGTCCGCAGAGTGCTTGACGCCTGCCCCAATGAAATGAAGTTCTTCGACCAGCATTTTGAGAACGGCCTTATAGCAAAGCTTGAGGAGCTTATCTCCCACGATTTCGCCACCTGCACCTACACACAGGCTATAGAGCTGCTTGAAAAGTCCGGCAGGGAGTTCCAGTACCCTGTATTCTGGGGCTGCGACCTTGCGACCGAGCACGAGCGCTATATCTCCGAGGAGGTGTTCAAGAAGGCTGTGTTCGTCACCGATTACCCCAAGGAGATCAAGTCCTTCTACATGAAGCAGAATGCCGACGGCAAGACCGTTGCAGCTGTTGACCTGCTTGTTCCCGGCGTCGGGGAGATCATCGGCGGCAGCGAAAGAGAAGCTGATTACGACAAGCTTCTTGCTGCTATGAACGAGAGAAAAATGTCCTTGGAGCCCTACGGCGATTATCTTGATCTCAGAAAATTCGGCTCTGTACCTCACGGCGGCTTCGGACTGGGCTTTGAAAGACTGATAATGTACGTTACCGGCATCAGCAATATCCGTGATGTTATCTTCTTCCCGAGGACCGTCGGAAACATCAGATAATTGACCGGCTTGCGAATATTAAAAACGAAAGGAATGATAGATCATGTCAAAGGGACTTGTTATACCAAAGGGCTATGAGTCCGCCCTTACTCTGAGAGAGACACAGCACGCTATTAAATATATCAAGGATATTTTTCAGCAGAATCTCTCTTTTGCACTGACGCTTGACCGTGTCACCGCCCCCCTTATCGTCACCTCAGCCAGCGGCATCAACGACGATCTGAACGGCGTTGAGCGCAAGGTCGATTTCGACATCAAGGAATTCGACACCCATGCCGAGGTCGTGCAGTCACTGGCAAAGTGGAAAAGAATGGCGCTCTACCGCTACGGCTATAATTCCGGCGAGGGCATCTACACTGATATGAACGCCATAAGACGTGACGATAATGTTGACAATATCCATTCCATTTTCGTTGACCAGTGGGATTGGGAAAAGGTCATCACCCGCAGCGAGCGCACAGTGGAGTTCTTAAAGGAAACTGTTAAGGAAATCGTAAAGGTTATTGTCTTTACAAAGAGAAAGGTGCGTCTGCGTTACCCGGTATTAAAGGCAGAGATCAAGAGCGAGCCCTTTTTTATCACTGCTCAGCAGCTTCTGGATATGTACCCGGATAAGACCCCTAAGGAGAGGGAACGCCTTATAGCCAAGGAGCATAAGACTGTTTTCATTATGCAGATCGGCGGAGCTCTCTCTGACGGCCAGCCCCACGACGGCCGTGCCCCCGACTATGACGACTGGCAGCTTAACGGCGACCTTATCTTCTGGAATGAGGTGCTGGAGGATTCTCTTGAAGTGTCCTCAATGGGCATAAGAGTGGACGAGACCTCTCTTGCCGCACAGCTTAGATCCGCCGGCGCTGAGGACAGAATGAAATTCGATTACCACAGAATGATCTCCAACAGCACCCTCCCGCTGACTATCGGCGGAGGCATCGGTCAGTCCAGACTTTGTATGCTCCTGCTTGAAAAGGCTCATATCGGAGAAGTGCAGTGCTCTGTATGGCCGGAGGATATGTTAAAGGATTGTTCAGCAGGCGGAATAACTTTGTTGTAAAAACCGATTGACAGAATCAAAAAAGTGTGCTATAATATCTAAAGTATTATTATTTGCTTATTGAATACTAATTCATAATAGGAGGAATTATATCATGACTGTAAATAAGAAAATTAACAATAATGCTCTTGTAGCTGAGATCGAGGGCAGGATCGATACTACCACAGCACCCCAGCTCGAGGCAGAGCTCAAGGAATCCTGCATGGAGGTAGAGAGCGTTGTTCTTGACTTTGCTAATGTTGCTTACATCTCATCTGCCGGGCTGAGAGTTCTGCTTTCTGTTCAGAAGATCATGAGCAAGAAGGAAGGCATGAAGCTTATCCATGTCAGCGAAGATATTATGGAGATCTTTGAGGTTACAGGCTTCAACGAGATCCTTACTATTGAATGACCAAGGCATTGAAGAAGATCTTATATGTTAATGCAGCTTTGCGCAGTGAGTCAAGAACCGCTGCGCTGGCTTTGTATTCAGCAAAAAAGCTTGACGGAGAGGTGAAGGAGCTGAGGCTTTGCGAGAAGCCTTTCCCGGTGCTCAACAGTGAGCTTCTGAGCTTTCGTGACAAAGCAATAGCTGCGGGGGATTTCTCTGATAAGCTCTTTGAACCAGCCAGACTCTTTGCAGAGGCAGACGAGATACTGATCGCAGCGCCCTACTATGATCTGTCGTTCCCGGCTGCGCTGAAGCAGTTCTTTGAGCAGATCAACATTATCGGACTGACCTTTGCCTATGATGAGCAGGGGAGAGCTTATTCCCTGTGCAGAGCCAAGCGGCTGATCTATGTCACAACTGCCGGCGGCAGCATAGTGAGCGACGAATACGGCTTCGGCTATGTAAAGGCCCTTGCCGGGTATTTCTACGGGATAGACAGCTGCATTTACATAAAGGCAGAAGGCCTTGATATTGCAGGCGCTGATGTTGATGAGATCTTAAACAAGGCAAGACTTGACATTGACCGACTGTTAGACTGAATTTGATTTATGGATACGATTATACATTCTCTAATTTTCCAACGTATTTTAAAGAGCGCTGTTTTTATTCTTGTGGCTGTTATTGTCTGGCGTGTCTTTAAAAAGCTCTACCTTAAAACCTATGCCAAGAAGGATACTGTCGATAATCTCGAAGGTGACAAGGTCACAGGCTCTCTGACCTCTGCGGTCATGGGAGGCGTGAAGATCTCACTAATTATATTTTCTGTGCTGTCGCTTCTGGAAATAAACGGTGTCAATGTGACCTCGCT
Source organism: uncultured Ruminococcus sp. (assembly GCA_902797485.1). Taxonomy (GTDB): domain Bacteria; phylum Bacillota; class Clostridia; order Oscillospirales; family Ruminococcaceae; genus FB2012. The sequence continues at coordinate 854 of CADBTF010000105.1, read as the reverse complement.
TATTACCGGACTTGGCATCGCCGGTGCGGTTGCCGGCCTTGCATTGCAGGACTTTATTAAAGACACTATCATGGGCCTAAGAATAGTCAGCGATAATTTCTATAAGGTCGGAGATGTTATCGAGTATAACGGCGTTGAGGGCATAGTTATTGAGTTCAGCCTCCGCTCCACAAAGATACGCAGTATCGACACCTGGGACGAGCTGACTATCAGCAACCGCAATATCGACGCTATCAAAAAACGCTCCCATCTTTACGATATTGATGTGCCCATTGCCTACGACGAGGATTTCAGAAGGATAAATGTGGTGCTCTACGGCATCACCAAGGAGATCGGTGAAGTGGACGGCATTGAGGAATGTCAGTATAAAGGCACTCAGCTCTTTGGCGAATCAAACATCTTGTATAGGATAAGGATATTCTGTATGCCGGAAAAGCGTCCTGAGCTCAGAAGGACCTGCCTGCGGATAATCCAGCGCAGATTTGACGCAGAGGGCATTGTCATACCCTTTAATCAGATCGACGTGCATACCTATTCGGCGGATCCGGTCCCTAAGCCCAAATTCGTAAGGCAGGATGATGAAGCCAAGGACGCATGATATTCCGGCATTGCTAAAAACTTATAAACATTTTGTAAATTTACTCACTCCCGGAGAGGTTCCTGTGCTCTCCGGGAGCGTTGCTTTCTTAGTTCTGTAATAAGTAGGAATGAAGCGGCTTTGCAAGACAGTATCATCACAGCAAGATCAATAATTTCGGACTTGAATATTTTTTGACAAATAAGTGCTTGACATTATGATCAAAAAAGGGTAAAATAGAATAAGATATTTTTGTTCGGTCAATAGCTGCAATATA
>CADBTF010000104.1 GCA_902797485.1 uncultured Ruminococcus sp. | reverse complement strand
GCGTTAAACTGCACAAAACATAAAATTTACAGAGATAATAAAAAAACCGGTTGAAAACCGGCGCATCATACAATATAATAGAAATGTTGACACAAATAAGTTTATGTCGATAGCACTCCATCATAGGTATGATGACAACCGAAGCTCTATTAAAGCAGCGGTCAGCTGCAGGGTTCCGACGCCTGCGCTTCGGCGGTCGCACCTTTTGCATTTTCCAAGGGCTCCGGAAGCCTTGATATGAAATCGGAAAATGCTACTAATCTTGACCGCACCTCTATCTCTAAAGACAATAATAACAAATAATGCAACGCTTGTCAATACCGCAGAGAAAAAATATTTGAATTTTTTGTAAATATATTGCAGGTGCTCATTTTCAGCCTTGCAAAATAACGAATATGGAGACTTGTATATGTTAGATATTTCCAACATGAAAAGGAAGGATTTCTATTATGACCTCCCGGAGGAGCTTATTGCCCAGACTCCGATCGAGCCAAGAAGCGCATCTCGTATGCTCATTCTTGACAGAAAAAGCGGAGAGGTCGGTCACAGCCATTTCTATAATCTATGCAGCTATCTGAAGAAAGGTGACCTTCTTGTGCTTAACGACAGCCGTGTACTTCCTGCCCGTATCTATGGTGAGAAAGAAGATAATGGCACCTTTATTGAGTTTCTTCTGCTTGAACAGAAGGAAAACATGGTTTGGGAGATACTTTGCCGCCCCGGAAAAAAGGCTAAGATCGGCACAAGGTTCTCATTCGGCAACGGAAAGCTCCGAGCTGAAATAACAGATGTTCTTGTGGACGGTAATCGTATTGCACGGTTTGAATGTGAGGGCAGCCTCTTTGCTGTGCTTGACGAGATAGGCCAGATGCCTTTGCCTCCTTATATCAAAGAGAAGCTAAAGGATAAGGAACGTTATCAGACGGTATATGCAAATGAGATCGGTTCAGCAGCAGCACCTACTGCCGGTCTGCATTTCACCAAAGAGCTTATGTCCGAGGTCGAGGCGATGGGAGTAAATATCGCTTATGTTACTCTTCATGTGGGCTTGGGGACCTTTCGGCCTGTAAAAGAAGAAATGGTCCTCGACCACAAAATGCACTCGGAGCATTATGAGCTTCCTGAGAGGACAGCTAAGCTCATAAACGAGACCAAGGCAAATGGCGGTAGGGTGATCGCAGTCGGCACCACCTCTTGCCGCACCCTTGAAAGCGTTGCAGCCTTTAAGGGCGAGATTGTCCCTTGTGACGGCTTTACGGATATATTTATTTATCCCGGCTATGAGTTCAAGGTCCTTGACGGGCTTATAACCAATTTCCATCTGCCGGAAAGCACTCTTATAATGCTTGTTTCAGCATTCGCCGGCTATGATAATACTATGAACGCATACCGCATTGCTGTTGATGAAAAATACCGATTCTTTTCCTTCGGCGACTGTATGCTTATAGTCTGAACACAGGAGAGATCATTCATGACTGTAATTGATTTCTTTTCATCAGAGGGCAGAGAACATTGGCTTGCTCAGCTGAGAAAATGTGACTGGTCTGCCGGAGAGTTTCTTTGTCAGCTTATTGATACGAAGAAATTTCACAAATTGCTTGGCAGCAGTTCAAGGCTGCTCCTGCTCACCGACGGTGATATGCTTGTGTCCTTCTGCACTTTCAGTGAGAAGGACGAGATAGACGACACCGAGCTTACCCCTTGGATAGGATTTGTCTATACCTATCCTGAATACAGAGGCCGCAGATGCTTCGGCGTTCTGCTGGATCATGCCAAATGCCTTGCAGCCGAAGCAGGCTTTGATACAGTCTATATTTCTACAGACCATATAGGGCTTTACGAAAAATATGGCTTTGAATATATCGGAGACCTTAAAAACCGCTGGAATGACGATTGCCGTGTTTACAGGTCTGATGTAAGATAAGGAGTATATATGTTTACACTTTTAAAGCAAGCGGGTGCTGCCCGCCGTGGCAGATTTGAAACAGTACACGGAATAATTGAGACACCTGTGTTTATGAATGTTGGGACCAGCGCAGCTATCAAGGGAGGCATTTCTTCTGTTGATCTGGCTGATGACCTTAAAACTCAGGTGGAGCTCTGCAATACCTATCACCTTCATGTCCGCCCCGGAGACGAGGTTATATACAAACTCGGCGGGCTACATAAGTTTATGAACTGGCATAAGCCTATCCTGACTGACAGCGGCGGATTTCAGGTCTTTTCACTGGCAAAGCTTCGCCGTATCAAGGAGGAGGGCGTTACTTTCAATTCTCACATTGACGGTAAGCGCATTTTTATGGGGCCTGAGGAGAGTATGCGTATCCAGTCCCACCTGGCTTCTACGATTGCAATGGCCTTTGATGAGTGTGTGGAAAACCCTGCTCCCTATGATTATTCCAAAAAGTCCTGTGAGAGGACTACCCGCTGGTTACAGCGCTGCATAGCAGAAATGTCCCGCTTGAACTCCCTGCCTGATACTATCAATAAAAAGCAGATGCTTTTTGGGATCAATCAAGGCTGCACCTTTGATGACTTGAGGATCGAACACATGAAAACAATCCGGGAGCTTCCCCTTGACGGTTTTGCAATAGGAGGCCTCGCAGTCGGTGAGCCAACCGAGGTGATGTATCATGTTATCGAGCAGGTAGAGCCTTTTATGCCAAAGGATAAGCCGAGGTATCTGATGGGGGTCGGCACACCTTCTAATATAATTGAAGCTGTGTATCGAGGAGTGGATTTCTTTGATTGTGTTATGCCTTCACGCAACGCCCGCCACGGAACTATTTTCACATGGAACGGAATTATGCACATAACTAATCAGCGCTATGAGCTTGACGAAAGGCCTCTTGATCCTGAATGTGACTGTCCGGCCTGCCGAAATTTCTCCCGTGCTTATGTAAGGCATTTGTTCAAGTCCGGGGAGCAGCTTGGCGGAAGGCTTGCAGTTACTCACAATCTCTATTTTTATAACACTCTCACAGAGCGCATCAGAAAAGCTCTTGATGAGGGCTGCTTCATAGAATTCAGAGCTCATTACTCATCATTGCTGGAAAGCAAGCTTGAGGATTAAAGCAGATGCTTAGAAAGAAGCTGCATAGCTTATATGAGGAATTTTGCTGTGATAATACTTGTTCTGATTGTTTCTGCGAAGTTTATTTCAGCGTCTGCACTGCCTGATATGCTTGTCATACTGCGGCAGAAAGTCTCGCACGTTAAGTAACATAACAAGCGGGTTCAAGGAGATCATAAAAACCTGTATTGACGATAATGACACAGAAGATGAGGAGTATTATGAAGAAGAAAATTGACCTTGCAATATTTGACCTTGACGGAACACTTGTTAATTCTTTGGACGACCTTGGAAACGCAGTGAACAAGGCTCTTGAAGAATTTGGCTACCCAAAGCATGAAATGGAAAAGTATAGATTCTTTGTGGGGAACGGAGCGGCTAAGCTTTGCGAGCGGGCCTTGCCGGAGGATAAGCGTACCCCCGAAGAAACGGCTCGCTTGTTAAAACGTTTTGGAGAGATATACGGTGAGAACTGCTTTGTTTTAACGGCTGCGTATGACGGTATACCAGAGATGCTTGAAAAGCTTGACCTGGCAGGTGTTACCTGTGCTGTAGCTTCAAATAAGCCTGATGAGTTTTCGCAGGTGGTCGTGTCCAAGCTGCTGGATATGAAGCATTTTGCTCTTGTAATGGGTAAGCGGGAGGGCGTACCAACAAAGCCCTCACCTGACATTATCAATAATATAATATCAGAGCTTGGCATGAAGAAAGAAAATGCGATAGTCATTGGCGACAGCTGTGTTGACGTGCAGACAGCTCATAACTCCGGCCTCGAATGTATAGGCTGTAACTGGGGCTTCCGGGGAGAGAAGGAACTGAAGGATAACGGCTGTGAGTATATTGCATATAAGCCGGAGGATATACTTAAAATAATATTGGAGTAGGCCTATGCTTTTGTATGAATATCCGCCGAAGCTCAACCGCGTACAGCGGCAGCAGAAGGCTGTCAACGATCTTGCTGAGCACAAGAAAATTAGTAAGGCACTGTATAGAAATCTCATAATCGGCTGTGTGATTTTTGTGCTTGCCTTTTTTGTGCCGATCATAATTGTACGGATCCTGCTTATACTGATAGCAGTGGGAAATATTGCTGTTGCTTTTCTGTTGTATCGCTTTTCGGCCATGAGCAGAGATACAGAGTGTTACACCCGTATCTATGACGACCATATTGAACATAAGCAGGGAAGCGTGTGGTCGAGGTCATATATGACTGTTGTGATGAATTTTTCAGATATTGAGAGGACAGAACAGACTCCCCAGGGTAGGCTTGTTTTTTATTTGTCCTCCACCAATTCAGTTGTTATGGACGGTGGAAGCGAACGTGCAGCTAAGGAACTTGAGCAGGATCATATTACCTTGGACTTTCAGGATACTAAAGCAAAGCTTTATTTGCTGAATGAACTGTATGAAAAAATAAAATATCCCAAGAAGAATTATAACATTATTGAGGACGAAGAAGATGAAGACGACCTATGGGACCCGCTTCATAAGCATGGTCTGTAGTTTGTGAACTTATACAATTATATGTGTTGCAATTTGTGCATCGTGACTAAATTTATTAAAAACTCTTGTTATTTGCCTTGGTTTAGTATATAATATAGGTAGGATAAACATTGGCAATAAGGAGATGAGCGTATGCACGAACAAACAATGGAGTTTTCGGTCGTAAAGGATAATAAGGCGGAGATCAAAAAGACCCTCACGATCATCTACGACGCTCTCAAAGAAAAGGGTTACAATCCAATAAACCAGATCGTAGGATATATCCTCTCTGAGGACCCGACCTACATAACCACATACAACAAAGCAAGAAGTCTTGTTCGTCATATTGACAGAGATGAGCTCTTGCAGGAATTGGTAAAATCTTATCTTGATGTGTAAGAAAATATTATTTATTCGGTGAGGCAGGTGTTTTTCCTGCTTCATTTTTATTTGTATTATTAACAAAAATGTCGGTTTGTCAATGATGTGATACAAAGATTTTAAAAAAGTTCACCATTTGAAAGGAAGGCACTGATATAATCGGCAGGAGATTTCCAGTTCAATGGACGCATGGGGAATTTATTGTATTTTCTGCTGTGTACAGCAAGCTGCTTTTTGAAGTCATCAAACGAATAAAACCTGTGCGTAGCATAGAAATATTCGTTGTCTTTGCGGTGAGAACGCTCAACTTTGCCGTTGTGCCTCGGAGTGTACGGCTTTATCAGCTTGTGCCTT
>CADBTF010000103.1 GCA_902797485.1 uncultured Ruminococcus sp. | reverse complement strand
TGTCAATAAAAACGCCATAGTACTTCTGACTGTAAATCAGAAATACTATGGCTTAAAACTTCTATATGAGTATCTTTCTTAATACAGGAGTGTATTTTTGATACACGGTGCATGACAGATCAAGTTATCACTTTGCCGCTGCGCTTCTGCGGCTTGTCAGCAGGAAGCCTGCGGAGCAGATAAGTATTCCTGCCGGAAAGACTGTTGCTGCAAGTATTCCGGAGCCAAGCCTGTCACTGCTGCCGGACACCAGCCCCACAAGCGTCGGACCGCCGGAGCAGCCTATATCACCGGCAAGAGCAAGCAGCGAGAACAGTGCAGTTCCTCCGGCTCTCAGCGATGCTGCGGCCTTGCTGAAGGTTCCGGGCCACATAATGCCTACCGAAAGCCCGCACAGTCCGCAGCCGATAAGATTAACTATCTCATTAGGAATTAGCGAGATCATCAGATATGAAAGCACGCACAGGGCAGCACTGGCGGTCATGAAGCGGTCAAGGTCAATGCGGTCTCCCTTTTTGCCGTAGAAGGCACGGGCGCTTCCCATAAGTACTGCAAAGGCCATTGGCCCGGCAAGGTCACCGGCGGCTTTAGTTATCCCCAGGCCCTTTTCTGCGAATACCGATGCCCACTGGCTGACTGCAAGCTCACAGGCTCCGGAGCAGATCATCATAAGCATAAGCACCCAAAAGAGCCTGCTACGAAAGAGCTGCGAGAGAGCTATCCCCTGCTGGTCAGTTTCAACAAGCGGAGCTATAGGCACTTGTGTAAAGATATAGGCATTTACAGCAGGGATAACAGCCCACAAGCATGAGAGCAGCTTCCAGTTATCTATCCCAAAGCAGGCAAAAAACAGCGTTGAGAGCAGCACCACTCCCACCTGCCCCCAGCAATAGAAAGAATGAAGCAGGCTCATGGCTTTTTCTTTGTTGTCCGTAGGGCAGGCCTCCATGATCGGGCTGATAAGCACCTCTATCAGACCGCCGCCGACAGCATAGAGGCATACGGCGGTCATAATGCCTGCATAGGGGTCTATAAGCTCCGGCAGTATCGGGAGCAAAAGCAGCCCTGCCGCCGAAAACACATGGGCGGCAACTATCGAGGGGCGGTAGCCGATCTTATCCACAAAGAAGGCCGAGAGCATATCGACTGTCAGCTGGACGCCGAAGTTCACTGTTATGAGAAGCGTGATCCTGGACAGAGGGATATTATATTGCCCCTGCAATGTGATGAACAGCAGGGGCAGAAAGTTATTTACTATTGCCTGGACTATATATCCCACAAAGCAGGAGGTAATAGTTCGTTTAAAGCTCACTTGCTCCTCCGATCAGGAAGGCAGCGCAGGCGTGAGACTCAAGCTCCACGCTGACGGTATCACTGAGACCGGCGACTTTTCCGTTCCACAGGTCAAGGCAGATATGGCAGCCGTTCACTCCAAGCTGGCTGATAGGCATATCAAGTTTGCAGGACTTCTCACCGATATTGAAGAAGGCTGCATATTTTCCGCCGCCCTCACAGTCGGCAGTCCAGATGACCATTTCGCTTTCACCGACGGATCCCCTGCTGTGCTGGGCAGCATTGCGTGACCTTTGTACCATAGCAAGAATACCCTTGCTTGTCAGGAGAGAAAAGGTCTTATCGTCGCACCTGGAAAGGTCTCCGCCAATAAAGAGAGGTGAGCGGAAGATCGACCAAAGAGTGAGCATTGTTTTCTGCTCGTTCTCAGTGAATTTGGTATAACCGTCGGGGCCGTAATCCTGAAGGATAGCGCCTACGGGGAGCATATCAGCATCCGGCCAGCCCAGCTTACCGGCATAGGGAGCCCATTTTTCGCACCTCTCGAACATATTATAGAGAAGCTCCCACTTATCCCAGAAGTCATCTGTGATGCGCCACATATGGCCTGTCTTTCCATAGACCTCAGCCTTTTCCAGAATAGCCGGACCGGGAGAAAGACTAAGCACCATGTCACGTCCGCAGCTTTGCAGGCACTCACTCAGCAGCACAAGCTCGCTTTCTTCATGGGGCAGCTCACGGCAGATGTCGTCACACTTGATAAAATCCACACCCCACTGGGCATAGAGCTTAAAGATGCTTGTATAGTATTCACGGGCGCCCTCCTTTTCAGGGTCAACGCCGTACATATCTGTATTCCAGTGGCAGATGCTGTCTGTCTTGGCGATCTGCCTTGCAGTGACGCTTGTGCCCAAAAGCTTGGTGTTCCGGTGGACCGCCTGACGGGGAATACCACGCATGATATGGATACCGAATTTAAGACCAAGGCTGTGGACATACTCAGCAAGGGGGCCAAAGCCCTTTCCGCCGGCGGCAGAGGGGAAACGGTTCTCAGCAGGGATAAGCCTTGAATACTCGTCCATGCAAAGCTCTGTAAAGGGATGATACTCATGGCTTTCCGCAGTCGGCTCCGACCACTGGATATCCACTACAACATACTCCCAGCCATACTGCTTTAAATTCTCAGCAATAAACTCGGCATTTTTTCTGACTGTTTCCTCACTGACGGCTGCACCCCAGCAATCCCAGCTATTCCAGCCCATAGGCGGTGTTTTGGTAAGCATTCTTATTACTCTCCTTATTAGCTAATATGCCCAATTCATACAGCCTTAATTATAGCACATTCACCAACATCTGTCAATTGACCGACCAACAAAAAAGCCCTCCGAAGAGGGCTTAATATTGTTTAAAATTACTCTGCCTTAGAGGTCGCTTCTGCAAGAGCAGATGTATCGCCGCTGAGGTACTTCTTGTACATCTCGTTGATCTCCTTGATACCTCTATCGATAACAGGCTTATAGGTCTCCTTGAGCTGTGTCCAGGTATACTGAGCACCGTTCTCGTCCTGCTTCATAACAGAAGAATACATATAGCTGTTTACAGCTTCCTTAGTCTCTGTGGTAGCAGCGTCATCATCAGAGATCTCAGTGTTGATAGCACGGCCCGGGTCAGTGATCTTGTCGTAGTAATCTGTATAGAGCAGATTCCAAGCAACATCATACATTTCTTCAGTCCAGTTCGGGTTGGAGGCGAAGAACTTATCCTTATCGATCTGCTTATACTTATCGTCAGTATATACAGTCTTAGCGCACTCCAGCCATGTCTTCATAGCAACGTCCTTCTTGGAGCCTGCTACCCACATATAGGAGTTTATATCAGGGATTATGCAGTTCTTATCAGCCTGAGGATCCTGCGGGATAGGCACGTTAGCCCACTCCTCGCCGTCCTTCGGAGTATGGTCAGCGGAGGAAGCCCACGGGCCCATTGCATAGAAGAGGATACCCTGATTGAAGCAGTCAGAAGCCTGACCGATCCAGTCATGGAAATAGAGCTGGTTCTTTTCAATATCATAAAGCAGGCTGGCAGCACGCTCAAGTGCCGGGTTATCCATATTGTTATAATACTCCTGCTTGTCAGCGTCGAACTTAATGATAGTCTCACCGGTGGAATAGAAGATGAAAGGAGCAAACCAACCGTTTACGCCGTATCTGATCTCGTCGCCGGTAGCGCCGGAAACATACTGCTTCATCATATCTACCCAAGTATCCCAGGTCCACTCACCGTTCTGATAGAGCTCATACGGGTCGTCCAGCTGGGCAGCCTCGATAAGGTTCTTATCATATGTGAGAACTGAGGTAGTAACAAAGTTGATAGGTGCAACATAGTGCTCGTTGTTCAGCACGAATGTATCAGCTATCTCTTTAACGTCGCTCCAAAGGTCAGAATTGAAATCGCAGAGCTTCTCGATAGGCTGGAACATACCTCTTGTTACGTTATATGGGAAGGTCATGTTAGCCTCATACCAGAACATATCGGGAGGGCTGCCTGCGAGGATCTCGTCAGCCAGCTTGGTATACTTTTCAAGGGACTGAGTCTTATCGTACTTGATAGAGCCGCCCTTCTTCTGGAAGAGGTCAAGGTCAGTTCTGGTCTCGGGGTTAGCTCTGGTGGGGTTGATGTCAAAATATGAAAGCCAAACAAGCTCTCTGTCAGCCTCCGGAACATCGTCCATGCCCTTGATAGCCTCAGTGTCCTCAACGCTTACAGCGTCCTCATGTGAGAAATCATAATCATCTGCAGCGGCTGTACTGTTATCTGTATCAGCCTTGCTCTCGGTATTGTCAGAACCGGAGCTGTCTGAGCTTCCGCAGCTTGCTACTGAAAAAGCAGTTAATACAGCGAGCAGGCCAGCAGCCAATCTTTTGCTTTTCATCATAATGTTTCCTCCATAAATATAAAACATTCCGCACAGTCTGAACTGCAGCCTGTGCCCCATCGTGAATTACAAACACATTATATCACTTGATGTAATCGTTGTCAATATAAGTTAGATTATTGAAATAATTGAGTAATCGTTTTCAGCAATTCGCACAAGGATAAAAGTATTAATTTGTAACTTTGAACAAAAGCAAATTAGCGCAGTTTTAAAAAATTAAACAAGCTGTATCTCACTCTGAAACTATGTCGATATACCCCCTGATTATGCGCACACAGGTGGCATAGTCAAGGCGGCTCGTGTCGAGGCAGATATTATAATTCATAGCATTCTGCCAGTCACGTCCGGTGTAATATTTATAGTAGAAGCTTCTGTCCTTATCGGTCTTCTCGACAAGTCTGGCAGCCTCTTTCTCGTCGTTGCCGTAGGCCTCTATCACATTGCGGACAGCTGTTTCCTTGTCGCAGTAGATAAAGAGCCTGAGCACATCAGTTCTGTCCTGCAATATATAATCAGCGCATCTGCCGACGATAACTGCCGGCTCCTTATCAGCCAGCTGCTTGATGATCTTAGCCTGGAAGTTGAAGAGGTTTTTATCACTGGTAAACTCCCTGCTGGAGGGGTCGATAACGCCGCCCTTATAGATGCCGTTCCGCTTGATGAATGAGGTCTTGATCTTCTCATCCACCCTGCCGAAGAAAGCCTCGCTGATGCCGCTTTCCTCGCTGGCAAGCCTGATAAGGTCCTTATCGTAATACTTATAGCCCAGTTCTTCTGAAAGCATCTTTCCGATAGTTCTTCCGCCGCTGCCCATGCCTCTGGCGATAGTGATGATCTTTACCACTTATATTCCCCCTTTATTCACCCAAGTATGCCTTCTTGACCTTTTCGTCGTTGATAAGGTCAGAGGCCTTTCCGGAGAGAGTGATCCGTCCGGTTTCCAAAACATAGGCCCTGTCTGCTATAGCGAGGGCTTTTTTAGCGTTCTGCTCAACCAACAGAACAGTCATTCCGTCCTTGCGGATAGCTTCAATAATATCAAATATCTCACTTACAAAGATCGGTGAAAGCCCCATTGATGGCTCGTCCATAACTATGATCTTAGGCTTGGACATCAGCGCACGGCCCATTGCCAGCATCTGCTGCTCACCGCCGGAGAGGGTCCCGGCTATCTGGGTCTTTCTTTCCTCAAGGCGTGGGAAGCGCTCGTATATCTTCTTCATATCAGCCGCTATGCCCTCCTTGTCCTTGCGGGTAAAGGCTCCGAGCTTCAGGTTATCGAGGACTGTCAGCTGCTGGAATATCCTTCTTCCCTCCGGAACATGGGCGATACCCATTTTTACGATCTTATGTGCAGGAGTTTTAGTGAGCTCCGTACCGTTGAATTTTATAGAGCCGGTTTTGGCAGGAAGGATACCCGTCAGGGTATGGAGAGTTGTTGTTTTGCCGGCACCGTTGGCACCGATAAGTGCGATGACCTCGCCCTCATTCACCTCGAAGGAAATACCTTTGAGGGCCTGTATCATTCCATAGTAGACCTGCAGGTCCTTTATTTCTAACATTGCCATAGTGCTTCCCCCTTATTCGCCTAAATAAGCCTTGATGACTTCCGGGTCTGCAAGCACCTCTCCGGTGGGGCCCTCACGCAGGAGCTGGCCGAAGTTAAGCACAGAGAGCTTTTCACAGATACCCGAAACCAAATACATATCATGCTCGATAAGCAGGACAGTCACACCGAAATCATCTCTTACAGTCAGTATGGTGTTCATAAGGCCGGCAGTCTCCTTAGGGTTCATGCCGGCGGCAGGCTCGTCAAGCAGGAGCAGCTTCGGCTCAGTTGCAAGAGCACGGGCTATCTCAAGCTTTCTCTGTTTGCCGTAGGGCAGGTTTGAAGCAAGGGTGTCAGCGTCGTCCTGCAAGTCAAAGGGTCTCAGGAGCTCCATAGCCCTTTCTGTCATCTGCTTTTCATATTTGAAAAACTTCGGCAGACGGAAAACTCCTGTGGCAGTCGAATAGGAATAACGATTTGAAAGCCCTGCCTTAACGTTATCCAGCACAGAGAGGTTGGAGAAAAGCCTGATATTCTGGAAGGTCCTTGCGATACCGGCTTTGTTGATCTCGGTAGTGCTCTTGCCGGTGATGTTCTTTCCGTCCAGATGGATAGTGCCGTCGGTTGGCTTATATACACCGGTCAGGAGATTGAAGATAGTGGTCTTTCCGGCGCCGTTAGGTCCGATAAGGCCATAGAGCTGGCCCTTTTCGATAGTCATGGAGAAATCATCAACAGCTCTCAGTCCACCGAAGGAGATACCGAGCTTTTTAACTTCAAGCAGAGCCATATCACTCACCCTCCTTTGCAGACTTATTCTTTATGATGAGCCCTTTCAGCTTCATGAAGCTTGCGGTAAAGAAGCCTCTGATCTTAGCATTGGAGGTGAAGATCATCATAACTATCAGAACTATCGAATAGATAAGCATTCTGTAGTTGTTGATGCTTCTGAGGACCTCCGGCAGATAGGTGAGCACGACAGCAGCGATAACACTGCCGCGGATATTTCCGATCCCTCCAAGCACCACAAATACCAGCACAAGGATAGAAAGGTTATAATCGAACTTTGATGCCTGTAATGTGGAAAGGTTATGAGAGAAGAGGGCACCGGCGATACCGGCTAAAAATGCTGTCAGGCCGAAGGTGATGAGCTTGAATTTGGTGATGTTCAGGCCGATGGATTCAGCGGCTATCCTGTTGTCACGGATAGACATTACAGCTCTGCCGGTCCTGGAATTGACGAAATTATAGATGATAATAAGTGTGATAAGCAGCACAGCAAAGCCTATCTCAAAGGTAGAATCCTTTGGGGTGCCGGAGATGCCGAGGGCTCCGTTGATGAGCATTTTGCCGTCCGGTGCAAGGCCAAGGTCTCCCTGACTGGTCAGAGAAACATGGAGCCCGCTGCTGTCATAGCCGATATAGAGTGCAGCAAAGACATTTTTTATGATCTCACCGAAGGCAAGGGTAACTATCGCAAGGTAGTCGCCCCGGAGCCTTAGGACGGGTATTCCGATAAGCACACCGAAGATAGCAGCACTTATGCCTCCGATCAGCATAGCGACCGGAAACCTTACCCAGGCGCTGGTAATAGTATCCTTGGTGACGATTGAGAAAATAGCACTTGAATAAGCGCCGATACACATAAAGCCTGCCTGACCCAGGCTTAGCTCTCCCAGTATGCCGACTGTCAGGTTAAGGGAGGCAGCGGCTACAGAATAAACGCAGAACGGCACAAGAAGTCCCTTGAACATATTACTGGCATTGCCGGTAGAAACCATTATCTCAACGGCAATAAAGGCAGCTATCACCAGCAAATATGTAATGAAGCTCTTTCGAGTTGCGGGCTTTAAGAATTGCTTCACGATCTATCTTTCCTTTCCTGAATCAGACTTTTTCATTGACCTTCTTGCCGAGTATGCCGGTGGGCTTTACCATAAGCACAACTATGAGCACAGCAAAAACTATTGCATCGGCAAGCTGCGGAGAGATATACGCTCTGCCGAGGATCTCAATAACACCTATGAGCAGGCCGCCGATCATAGCGCCGGGAATGGAACCTATGCCTCCGAAAACTGCGGCAACAAAGGCTTTGATGCCGGGCATTGCGCCGGTGGTATTGGAGAGGACAGGATAAGTGGAGCAAAGCAGCGCACCTGCTATCGCAGCAAGGCCGGAGCCTATTGCAAAGGTCAGGGATATGGTCCTGTTTACGTTTATTCCCATGAGCTGGGCGGCGTCCTTATCCTCAGAGACAGCCAGCATTGCTCTGCCGCTGCGGGTCTTATTCACAAAGAGCGACAGCCCCACAACGATCAGTATTGAAACGATGATCGAAGCTATAGCCTCGCTTTTAATAACTATCTGCCCGTCAAAGAGGGAGATTTTCGGGATACTGATAACAGATGTAAAGGTAACAGGCTTTTCACCGAAGATAAGCAGTGCCATATTTTGCAGGAAATAGCTCATTCCGATGGCAGTGATAAGCACTGCAAGGCTCGTGGCTTGACGCAGGGGCTTATATGCCACCTTTTCAATGGTGATGCCCAGCACTGTGCAGGCAGCTACTGCGATCAGCACTGAGAGATAAGCATTGAGCTTCATGGAGGTCATAGCGGTGAAGATCACATAGCCTCCCACCATTATAACATCGCCGTGAGCGAAATTCAGCATCTTAGCAATACCGTAAACCAGGGTATAGCCCAGGGCTATAACTGCATAGATACTTCCGAGGCTGATCCCGTTAATGAGGTTATCCAGAAACGCCATTCAAAAACATTCCTTCCATAATTATAATCAAACATAATTTATTATAACATATTTCTCCGGCAAATGCAACAGCAAAACACGAAAATTTAACCTTTTTATATTTTTTGCTGTTCAGCTGCTGAAATGCTGCACATTTATCAACAAATAAGCCGGCAGCTTTTACACTGCCGGCTTTGAAGATCTGATCTTATGCGTGATATTACAGAGCGGAGTAAGAACCGTTCTTGATAACAACAGCCTTCGGGTTCTTGGAAACTGCACCGTCAGCGGTCCAGGTCATGCCGGTACCGGTGAGGCCGTCGAAGCTGAAGCCGTTGGAGATAGCAGCCTTGAGCTTGTCGCACATATCAGATGCGGACATATCAGCTGTGATGCCCTCCTGCTTGATGAGCTTAGCTACGATCTTTACGCAGTCATAAGCATCAGCAGCAAACTGGTTAGGAGTCTCGTTATTGTAAGCAGCCTTGTAATCAGCTACGAACTTCTTGGTAGCCTCGTCGTCTGCGTCAGCAGCGAAAGGAGTCAGCAGCATAACGCCCTCAGCAAGACTGGTATCGAAATTCTCAACAGAGAGGATACCGTCAAGGCCGTCGCAGCCGAAGAAGATAGGAGAATACTCAGCGCTCTTAGCCTGAGAAAGGATCAGAGAAGCCTCCTGATAGTAGATAGGCAGGAATACCAGCTCAGCGCCCTTGTTCTTGGCATCGGAGATCTGAGCGGAGAAATCGGTCTTGGAATCCTTGGTGAATGCACCCTCGGAAACGATCTCAAGGCCCTTATCAGCAGCCTCGGACTTGAAGGTGTTGTAGATACCGGAGGAATAAGCATCAGAGCTGTCATAGATAATAGCGATCTTGCTTGCTACCTTATTGTCAGCGATATAGTCAGCGGAAGCCTTGCCCTGGTTAGGGTCGGTAAAACATACCTGGAAGCAGTTATCGTTTCTGATGACGTCCTGAGCAGAAGCGGAGGGTGTCAGCTGGAAATAATTATCAGCCTTGGTGGAATCAATAACAGCCAGACAGGAGCCGGTGGTAACGGTACCTACCATAATATCCATACCCTTATCCTTCAGGGTGTTATAAGCGTTTACTGCCTTATCAGCAGGGTCAGCCTCATCGTCCTCAAATACTACTGAAAGCTTTACGTCGCCCAGCTCGCCGGAAGCGTTTACGTCCTTAACAGCAAGCTCAACAGCGTTCTTAACGCCTACACCGTACTGTGCTGCGCTGCCTGTCAGGGGGCCGCTGCCTCCGATAACGATAGTGTTAGCGCTGTCGCCCTCTGTGCCGCCGTTATTACCGGCATCAGACTTGCTCGAATCGCTGTTTCCGCAGGAAGCGAGAGCTGTTGCAGCCATAACAGCGGAAAGAGACAGAGCAAGCATTTTCTTGATCATTTTCATACTTGTCACTCCTTAAAATATTTCGGAACAATGCACCTTTAGGGCACATCATTCCTTTACTAATAAAATATAACATTTTTGTGCGGCAATTGTCAACGTTAAATCCGCCAAAGATTTTCTAACACCAAAAATCAATATATGCACTTTTCACAGATTAAAGCGCCTCTGCATAGGATATAGCAGTTACTCAGGTAACTCAAATCAACTCACAGGAGGATAAATATGGAAATAAATGATGCAAGCCTGCTGGGAATGATCCTATCAAAAGATGATGATGCTCAGCCGGAGGCAAAAGAATGCCCTTCCGTAAAAACCAAATTCCCTGAGGAGATGCCCTACGCTATGGCTTATGTTCCCTTTCAGCAGTGGCAGAAGCCCTATGACTGCGAGGCTGCCTTAGAGCGGGGGACGATCTTCCCCTGCCTTGATAAACCATTTATCGGAGAGGAGGCAGTAAAGCATGACTAACGAACAGTTTAAGCTTATGAAGAAGATACAGACTGCCTCCTTTGCGCTGGTGGAAGCAAATCTCTATCTGGACACCCACCCCACCTGCAAGGAGGGCTTGGAATACTTCCGCCGGCACAAGGAGGAATATGAGCAAGCAAAGAAGGAATACGAGAAAAGCTACGGTCCCCTGACAGCCAACGCCTCAGACGGCACCAAGAAATGGGAATGGGTAACGCAGCCGTTCCCATGGGAATACAAGGCAAACGAAGGGAGGAATGACTGATGTGGCAATATGAAAAAAAGCTTCAATACCCGGTGAAGATCGCTAACCCCAACCCAACGCTGGCTAAGGTTATAATATCACAGCTTGGCGGTCTAAACACCAATAACATATAAATGAAAACAGCCGGCAGGTCACCCCGCCGGCCCTCACCATCAAGGCGCCCATTCCTTCCACTCATTATCAAGGCCAAGCACAAACAGCTTGCTTTCTGTCGGTACAACAGCGATAGAACCCGGCACAAGGATCCTGCCTGCCACCTCGTCATAACCCGGAAGGTCACCGGACGAGGAAACTACCATATCCGCCTCTGACTCTGCCAAGCCCGAACTGTCGTTTTTAGAAATGATCTTCTCAGTAAGTATTCTGAACATATAAAGCCCCTCCTCAGCGTTTGTGTATCTCCGTAAAGCCCGTCAGGCAGATCCAGCCGGCGCCCGATTTAAGTTTTCCCCAGGTCTGCCCTGCGGTGATCTGCTCCCGGACTATAGTGTATGCCCCCCTGTAGGGCACACTGCCGACTATCTTATAAGCCACTCCCGGCCCCGATCGGATATTAAGCCCGCTCTTGTAGGTGATGCGCACTATATAAGGCTTGAAGCCCTGACTTGGCGTTTCAGCTGCCGCCGCAGGCTTAGAGAAGCCGTTCAGGCCCTTTTTCTTTATCAGGGCCGGATAATCAACATAAGCATAGTCGTGATCAACCTGTATGCCATTCACATAGACCAAGCCATTCTGCCATATACCATAAGGGCCGGTGTAGTGACATTTTGCGGCATATTCTGCTATCCAGCAAGCATAACGTTCACGAACGGCCTTGCTCACACAATGGGTGTGCCAGAATGTTGAGCAGTAAACTCCCGCAAAATAGCCTGCATTTTCAAGGGCACTGCAGAATGTCTTGACTGCGGCATCACAGAACGCTGTGCCCTGATCAAATTGCTCTTTTCTTTCAAGATCAAAATAGATTGGGTACTCATATTTTTTGCCTTTTATCCACCTGATGCAAAGAGCTGCTTCTGTCGCCGCATAATCTGCTGTATTTGCATACGAGAACCAATATGCACCGACTTTAAGACCGGCAGCAACAGCCTTTTGATAGAAACTGTCAAAGCATGGGTCCTTCACATTGCAGTGTTTTGTGTTATCCCATGTATTGATACGCAGGATAACAAAGTCATAGCCTGCCGCCTTGACCTTATTGAAATCGAATTTGCTGCCCTGTATAGAGCTGACATCTAAACCCTGTACTGCCATTTTTCATTCCTCCTCATTTTTATCATCATTGCCCTTGTCACTCCCCAGCAGCCGGAAACGCTTTATAATCCGGCCTATCCATGCAGCATCGGGGAATATCTCCGCTAAGTTTTCAAGCACCGAGACTATCTCCATAAGCAGAATGTAGAAGAACACTCCGCTCGCTGTGACTGCCCCGGCAACGTCTGTGAGCTGCTGTGACTGATAATATTGCCCCAGCCGGTCAAGACCTATGTTCAGCCCGATAGAAGCGCCCATAACGAACACCTCGCAAAGCTTGTTAAGCCCTCCGATCCGCATTTTACGGCTGTATACCTCACCGGCACCGTAGGCCTTGATGTACCCTGTAAGAAAATCCGTCAGCGCCGCTCCTACCACAATCAGCAGCATTATGATATATTTCATTTTGTCACCTCCTATACCAGCGCAGCCTCTCCGCTCTGTAACGCCACTGAAAGCTGCTCATTGTCTGAAATAAAATAACCGGCAGGGTCAGCCGAACCCATATGATCCTGCCAGCCGCTTGTTATAACTCCCCCGCTGCTCCTGCGAATACCTATCTCACTGCCTGCCTCAAGCTCACCGTCAAGCACCAGCAGCGGAGCCTTGATATTGTGGCTGATCCTCGGAACAGTGTCATAGCTGTTTCCCCATGCAGTGTTGTTTATGATCTTCACATTGCCCTTGATGTGAAGTCCCCTGTTGGAGGTGCTGTCTATACCGCCGGTCTGGCCTCCGCCTTGGGCCACGTTCCCTACGATCTCTCCTCCGTTTATGATGATCGTTCCGCCGGAATTCTTTATGGCTCCGGCATTGTTGGTCGCTGTATTGTAATTGATATGGCAGTTGTTGATATAGACCTCTCCTCCTGCGATGTACAGCGCTCCGCCGACATACGATGTATTGTTGATTATCGAACAATCATTAAGGGTAACAGTCCCGCCGTAGCTCAGTATGGTGCCGCTTTGGTATGAAGCTCCTAACCCCATGTTGCCGGAGATCTCACAGCCGTTTATAGTCATTGTGCCCTCATCATTTGTGACCGGGAACACCCGATTGCCGGCGGCACCCGTTATCCGGCCGGTGCCTATGCTGTCATTTATTGTCAGATTCCCCTGATTCATCAGAATATTTTTCGCACCTGCCCTGTCTAACACCTTGCCGTTAAGGTCAAGCACGCTCGTCACTCCCTCAGATACCCAGAGCTCTTCGTCGCTCGTCTCTGCCGTTATGTCAGAACCGAGCTTAATGTTTCCGCCCGCCCCCAGCGCCGCCGAAAGCTCCGCCCATGTGTATACGACTGACGGACCGCTCTCTGCCTTGATGTATCTCGCAGTTATATATAGCTTGCCCTCTGCCGATGCAGTTATCAGCTCAGTGTCAGAAAAGCTGTAATCAGTAAAGGAACTGAAACTGTTTCCGCAGATCAGCGCCCCCTCAGACCCAACGACCTCCTTGAGCCTCGGCACATACAGCGGAACCCTCCTGCCGGCAGAAGCGTCCTCAATAACATAGGTCCTTTCATAGAGCACACTGCCGTCAAGCCATTTGCCTACCTCATGTTCAGTCACCGAATAGCTTGTCTCAATGTCGATCCTCTCGGAAAGCTCCTCCAAAGCAGCTTCCAGCTCCGACGTGTCCGTTGCCGGCACTGCCTCCCCGTTCCTCATGGCTATGTATCCGCTGGAAGGCAGCGTCCTGTATTCTACCCATACGCTGTCTCCCTCACTCAGCTTCTCGCCGGTCTTGTTTAGCAGCTCGTATTCCGAACCGCCCGTGAGCCTCACTTTCGCTCTGAGCCCGCTCTGGCTCACCGTCAGCACCTTCGCAGGCTCACGCTTCAGCGGCTGCAGCTGCTGAAGCTTTTTCTCTGCCAGCTTGTCCACCAGCTCATTCAGCTTGTTACTCATATCCTTCAACGCTCCAGTTCATAGGCAGAAAAGCCACACTCGAAGCCTTTACCGCCATAGTCATATTGCCCAGGTCAACACTTAAGCTGTCTGTCACATAGTCCTCATTCTTGTAAAGAATCACTTTGTCAACGTCAAAGTGAGGTATAAATCTGCAGGTAAAATCCTCGGATATACTGTCTCTGGTCCTTTGCAAAAGCAAGTATTCAGCATATTCTCTGCACTTTTCCTCCCCTCCCGCTGATCCATCCCCAAGAGAAATGTATCTTATAGGCGGGTCGGCGTAACGCTCACCAATGGCCTTCACGTTGACCGGTGATTCTGCATTCCTGTTCTTGGCAGTATAAGATACTATGACCCCCTCTGCGGAATCCGCAGTCACTGTAACACAATTCACTCCGTCGAATCGGTGAGTTCTCAGTGTTGTGCCCTCTGTTATTGTCTCATCCTTGTCTTTGAAACGGTAAATGTGCCCCAGGTGCATAAACCAGTATGGCTGGTCATTGGTTGGCTTTCGGGAAAAAACCAGATGCCCTCCGTGATCGTAGTAGCAGTCCGCACCGTACATCTCTGCCAGCCTGGTAATAAGCTCACCGTAAAACTGCCCCTCAGAAAGTGCAATGTCAGCAAAAAGCGGGCAGCTGTCAAAAAACGGGTCTATCTTTGGCGGCACAGGATCAATAGGATAGCCGTTGCCTATATCTCTTAAAAGCGTCTCCCTTATCAGATCACCCACCAGAATAGTGCCCGACGAAATATCTGTAGTAAACGGAGATGTGACAGCCCCGAGCCTGCTTTCGCCGTTTAAGTTGGCATACTTATCAACTCCGGAAAGC
Source organism: uncultured Ruminococcus sp. (assembly GCA_902797485.1). Taxonomy (GTDB): domain Bacteria; phylum Bacillota; class Clostridia; order Oscillospirales; family Ruminococcaceae; genus FB2012. Next base: position 15,059 of record CADBTF010000103.1, on the reverse strand, counting down.
CTGATGAGCTTTTCCTGCTCCCCAGTGCTTGTAAAAACAAAGACCCCAAGTGTGAACCGGTATGTGTCCCCGCTTGTTTCCCTCGGCTTGTATTCAGCTATCAGACGCAGCTTTCTGTTATACCATATCACGGAATTCTTGCCTGGGGTAAGTTCCCCGCTCTCGTCCAGCAGCGAAAGGCACAGGCTCCTCCGGCAGCCGCTGCCCTTGCTTATTGTCAGACTGCTTCCGCTGCCGACTATCTGCGCCTTTATCTCACCGACAGCATTCTCCCAATGGTCAAGAGCCTGTATAAGCAAGCTTGTGCGGCTGTCTCCAAGCTTCAGGCTTTGTTCATAGCTTTCATTTATGCAGTCATAGTATATCATATCAAAGCATCACCAGTCCTGCAAAGCTCAGTCCATTCCAGCACAAAGCGGGTAAGCCCGCTGTCATATCCGTACTCCCTCACTATAGACCTGAAAGCCACTATCCGTGCATTGCCTGCATTGTCAACTATCAGGAACGGCCTCTTTTGGCTGAAGAAATCTTCCAGCTCCGAAAGTCTCTTGACGCCTGATCTTATAGGCTCCGTAGTGCTGCCCAGCTGATCTGCATATACTGTCAATGCTCCGCTCTCGTAGCTCTGCTCATTGAATACAGCCCTCGGCTGAGGCGCCAAGGTGCCGACGACCTGCGTTCCTGTGCTGTGAGCTATCTCTCCCTGCTCACCGCTCACATCAAAGTATTTGCTGTCTCCCGCTGAAAAGCTCCGCCGATGGTAACTCGTACTCCCCTCTCTCAGTTCAGAAATCTTTATTCTCCTGCTTGTGATCTCAGCATCACTGTCTGCGTAATAAATGGTCCCGCTGCGGTAAAGCACTGCCCTGTAGCTGTAGCTTTTTCCCGTTTCCGCCGTATTGTCATATATGTATGTCTGGCCGTATATTATTGCTGTTTTTCTCAGGCACCAGGCTCCGCCGGCCTCCTTGCGCCAAAGGAAATACCTGGCACCGCCCGAAAGTGAAAAGCTTGTCCTGAGGGATATAGCCACATTCCGCCCCTGCTTGTTTTCAACCGCCGAGATCACAATATCCTCAGTATTTATTTCCGGCGGCGCCGCATTCACTGTGAATTTTCCGTAATGGTTTTCCTGCGTCATGACCTCACAGCATATTTCTTCTTCAAGGTCCTCCGGCTCAGCCGGCAGCGGGAAAACGTCTCCGAAGGTATAGGTGAAGCACCTTTCCCCTTGCTCCCCCAGATAAGAGAACTGATAGCTCTGCATTGCCACCTCCTCTGCCTGCGAGTAGCTCCCACTGACCTTTACTCCGTCATCTGCGATCTCCGCCGTCAGTGCGACCTCAGGGTCGCTCCGGCAGTACCAGTTGAATGGGTCGCACACAAGATAATTCGATACAAGGTAAAAGAGCTTACCTGCCTCAGCCGTAACAGCACTTTCCAGCTCTGCCATTCCTGTGCTCCTGTTGTAGCTCTCAATAAGTGTCTGCACTCCGTCGATCTGCAGCATACACCCTCCTATAAGCCTGTTCTCAAATCTGTTGGGAGAAAGGATAGATGTTATATCCTTGCCTATATATACGCTCCTGCCGGAAACTGCCTCCTGTATTCTCCCCGAACCCAGCAGCACATCATATTTCCCCGGCCCTGTATTTTCCGGGTGTTCAGTAGATTCCGGGTAGTTCTGATATACTATCGGCACCGTCGTATAGTCGTGCCCCAGCACAAAGCTGCTCAGGCCCGTTTCTTCGTCCATACCAAAATGCCCGTGAAAGGTCTCTCCGTTGTGCTTTGCCGCCATAGTCCCGCCCTTGGGGTAGTAAAACAGCATCGTTGTTCCGTCGGTGTTGTCATAGTATCGCATCTGCACCCATGACAGACTGTCGCAGTTCACCTTGAAGGTCAGAGTGTGCGACTGCGTCACCGCATCAATAGCCTGACCGTCTATGTTGATGTTTGTGATCGTCCTTAATGAAGATCTACTCATTTCAGCCTCCTGTCTGCCTGTCTCTGTCAGCCTGCTCCAGATATTCGTCCAGATATTCTTCAAAGAACCTTCTGGCCTCACTGTTCATCATGTCCTTGAGCTTGCCAACAGTATCGCTGTCTGCATTTCCGGAAATATAAATGTTTCCCGCATGGTAATCCACATTCACCGTCTGCTGCCTGCCGGAGGCAGAGGGAAGCTTTATCCCCGACAGATCCGGCAGCAGGCTCATGGGGTCAAGCCCTTCAAGCCCGGTCAGCTTGATGTCAACACTGTATTTCTGCTGCAAAAGGCTTGCAAGCTCCAGCTGCCTGGACAGCAGCGCCTGAGATGCCTTGTCAATGGCAGCAGTGTTCTGTTCTGCATGAAAGCCCGCCGCAGATGAATATACACTCACCTGCTGCTTCTCTGCCCCCTCCAGTTCACGCTTGGCCTCGCTGACAGCGTTTATCCTGTCCAGCAGCGTCTTGGCGGCGCTCAACCGGTCCTCCTGCTGCTTTTTCAGCCCGTTGTAGACCGTCTCCTCAAGCTTCCGGCATTCATTGATGTACTCCTGCCGGTTTTCATAGTACCGCTTGTTGATGTCCTCCAGCCGGCTGTAATACTCCTCTGCCTTTATCTCACCCATTTTATACAGGTGTTCCGCCTCGGCGACCTCACTTTCCGCCGCCTGCTTCCAGTAGTCGGTGGTGTCAGCCTTGCTGTCAGAGACGTCAGTATCTCCCCAGCCGTAATTGTTCCTGCTGTATTCATCAACGACCAGCCTGTAGCCTTCAGCAGTCGCAGCAGCGTCCTCCCAAACCTTTTTCAAATCATCAACCTGCTTCTTCTGCTCCGCAAAATACTCATCAGGAACACCCGCCGCAGACACTCTGCTTCTTTCACTGATATAATCCCGCTGTGCATCATCATAGGCCTGCTTCGCCAGCTCTGCTGCTTCCTCCTTCTCCGCCAGCATCAGCCTTGATTTCTCACTGATAAGGTCAGCTATGGCCTCACTCTCGATCTTGTACCCGTCCGAGGTCCTTTTTATATGCTTCACCAGTTCGGGATATTTGTCTATCAGCTCATTTATCCGCCCCGTAGTCAACCGCATACCCGCATTTACCCGGTCGTATACGTTTATAAGGCCCTCGACCTCGCTCTTGTACCTGGCAGCCCTGCTGTTGGCCTCGTCATAGGCCTTGGTCTGTGCCTCCGCCGCCTCAGCCGCATTCAGGCTGACCTCCACAGCCTTTTCAGTGCTTTCGTTGGCAGCGTCCCGCCTCTTTTGCTCCTCCTGGAGCCTTTCGGAATATTTGCCGGTCTGCTCTATGCAGCTGTCAAGCTCATCATTAAGAGCATCATAAGTGCCCTGCGCATCGATCAGCCGCCTGTCAAGCTCCGAAATATTGATATTGAGCCCCTGCAGCTGAGTAATGTCACTGTCTATGCCCTCTCTGTCCTCGCCGTATATCCTTCCCTTTTCCTTTTCTGCGATCAGCTCATGCAGTATCTCTGTGACAGACAGTCCCTCATCAATATTCCACTTTTTTGCAAGTTGCACAGCTGCATTTCTGCGCTCCTCAACTGCCTTTTCATGCTCGCTCTCAAGCTTGTTAAGGTCCAGCTCAGCCGCCGCCAGATCAGAGGCTATCCCCTCCTGATTGGCCGCCGCAGCCTTGGCAAGCATATAGTCCCTTGCCGCAGCAGCAGCCCTTTCAAGTTCCTCCCGCTGGGTAATAAGCTCTCCGGTCTCCTTGTTATAGGATATGCTCAGCCCGTCAATGCCCTTCTGCAGCTTATCAACTATCTCGGACATCTCTTCCCTGTCCGCCCTGCTCTTGTCCTCTGCGGCGTCCAGCTCATAAAGCCTTTCAATAAGCTTTCCGTAGCCGTAGTATTCGCCCTCTATGTCCGCAGCAGTCCTCTGCCTTGCCTCCCGGCTCCGGTCTATTCTCTCCTTTAATTCATCGTAGCTCCTGACAGCCTCACTGTTTTTCTCCATTTCCTCCGAGACCTTGTCAAAGAACTCGCCGTAAGCAGAATTTGCTTCTCTCTGAGCCGATACATATTTCAGTATGCCCGCTGCCGCCAATGCCGCTGCGGCAGCTATCAGCCCGTAGGGGTTTGCAGTCGCCGCTGTATTGAATGCTCCCTGCGCCGCCGCAGCTGCTTCCTGCGCCGCTGTGAAGGCCCTCACAGCGTTCACGGTGCCGAGTACAATGTTTGATATGCTCACCGCCGACTTGTAAGCGATCAGCGCTCCGACACCCGCTGCGATCTCCTCTCGGAACCTGTATACAAACCTTGCCCCCGTGCTGACAACAGAAACGAATCCCTCCACCGCAGAAGCCGCTGCATCAGCTATCTCGGCGAGGGTCCCGTCCTCCTTGGCCTGCTGTACCATTTTCAGCAGCCGGTCTGCACCTCCGAACAAGCTGTCGAAGCTGTTTATAAGCTCTCCGCCGATTATCATGGAAGCACCTTTCAGCTGCTGCTTTGAAATATCGAGCTTGTCATTCATCTCGTTCAGGTTGTCAAGCATCTCCTGATCGAAGATCACGCCCATGCTTTCAGCCTGTTCTCCGTAGTCTCTTAATGCCTGTGAGCCCGCCAGAATAAGCGGATTTAACTCCTGCGCCGAGCGCCCGAAGATATTCATAGCATATGCGTCCCGCTCTGTAGCGTTTTCCACCTGCCCGAGCGCATCGATCACATCATAGAATACATCAACATTGCTCCTGAGCTTCCCACTTCCGTCGCTGATATTGATCCCCAGCGCATCAAAGGCCTCAGCTGCATCTCCGGTGCCGTCCTTGGCATTCTGCATATTTCTCACAAGCCTTTGCAGAGAACCCTGCAGCGTGCTCACAGACACATCTATAAGGCTGCTTGCATAGCTGAATTTCTGTAATTCCTCTGTGGAAATACCTGTGACCTTAGAAAGAGTGTTAAAGTCATCAGCTGTCTTTGCAGACGTAAAAGCAATGCCACCAAGAGCTGTCACAAGGGCCGCTGTCGTTGCAGCAGCAGCCTTGACCTGCCCTGCAAACTCCTCAACAGAATTGGTCAGCCGTTCTTTGATCGCCCCCTCTGCGTCCTCTGCTTGCTTCTTGAGCCCGGCCAGTGAGTTCTCAGTCTTTTCGATCTCCCTCTGCAGGTCCTTGTACCTTTCTTCTGCCTGGGGCACACCGTTGGCAAGATCGTTCTCTGCGGAGCTCTGTGCCTCCTTTAAGGTCTCAAGCCGCTTCTTGGTCAGCTCTATGCCCTCAGTCAGCTTGCCGAATTTCTTCTCTGTAAGCTCTATGTTTGCAGGGTCAAGCTTCAGGCCCCTGTCTATTTCCTTCAGCTCCCGGCTCACGTCTTTAGCCTGAGTGTCTATGCTTTTCAAGGCCGTTCCAAGGCTTGTGGTGTCCGCCCCGAACTTTACCGTGATTCCCCTGTACGAGCTTGATTCCGCCATTTTATCACCTGCTTTCAGATATAATAAAAGCGCCTGCATCTCTGCGGCGCTGTATGTTCGTATTCTTTTTTACATAATAACAGCTGCGCTTGATACGCAGCTATCCCGAATAATATTCATCAACTATCCTCTGTGCCTCTTCTTCGGTGATCTCCTCGTCCCACCTGTACCACAAAGGCCGTTTTCTTCTGCCTCTGATTTTACCACGTTTTCCGCCGCCTGTCAAGCCTCCGCTTGTATATCTGCCGGTCTCTGTTGGGGTTGTATTTATCTATCCGGTAAACAAAGGTCACAGCGCATCAAAATCCTCCTGTGTCGCCGGCCTCGCATCTTCCTCCGCATAGCCCTTTAGCCTGCACCATTCCTCAATAGTGTCTATTACCATCGGCAAAGGCATATCGTCCAGCTCACCTATGCCAAGCCCGCAGGCCAGCGCCGAGGCTATCAGGTTTTCAGAGGTGAATTCTCTCCCGCTGTCCCGCCGTCCGTCGTCTCTGAGAGAGGATAAAAACAAGGTCTCAGCCTCCTGGATAGCAAGCGCCAGATCCTTTGATCCAAACGCAGGTATCCATTCACTGTACGGAGGCAGAGCCCTGTCTGCTGCCTTAGCCATCGCCCACAGCAGCCTCATTCCCACCTCTGCAAGCTTCAGATATTTCTGCTCAGCAGGCAGCCCGCAAAGCTCCCGGTGATCGTCGGTGTATTCCACCCCGAACTGCTTTTTGTAATGTATCAGCGCACCAGCGCTCGCACTGACCAGCACCGGCACCCCGCCTATAAATAATCTTTCTGTCATAACTATTTTATCTCCGGCGTTCAAACCATTCATCAAACATCTCAGCGTTGTCCGCCCGGGCAATGCTTTCTTTATATCCCCCGCTTCCGAAAATGTCCCTGTTGACTGTCAGCTCCAGGATCCTTGTGTCAAACCTGGAGGAGGCCGAAAGGGTCGTGGCATCAAACTTAGGCTTCTGGCATACACAGTCATAGTAGCAGTGGCGTACAGGCCCCGCAAGGCTCCGGGTCTCATAAAGCAGCGCAAAATGCACCGCAGGGTGCTTGCCTTCAACGAGCACCCCGCTTGCCTCCTGAACATATCCCAGCACATCAACGAGAAACTGCACAGGCAGGCTGACTATCTCCAGACCCAGCTTTATCCCCCTGTCCCGGTAGCCAGCTGTGTATTCCGCCGGTATGCCGTGTGTGTCCGGCCTGACCTTTATTTCCTGCATATCCGGTGCTCTCGTGAGCCGGACAGCTCCGGGCATCGCCCTCGGAACTGCACCCAAACCTCTCGGGCAGTAGTGAAAGTTCTTAAAGCCATAGTGTGCGTTTCTCATGGTGTATCATTCCTTATCCTTCATTTCCCGGCACCGGTTCCTCGTCAGCCGGCTTTATAAAGGCCGAAGGCGCCGGCACAGCCTCATAAAAGTTATCATAGACATCCCAGTCCTCATAGCACTTGCCCTTGATGTCGTAGGTGTCCAGCCTCGGCATTACCTTGATGTTAAGGGTGTCAGTATCTATCTGGAAATTCGCTCCCTTTGTCCTCTGAGAGATAGTTGGGCGCTTGGTGAGCTGCGTCCTCCAGAAGCAGTAGCGCCCCTTCTTCTGATCTCCGGTAAACTCGCACAGCATTGCAAATTCCGCCGACTTGGTCTCAGCGTTCTCAACTCCGTTCTCGTCCTCCAGTATCTCCTCCTCAAACTGCTCCGGCAGCGCCGCCACCTCGACCGAGCCCTCATAACCGTTGTTCACCGTCTCCGATGCGTAGTCCTCGACATCGTCCGCAGCCACGTTTGTAACGTTCATCTGGCTTTCCAGATTCAGTGCGATAGCACCCGGCACCGCAAAGGGCACTCCGAAGGTGTACCCCTCAGCCGAGGCCGTCAGTATCTTGGCCACATAAAGCCTCTTGATGCCGTACTTCACCTTGTTTTTCTTTCCCATTATTATATTCCGTCCTTTCAAATACTGTAAATTATCTGCATCTTCTTTTCTTCCTTCAAATATATCCTTGCAGATTTCCTGTAGTAAATGCCGTTCTTTCTGAACAGCCTTTCAATAAGTTTTTCCGAGGAATAATCCCGCCTGACCGTGTAAAGCTCCACAGTGTAGGCAGTCTCACTGTAATAGACCTCATCATCAGCATCGACTGTCTCCGCAGTCTCCTCTAAGATCGCACAGTAGGGCGGGTGCTTCGGCCTGTCCTCTGCCGACATCTCGGAAAAGTCATACCAGCAGACCGGGAAGTGCTCTGCCAGCATCTCATACAGTCTCTCCGGTTCAATCATCTGTGCAGTGCTCCTTCACATCATTATAAAATGCCTCTATCTCAGCCTCAGCGTTATCGTTGATGTGCGGTCTCCGGCCCACCCTTATGCCGTTATTGGCAATGTGCCCGTTCTCAAGAAGGTGCGTCAGCCGGTATTTCCTGCTGTTTCTTACTTCATACTCAAAGTGGTCCACATTGGAATATCCCTTTCTCGTGCCCCAGTGATCCTTGTAGTGGCCTTTTCTTCCGCCCTTTGGGTCATAGGGCGAATTTTCTGCTATGGTCCGTGCAAGCTTCCTTGCGTGCTTCTGAGCTATCTTTTCAGAATTGCTTTTCAGCTTGACCGCCGCTCCGTCCAGTATCGCCGAAAGCTCCTTGTCAAAGTCCGCCGTTGATCTCACCCTCTCTGCTGACAGCGTGGATAATAAGCATATTGTCCTCATACCTCACATTGTCAATAAACTCGATGTCATATACCTTCCCCCGGAAGATGAGCCGGTAGTCAGCAGTGCTGATGCCCGAAAGCTTTCCGGTGTATCGCACTGTCAGCTTCACCGTCTGTTCTGCCCCCGCCTGCCTCGCTGCATAGTATTCGCTGCCAAACAGGTTGTTTGCATATGCCCTGCAGCTGTAATATTCTTCCCATTCGTCAACAGCGTTTCCCCGCTCATCAGTGCCGGAAGCATTCCTCTCAATAGTGATCCTCTCACGCATAAGCCCCGGGTTTATCATATTGTCACCTACCCCACATGATTCTTGGCATAAAGCGAAAGTATCGTGTCCAGCGTCTTGTTGGCAGTCACGTTGTTCGCTGCCGTCTGGCGGTTGTCGTAAAGGTCCTCACAGATTATAAGGTAAGCAAAGGTCAGGTCCTCGTGCAGATCAAGCTCCTCCTCCGCAAGGTCGGTGTGCCCGATGATATATGCCTTGGCTGCCGGCATCACTGCTTCCACCATAGTCATCACATCGGGGTCCTCCTTGTTTTCCCGAAGGTAATCTATGACAAATTCAGCAGTGACCTCACTGATCGTCATATTTCCTCACCCCTTACGAAGGGTCCGCACTGCCCATTTTAAGCATAGCGATCTTCTCTGCGTTTTCCACTTTGGAATCCATCTCAACGTAAGCCACAACGCCCACAGCGTGCTGTGTGGCGTACTTCTCCCTGAGCACCTGTATCTCAGCATTTTCCGATACCTTGACTGCAAGCCCGCTGAAATCGCCGTAGTAGACAACCTTAGCCCCGGAAGCCATGTCCGGCATATTCTTGGAAATATAAACATCCTTGCCAAGCAAAGTGTAGCCCCACCTTGCAGTATAATCTCTGTTAAGCAGATAATTTCCCTGACCGTCCTTCAGCTTGCGGATAGCCTTTCTTGTTCCACGGCTCATGATCCACACCGCAGTCCCCTGGTAGGTGTCCGGAATAGCCTCCTGCAGATCTATCAGCTCGTCCGGCAGCAGCTTGGTGGCATTAGACGCTGTAACAGCAGCTCCCAGCGAAGAAAGCCCGGTGATCTTGTCATCGGTCCCCTTGATAAGCTCGCCCTCAATCCACACAGCAATATTCTGAGACATCTTTTCTATCGTGTAGCCTAAAATATCAAAGTTGGAATTGTTCATCAGGCTCTTGCTGATCTTTGTCAGCACGCCCGCCAAAAATCCGGTCAGGGTGATAGACTTGAAGCTTCCGGCAGTAGATGTCAGCTCACTGAATTCCCGTGCATAAGCAACAGTTATGTCGCTGGTCTCACCGTCATAGTAGGGGATCGTCAGCGTGCCGCTGGCATTGTAGCGTGTAGCAAGCGAAAACAGCGGCGAGATCTCCACCACCTTGTCTATGATCTTGTGTACGATAGACACAGGCACTACCGCCCCGTTGTCTCCGTAGGTAATGTTCGTGTCTGTGAGTTCACCGTCACGCAGTTCCATTACCTTGCCACGCAGGTAATTTTCAAAAGCCTTCTCCTGAATAGGCATCTCGTTCTTCTCAGCAGAGGTAGGCTCCAGAAGCTCCTCCCTGCGCTCAATGCTTCTCAGCTCCTCGCTCGCCTTGATAGTTGCGTCAAGCTGTGCCAGCTCCGCCTTTTTCTTCTCAAACTCTGCCAGCTCCTCGTTGGTGAACGCCCTGACCTCCTCAGAGGTCCTGTCGGAAAGCCTGCTAAGGTCATCGATCAGGCTGTTTCTCTTTTCAAAAAGCGCTTTCAGATTAATTTTCATTGTACATCTTTCCTTTCAGTCTTAGTATTTCTATTTCCCGCTGTCTTGCAGCGTTGATAGCCTTGATTGTTTCAGTGTCCTCCCTGCCGGAGGTCTTTGTCACTCCCGCCTTTGGCTGGGCCGGCACAGCTACGAAGGACCATTCGTAAGCGTCCGTAGGCTCGCTTATAATGTGGTGGCACCTTTTGTCACCGTAATACCTGCCCTTGATATGCTCGCAGGGTTCCGTCCCAAGATCTCTCCCGCAGACAGAGCAGTATTTCTTCCTGGCAGATAAGCTGACAGAGACCTCTTTTTTTATACCTCCGTCAATTTCTCTTATCAGGTCCGCATTAGTCTCCGTCCTCATCATGTACGCCTTGGCATACAGCCCTGTGTAGGGTTCTCCCTGAGATGTCTGTCTGCTCTCGTCGGCTATTACCTCAGTGTCAAATATCCTTGCAGTCTGATTTCTGCCGCTGGCATCATGGTCGAATATCCCGGTCTTGCCCTCAAAGAGCTCCGCCAGCTTTATAAGCGCTGCCACAGAAAAGCGCTCACAATCCCGGTCGATCTCATTGTCACAAAGCATTACCGAGAATATATAGACCTCCTCAGCCTTTAACCTCCGGCGGGAGTAGCTGCTTATTTTTTCAAGCTCCTCGGCGCTGACCTCCGGCAGATCGTCTGCATTCCGCATCTCCACTGCCGCACCGTTCCTGAGCTCTACTGTCGTGGTGTGGTATGCAGGCCGGCGGGTGAGCAGGCTGACCTCTGTCAGATCAAGTCTGTTCACATCTCTCTCGAAGGTGCCGTCTGCCTGCTTTACATAGCGGTCGCTTACATTGGTCATTCCAAAGCTCCAGCCGGTCAGCAGGCCCGCTTTCGCTGCTGCAACGGTTTCCTCATCGTCAACCGTTGCCTCCGCTCTGAGGCCTATGTTATCCTCTGTCAGAATAAGGTTCCGGCCGTTCTCGCCAATTATTTTTCCGTGATTGAATGTCAGCTTCACCGCCGGCAGCCTGCTCAGGCTGTCAGCAAAAGCCCCCTCCTTGATACGTTCCTTGAAATCGCCGGGGGCTCCCGCTCCCTTGGACTTTGGCAGCAGCTCGCTCTGCCTCTCCACAGCATTCACATAACCGCTTATGCAAAGCGTGCCCTCATCTCTCAATTCAATTTTCATCACATCAACTCCTTTTTCAAGCATAAAAACAGCGCCTGTGACCGACATTCCTGTCGGCCGCAAACGCTGTTGTCCGTATTCAGTTATCGCTCATTTTTGCATTATATTTGCAAAATATGAGCGTTTCACCCGCATTTTTGAAGCGTTACGCCCACGAATGGTTTTAATATTCCTGCTTTCCCGTCCTTCCGGGCATAACAAAACCGCCCCGGAGGACGGTCAGTCAAGTATTTCGATATCAGTAATATCGGATTCCCTGTACTCTATTCCATTGTTCAGGGCAATTGAAGCCTCATCATATCCGCTGTCGCAGGCTGATTCATAAAATATTACAGTGCCCTCATATACGTTTCCGCTCTTATCAGTCATTTTTACTTTATGATTATAAGAATCGTAAAGAGTTTGCTCGTTTATCTGCATATGATCCTCCTAAATCTTTCGAGAAGGCACAAGATGTGCGCCGTCCTTAGCATAGTGAATAGTCGCACGATTAGTCGGAACGTAAGTTCCTGTTCGTGTATCACCGAAGAACCCAAAATCATAATCTAAGGTTATGATCTCCTTATACTGAACTCTATTATGATCTTTGATAATAATAGCCTCTCCAGTTCCGCACTTTTCATTAATGATCTTCTGCACTTCCATGTGGCTCAATTCAGTATAGCTTGGAAGATTGCCTTTAGCAATTTCGGCGTTGTACGCTTCCGAGCCTTTCTTGTGCTTCACCTGTGCTTTTTTATCAAGTTTGGAACTAATTTTGCCGGACTTCAAAGCTTCTTCAAGTCCTTTCCTGTTCTGCTCAACCTTTTCCCTGTTTATTTTACCACTTTCCCCTCCGCCTGTCAAGTCACCGCCCGAAGAATTGCCCCCACCCGAGCCGTCCCCGGAAGCAAACCTTCCGTGATCGTCCCGTGGCTGATCGTCATTATATCGAAGCTCCGCCGTCCTTGTATCCATACTCGCCGTTTCATTCGTGTTCGGCGTGTATATCTGCCTTGTTTTCGGGTCATAAAGCACGGAATTCAGCCCCAGTTCTATCCAGTCAAGGCCCAAGGGCTTCATATCCTCCTTGTAGCGTATCTCGTCAGCCTGCATCCAGTGCTTTTCTATCGCCAGAGCATAGGCCTGATAGCGTTTCAGTATGTCGCCACGCTCCAGCGTCGAGGTGTCGCAGGCGAAATACATATCCCGCTTCTCCCTCTCCAGCAGCAGACCGGAGTTGTATGCCGCCTCCATCTGCTCGATTATCGGTATGCACGCAGTCTTTACCGCCGCCACAACGTCATCATCAGTGGCTCCCTGTAATGCCTTGGGGCTGAGCAGGAACAAAAGCGTGATGTCATTGGCATTTGTCAGCTTGTTCTCATTCAGCTGCAGCTCCGTCGAGGTGGCTGATGCCTCCTTGAAGTCAACACCCTTGTTGAGCACCATCATATTTTCTGTGTTCTCGTCAAAAACCCTCCGCCATGCCTGCCGCATAGCTGCTATGGTCTCATTGCTCAGCTTGCTTTCAGCGGTCAGGAAGCCCTTCTTTCCTCCGCCCGTTCTCATAAGCTTCTTTTCAAATTTCATCGTGGCGTAATATAACGAAAGCAGCTGCCCGTTGGATTCCGTTATCGAGCTGCCTGTCACTCCGTCTCTGGTGTTGCGGCAGAGCTTTAAAAACTCATAGGGATAATACTTGCTCCTGCCGTTTGATGCCCCGGCCACCGTAATGTCAGCGTCCTTGAAGATCGGGTCAGTAAACCGGTTCACAGCTATGTACTGCTTCTCGATATAGTGCAGGCTCTCTATGCTGTTTCTCCGCCTGTTGATATAAATATATCCCCGGCCGTCAAAGTAATCCGTGACCCACGCCTTTTTCATCTGGTAAGCGTTCAGCAGATCGCCGGTCTCGTCATTGAGCAGCCTCACCCGCCTGTCATCAGTGATCTCCTCAGTGTCCTCTCCGTCCTCTCTGTAGAGCTTCACCGGCACCCTTGCACATATGGTAGATATAAAATCAATGCTCGCCGCCACCGCCGGGATCTCCAGCGCCTCCTCAAAGCTTATGCTTTCACTGCCTATAAGTGCCTGCAGCAGGGCCGCATCAACACTGCTCTCATCAATTGCCGACCGTATTTCCTTCTTCTTCCTGTTCCAAAAAGCCAAAGCCACAGCCTCCTATTTATATTCACATCTGCACAAACCCGCCGGCATCGTCCAGCAGCTCGTTCACATTCAAAAGATAAACCGCATTTATCAGCGCCACCACCATATCCACCTTGCCGGCAGACTTCTTCTTGTTTACATATCTGTTCAGATTCGTGTCCCTTGTGCAGCGTGAATTGCTCACGTTTATTTCAAGCAGCCTGTTCTTTACATACCTGAATTTCTTTGTGTAAACATATTCGTAAAGCAGCTTGGTCGGTATGTGCAGCACACTCGAATGCTGCCTTATCTCAACACATTCAAGCGGGTTCTCTGCTGCCTCAAGCTTCTGCACAGTGCTGATAGCATTATACCTGTCATATCCTGCCTGCACCACATTCACACCGAACCGCTCATGCAGGCTCAGGATCCAGCCCTCCACCTGCCTGTAATCTATTATTTCGTCCTCGTCCGAGGCACTGGCAAAGCAGTCCCCCGCTCTTATCAGTGATTTGTAATTCACCTTCTCCTTGCTGGATTTCAGTTCCACCTTTCCGCCCGGTATGAACCCCCAGACCATAGCGTGGATCACATCGTCAGCAAGCGTCACCATTGCAACTGATGTGTTGTCATCAGTCTGCGAAAGGTCAAGGCCTATATACACATCACGCCCGCTCCAGAATTCTTTATCAAAATCTTCGGCGCACTCCCGGAAGCTGTCCAGCTCAATATAGCCCTCTGTTCCAAGCGACTTATACTTGATGTTCAGGTGCTTGCAAAGAAAGTTCTCCCGCTTGTCCTCATAGAGGACTGCCATTCTCCGCTTGTCGCAAAGGTCCTCAAATATTGTCGGATTTGTCACCGCCGCCGGATTCGCCTGGTAAATAACGTTGTCGTCCGTCTGCCAGTTTTTTCTCAGCTCCTCATCAGGCTCAAAGAGCAGCGCAAAAATGCCGTTGTTTTCCTCCAGCCTGTCCAGCACCTTCTTGGCGTAGTCTATCTCGTCCTCAAGAGCATTATTGTCATTGGGGTACTGGGTGGAGATAAGAATACCCAGCTTATTTTTAAGCGTTATCTGCGAGGACCTCATAGCCTCTATCGGGTAGGTGTCCAGCGCCCCTACTTCATCAGCAAGGAACATATTTGCCAGCTTGCCGTCCATTCTGTCATTGGAATAGGCCAGCGGAACATATTCTATCTCCGTCAGCTTGCAGGTTATCATGTCCCTGGTTATCTTAAAATGCTTTATAAGCGCCGGGCTCGACTTGATGATCTTTCTCACCGCCAGCCTCAGCTCGCTCGAAAGCTTGTAATCAGGCGCCACAGAGAAAAAACGTGAGAACTTAGGCTCAATAAGCATTCCCACAATAAAAATGACCGCCGAGGTGAATGTCTTGAAATTCTTCCTTGCGATCTCTAAAAGTATTGTTTTGTAATATAAGGAACCATCCGCCTTGACCGTGCCAAAAGCAGCGTAAATAAGGAACAGCGCATAAGGCTCCAGCCCGGAATACATATCCGTTCCCAGGTCGGGGTGTACTATCAGCCGCAGGATCCTCCGGGTGCGTTTGAGCTTTCCCAGACTGATACTCGCATAAGCCCGCTTTCCCTCAGCGACCGCAAGCCATTCCTCCGCCTGCTTCTTAACATATTTCGGCGTTCGCCCGCTCTCGTCCCCTGCACACTCCAGCGCATATTTGTACGCTTTTGTCCTGCGAATATCCAAAGCTCACCGCTCCGATCAGCCTGCAACCGGCTTGCAGGAAAGGCTGGCTGAAATATACCATGCCGAAAAATCGGGGGCAGCTCCAATGGAGAGATCAAAACAGCCAATGTGGGT
>CADBTF010000102.1 GCA_902797485.1 uncultured Ruminococcus sp. | reverse complement strand
TCTCGTCGATTTCTTCTCGGACCTCGGCAGCTCACCGATAGCCACCGGCTTGACAATGACCGTTATACCGATCTTGCCCTTGAAGGCGGCACCTATCTTCTGTTCCATCTGAGCCTTGTCGGTGCCGTTCTCCACCTCAACAAACAGGGTGCAGATGTCCTTGCCGTAAAGGTGGTCGATCATGAACTGGTATTCGCTCGATGCCCCCTCAACAGTTGTGAGCATCTCCTCGATCTGGCTCGGGAAGATATTGACTCCCTTTACCTTTACCATGTCGTCCGTCCGCCCCAGTATCGTGTCTATGCGGGGGTACTTTGAACCGCAGGGGCATTCACCTGGGATCACCCTCGTCAGGTCATGGGTCCGGTAACGGATAAGCGGAGCACCCTGCTTCTTCAAGGTGGTTATTACCAGCTCACCCACCTCACCGTCAGGCACAAGCTCTCCTGTCTTGGGGTTCACTACCTCAAAGTATACATAATCGTCCCACATATGCATTCCGCATTCGTGCTCGCAGCTGATGCCTATACCGGGGCCGTATACCTCCGTCAGACCGTATATGTCGAAAAGCTGCACTCCCAGTTCGTCAGCGATCCTCTTTCGCATCTTGTCTCCCCAGCGCTCGGAACCGATAACTCCCCGCTTCAGCTTGATCTGGTCCTTTATCCCTCTCTTGGCGATCTCCTCCGCCAGCAGCAGC
This sequence comes from uncultured Ruminococcus sp., assembly GCA_902797485.1. Lineage (GTDB taxonomy): Bacteria > Bacillota > Clostridia > Oscillospirales > Ruminococcaceae > FB2012. The sequence goes on along the minus strand of CADBTF010000102.1, from coordinate 4,216 downwards.
GCATAGCTCGATGTGGCACACAGCACCGTAGACTGCATATCCACCATCATTCTCAGCTGCTTGTCTGTGTTGCCGGGACCCATAGGGATAGCCATAGCCCCCAGCCTCTCAGCGCCCAGCTGAAAGCCTATGCCCGCAGTCCAGAGCCCGTAGCCCGGAGTGATGTGTATGCGGTCAGTGTTGGTGATGCCCGCCATCTCATAGCACCGTGCAAACATTATCGCCCAGTCCTCCACGTCCTGCTTGGTGTAGGGTATGATGACCGGTGTGCCCGTAGTTCCCGACGAAGAATGTATCCTCACTATCTCCTCGTCCGGCACTGCCTGCAGGCCCAGAGGGTATGCCTCTCTCAGATCACCCTTCCAGGTAAAGGGCAGCTTCTCAAAATCCTCCTGGCTCTGAACAGCGTCAACATCAATGTCCTCCAGCTTCCTGCTGTAAAAGCAATCTCTTGAAGTGAGCTTTTTAAGCTGTGCCTTTATCAGCTCAAACTGGCTTTCCTTCATCTTCATAATTCTTTCTCCTTTTGGTTTTTATAGTATTCCTCTATCAGCAAAAGCGTGTTGTATTCCCGCTTGTTCCACGCCTGTACTCCCTCTCTGTCAAGCATCTTCAGGTTGATGCCTATAGCCTCCTTGGCAGTGCATATATGCCTTCTCATGCCAAGGCGCTTTTCACTCTCGGAATAGTCCGTCTCACCAAAGCCCTCTCTTATGCTGCAAAAATACAGCCGGCTTATCTGGTGCCAGATCATTTCCTCCTTGACAGATTTCCTCTTTTCTTCTATGTACCCGAATTCCCGGACACTCTCCGGTATGACCTCACCGCCGGTCTCCTCCCGGACCTCCCGGATAAGTGTATCAAGGTCAGTCTCGGAGCCTTCCTTTCCGCCTCCGGGCAGCTTCAGCTCCCCTCTGGCGCTCATGATAAACAGCAGCCCTCCGCCGGTCTCGATTATCCCCCGGACAGCCACCCTTTTTATCTCCGGCAGCTCATGGTCATAGTTTCCTTCGTCCATAAGCAGCAAACGCTCCACCTCAGACCACCTCTCTGTCCATATAATTATACTCTGTCCGGGAGAAATAGTCAAGAGCATTTGCCAAATTTTACCTTGTGTCAGCACGCAGCTTCATATCATACCTCCGGGTGCTTGTATCTCTCCACCTTGGAATAAAGCTTCATGTCCACCAGCGCATCAATAAGCGTTCCCTCATTGGTATATTTCTCTGAGAACACCTTGCCCTCGTACCTTATCTCGTTCAGCAGCCCGCCCTCGTAGTATGGGATCAGCAGCTTCATCTTCACCGCACTGGCCGGCAGTGCAGCTTCTATAGCCTTTAGCAGCGCCGGTATGCCCTCACCCTTCCTGGCCGAGATCTTAACTGTGTTCTCACCCGACGCCAGCTCGTCAATGTACGGCACCAGATCGCATTTGTTCAGCACCGTCACCACCGGTATGCCCTCGCAGCCCAGCTCTTTAAGAAGCTCCAGCGTCACCCTCGCCTGCCTTGAACAGTCCTCGTTTGAAGCGTCCACAATATGCAGTATCACATCTGCATTGGCAGCCTCCTCCAGCGTGGACTTGAAAGCCTCCACCAGATGATGCGGCAGCCTGCTTATCAGCCCTACAGTGTCCACCAGCATAACGCTCCTGCCGTCCGGCAGCTCAATGGAGCGTGAGGTGGTCTCAAGGGTGGCAAAAAGTTTGTTCTCCGCCAGTATGCCCGCATTGGTCAGCGTGTTCAGCAGAGTGGATTTCCCCACATTGGTGTACCCCACGATAGCGCATACCAGCACACCGTCCTTCTTGCGGCGCTTCCTGTGCAGCCCACGCCGCTTCTCTATCTCTTTCAGTTCCTCGGATAATGACGCTATCCTCGCCCTGATGTGCCGCTTGTCAGTCTCCAGCTTGGTCTCGCCCGGGCCCCTCGTTCCAATGCCTCCGCCTAACCGGGAGAGCTTCACACCCATTCCCGCCAGCCTCGGCAGCCTGTATTTGTGCTGGGCTATCTCCACCTGCAAACGCCCCTCATGAGTAGTGGCCCGCTGTGCAAAAATATCCAGTATGAGCATGGTCCTGTCAATAGTCCTCACCTGGCAGACTGCTTCAATGTTCCTTATCTGTGTGGCCGTAAGCTCGCAATCGAAGATCACCATGTCGATATTCTCCCGCTCGCAGAGCTCCGCCATTTCCTCCAAACGCCCCGAGCCTATGCAGGTCGCCGGCTCATAAGCAGGCCGCCTCTGTATCACCTTTATGACCGCATCAGCCCCCGCAGTGTCAGCCAGCTCTGCCAGCTCCTCCAAGGACCTCTCCGCATCGTATTCTCCAGTATCCACAGCCGCCAGCATAGCCCTCGGCCTGATAATTTCCGTCTCGTTCATAAGCTTTCCTTTTCAGCGATCTGCTGATCCTCTATTTCATGCCTGCCCGTTTTCTCTTGTTTGCCAAATGCCTGGTGTCCGCCGAATCAATAGACACCCTCCGTGCAATTATCCCGATGACCGTCATCACCAGAAACCCGGCAAACAGCCCCCAGTGAAAGGTCTGTATCTTTCTCTGCACCATTAAGAACATTCCGCTGCCGAAGCTCCCCAGTACCCCCAGCGCCAGTATCAGCGAAGCCAGTGTACCCGGCTTTGAGGGCCTGTCAAGCCTGTCATCATTATTGGGGTAATACTGTGCGATCCTGTGCTCCTCCTCTCCCGGGTCAGTGGGATAAAAATAATATATATCACTCTTTATGTATTTCCCCTTCAGCCTGATAAAGTAGCAGTATACTCCCCTGTCAAGCTTTCTGTAATCGCTGTCCGTCACATCGCACTTAACACCGTTCAGCCATAGATAGCGGTTGTAAACTGTAACATCCTTGCCGTGAGAATCAGTGCTGTATTCCCGCTCCACCTTCCTGTGTGTCACCATAGCCCCAAAAACATCGAACCTGTCACCCACTGTCCTTGAGACCGTTGAAATATTAGCGGACACAAAGGGCAGCAATATCAGCGCAAACAGCCAGCAGCCCACCGCCGACGTGCTGTCCTTCTTACCGACCAGCATATACACACCAAGCCCTGTCAGCCCAAGCATTATCAGAAGCTCCGCCGCCAGCCGACCTATCAGCTTCCTCCTGAGCCTCCCGATAAAATGCTCCGAGACCTCCTGAGGGTAAACATCAAACCCCCGCAGATACGGTTTCAACAGCTGGTTGAACTCCCGCTCCTCTGCCTTCATCTGCTCATCTATTTTCCGCACATAGTCCTTTACATTGTCCAGCAATCCCAAGCGATCACCCCCAAAACATACACATAAGCATTATACCATTTTTGAGGCCGCTTGTCAAACGCTTTTGCGCCCAAACCCATTGTGCAAATTCAATTATTTTCAGAAAACCTATTGACAGTTTTTAGCAAATATGCTATAATAATATCACAACAAAACTAAGGAGGTTTTATCAATGAAATATGTATGCAGCATCTGCGGCTATATCTATGACCCGGAAGCCGGCGAGCCCGACAGCGGTGTAGCCCCCGGAACAGCATGGGAAGATGTCCCCGATGATTTTGTATGTCCCCTCTGCGGCGTCGGCAAGGACCAGTTCGAGGCTCAGGAATAATAGCAGAACCAGATCATATCAAGCACTCCTGTATAACAGCAGGAGTGTTTTTTTGCTGCCGAAAAAAGCATAAAAAACAATGCGGAACAAAATCCATTGCTCCGCACTTTCCTCTATTGCTCCTTCGCCGTACCCTCCGGCTCGTACCTCAGAATGTCACTTATCTCACACCCAAGATAATCACATATCCTCGCCAGTACCGGCAGGTCTATCCTCGCTACCTTGTTCTCGCAATAATTGTTCAGCTGCGTGTGGCTCACATCACAGTGCTTGATTATCTTGTATTTGCTTACTCCCCGCTGCCTGCGGTAATCGTCTAACGTTATCACTACTCTCCCTGCCATAGCTTTATCCTCCCTCTTTCAAAGGTTTGCACCGCTCCCCGGTACAGCCCTGTACCGTAAAAAAGTACAAGGCTTGCACCGCCTTTTATATATAGTATAATCTATCAGGTCAAAAAAATAAAGGTCATAAAATTTTAGGGTAAAAATTTTTCACATACTCTTGACAACCCTATTTTTTCGTAGTATAATAAATTGCATCAAGAAACATTAGGTGAAATAAGTTTCAGTTAAGAAAGGATGCGTTATTATGAAAAAAAC
>CADBTF010000101.1 GCA_902797485.1 uncultured Ruminococcus sp. | reverse complement strand
TTTGACGAGGAAACGGACAAAAAGCTCTTAGCGGCCAAGACTGAAAAAGAGGTCCGGGAGATAATCGCTTCCTCACCCGAGGGCGAAAAGTTTGCTGACAGAATAGACCTTGTCATGAAGGAGATAGACCGCATCAAAAGCGATGTGGACGACGAAGTAGACCTTGACGAGCTGGATAATGCTTCCGGCGGCTCCAAGCTGGAGCACGTTTATCTCTCTGAGTCAGTGGGCTGCAAGACCACCTTCTACCTATATGACCAGCGAGCCTATAAATTCTGCTTTTCCAGCGACCAGTGCTGTATCTCCAATGAGTATTATTATCATAATACAAGGTTCTCCAACTGCACAAAGGGCGGAAAGCATGACTGGGTAGAACAAGCTGATGCCTGGAACTCTGATAATCTTACAGCCGAGCCCGGCCTATACTGTAAAAAATGCCAGATGAGCGTAGCCTATACTATAGAAGGGCTTACATATTAAGAAATATGATAAAGGGATAAATAACTGGTATTTAATAATGGCAAACAGACACGCAGACGGCTTTTCAGCCGCCGGGTGCAGGAATATGCCTGCGCCGCCTGCTTTGATAATACAGGCGGCAGCGGGCAGAATTGCGCTTTGCAGACAGGAGCTGATAAAATGATAACAGTTGAACAGATATCTCTCCTTGGCTTTTTGCTGACCTTTAAAGGCCACGGAAGCTCTTATGCGGACAGGTGCGCCAAGGCTGCCGGAGAAAAGGGGATCCTGCTAGCAGCTGAGGCAGACGGAGAGCCGGCATGATATATCTTGTGCAGTCGATGATTCTCAGGGGCTGCTGATAACCTATGCTTACATTGCGGAGAAATACCGCATGAGGGGAGTCTTTTCGGAGCTTACGCGGGCACTGGTCAGTGCAGATGCAGGCAGAGGGCTGAGGCTCAGTGTTAAGTCCGATCACCCGTTCTACACAGACTTTGGGCACGTCTGTGAGAAAAACGGCTTTGAGTAGACAGAATCTGTCAAGACCTATATCTGCCAGAGCGACGAGCTTGCCGGGAATTGGAAGGGCTTTATGGATAAGCGCGGCAGCAGGCTTTGTGCCGCTCTGGAGAAGCTCAATTTTTCAACATACAGCTTTGCCGATGCACCGGAGGAGCTGCTCGATCAGGTGTATTTTTCTGTGGAGAGCGATTACGGGAACACCCTTGACCCAAAGCCATTCTTTGATGTCAAGGCCAGGAATATGCTTTACGATATGAGCTTTGCCGCAGAAAAAAACGGCAAGCTTGCAGCTTATGTGCTGACAGTCGGCGCCGGCAAGTGGGCTTTGATCTATGAACACATATCCTCCCACAAGGATATGCAGATGACGGGAGCAGTGCTGCTGCCCTTCTGTAAAGCGATAGAAAAATTCTTTGTTTCTGGCAGCAAGCTGTAACGGCGGCGAGTCGCTGGTGCGCAAGGACTTCTGGCAGCTCATGGACGTTATAATGCTCAGAGGCATGGGTGTGCAGGCTATTTACACCAACGGCAGGCTTGCCACGGAGAAATTCTTTGAGAACCTTGAAAAGCGCTATATGCACCCAATGATACAGTTCAGCTTTGACGGCATCGGAGCTCATGACTGGATGCGTGGTGTTGACGGTGCTGAAAAAGACGTTATCGAAGCTATGAAGCGCTGCAAAAGGCACGGCTTCTCATTTAATGCAGTAATGTCTCTTTGCAAGGATAATGCCGCATCTATCAGAGAGACTGTCAAGCTCATGGCAGATCTTGGCTGTTCGCATTTCAAGGTGGGAACTGCCTACGCTCAGGGCGAGTGGGCAAATTATCCGTCTATGATCGGCCTGCCCATCGAGGAAAAATTCCCGAATATGCTTGATACTCCCCTTGAGGATATACTTGACAAAGGGCTTTATATGGATATAATTAATTATAGCATCAAGGGTTTTATGGACCATAACCCGGATTGCAGGGAATGTGAATACAAAAATCTCTGCGTGGGCGGCTGCCGAGCCTTTGCTGTCCGTGATGTCCCTGATGATTATCTTTCCAAGGACCTTTGGAGCTGCAAATACTACAAGGGCGGCTGGATGGATAAGAAAAACGAGCTCTTCCGCAAGCTTGGGCTTATCACCGAAAACAGGTGAGAGCATGACCAGTAAACAATAAAAGGGGAGTATGAATTGAACAAGCCTAAGAACAGCAGACTTCAAGTTGAGATCAGTGTTATCACAGTATTGATCTTTGCAGTGATACTTGTTTTTTCTTCACTGTCAAATTATTATGTTACCAGGGAATCATACCTTAATTCAAAAAATGAGATGATCGACCGTGACCTGAAAAACCTGAATGAATCGATATTGCAGTCTGTTAATATGCCGGAGTACTGGAGCTATACTAAAGACCATGCTGAGGATATGACCAGAGAATCGACGGAGAAAGAAAACGCTTTCAGTGAAACTGAGGAAGCAAGGAATATGAGAATGAATTTGTTATTGAATGGGGATGTCAACTTCTCAGAGCTTTCGCCGGAGTTTCAGTTTGATCTTGTCAGACATATCTTCCAGTCATTAACGATGAACACTGACTATCATCTCAGAGAGTTTAACTACACTGACATATCCTATTTGACTTTTCCGAATGATAAAGAAGCCTTCTTGTATTTCAGATGCAATGAGGAAGAACCTGACCCGTTGCAGGACGAGTTTGAATACAATACGATCACTGCGGTCTGCTATGATGAGGCATATAAAACTATTGATTATGATGTCTCCGACCACCCTGCTGTAAAAAAGATACTTGACGGCAAGGTTAAGGAGGGCGAAACCGTCTATGAGGTATGGTCTGACCCGGAGAACGGAAAGGACTATTACCTTGGCTACAGCCCTCTTGTTTGTGAAGGCAAGACTGTCTGCTATATCTGCATTAAATACGATTGGACCACCTTCAGCAGCGAGCTGGTGGGCAGGGTAGTAAAGACTATGATCTTCGGCCTTACTATACTTATCGTACTCAACGGCCTGTTGATACTGCTGATCCACAAGAGAGCCATCGCTCCTCTTACAAAGGTCAAAAAGAGCGTTCAGACCTATATGGAGGACAAGGACAGCGGCAAGGTCCACGATGCAATGAACGGCGTAAAGGTCAGCAACGAGATAGGTGTTCTGGCAGAAAGCTTCTCAGCCCTTGCTGCCGAGATATACGTATACACCGAGGAAAACATGAAGCTCGGCGCCGAGAAGGAACGTATTGCTACAGAGCTCTCACTGGCCACGAATATCCAGGCCGGTATGCTGCCTTCTGTTTTCCCCGCCTTCCCGGACCGCAAGGAGTTCGATATTTACGCTTCTATGGACCCGGCAAAGGAGGTCGGCGGAGATTTCTACGATTTCTTCCTGATCGACGACGATCATCTTGCTATGGTCATAGCTGACGTTTCCGGTAAGGGTGTTCCTGCGGCACTGTTCATGATGTCCTCAAAGATACTTATCAACGACCATGCGATCATGGGGGGTACTCCTGCGGAGATACTTGAAAGAGTAAACAAGCAGATCTACGCCAACAATGAAGCTGAAATGTTTGTAACTGTATGGCTGGGTATACTTGAGATCAGCACCGGAAAGCTCACCACCTCCAGTGCCGGCCACGAATTCCCGATTATCAGGACGACCGGCAAATATGAGCTCTTGAAGGATAAGCACGGCCTGCCTATCGGTATCATGCCAAAATCAAAGTACAAGAACTTTGAGTTGACGCTGAAGAAGGGTGACAGCATATTTGTCTACACCGACGGCGTTGCAGAGGCAACAAATGCCAGCGACGAGCTTTTCGGCACAGACCGCACCATTGAAGCGCTTAATGCAGTACCCGAAGATGCTTCACAGCAGGAGGTGCTCAGATCACTGCGAAGCACTGTTGACGCATTTGTTAAGGAAGCCCCGCAGTTTGACGACCTTACAATGCTTGGCCTAAAATATTTCGGCCCTGATAACGATTGACCGAAACAATAATACCCGCTGCTGACACTCATCAGCAGCGGGCTTTTTTTGACAGTAAAAAGTAACCGTATAATCCCCTGCACCCCATAAAAAAGCACCCCTGCTTGGATACACCTCGGTCAGGTATTTTTCAGCATCGATCCCGTTCGCCTGTGCAGTCGATATTATCGAATACAGTGCTGCGCTCGCTTTTGCTCCGTTTGCTGTGTTGCTGAAAAGCCAGTTCTTTCGACCTACTGCAAACGGTCTGATCGCGTTCTCGGCTCGGCTGTTGTCTATCGGAACATCTCCATTTTCGAGAAAAGTGTAAAGATATTTCCGCTCGTTCAGCGCATATCTCACAGCATCTGTCAGCTTGCCCTTGCCGCTGACCTGTACCGTTTCAAGCCACGCAAAATACTCGTCAAGCAAAGGCTTTATCTTTACCACGGTTTTAACACGAGTTACGAAATTATGAACAAATCCATGCAGCTAAAGTTCTGTCAAGATATTTGTCATTAAGCAAACAAGCAAATTGTTTGTTAACAAGGCTGTCTTTCATTGTTTTTT
>CADBTF010000100.1 GCA_902797485.1 uncultured Ruminococcus sp. | reverse complement strand
TCTTACTTGCAGATGTAAGCGGTAACTGTTCCGATACCGAGCAGAATTACCATTCTGCAGCATACTAACATTTCTTTCAGCTCCTTTCGTATGTCTTGTGTTGTTTTCTTTACTTAGTATATCATACACTTCTTTGCAATTTCTTTGCAGAAGCCTTTACGGCTTCCACTCTTTGTGAGCCGAGCAGTTGCTCTCATCGACTGCCAATTCATCGCCAACGTATATCTTCGTGCCTGCCATTCTGCAGGTGCCGGTGAGCCTGATGTCGATCTCGTTCCAGCCGTCCCAGTGTACCTTGTTCCAGAAGATCCCGCTGAACGGAAAATTCGTTCCCCAGACAACATCATAGCTGAATGCAAAAGCTACATATTCACCGCTGGCCGTGAAACCGGTCCCGCCGACCAGGGTCGAGACGCTCTTTATCTGCTCCCATTTTCCGAGGATAAAGTTCCCGTCGTGATCTACGCCGACTGCCTTTCTGCCGTAGAGCTTGATGTTCTTCGCAGCATATAAGCCGTAGTTTGAGATCTTGACCGTAATTGTCTTGTTGTACAGGCGCTCGAGCTGACGCTCACGGATCCTGACCATCTGCTGACGGAAACGCTCGGCGTTTTCTTGATTAATATCGGAAAGGTGCGCTTTGATAAGGATCTGATCTCTATTGAAGCCACGACAAACTACACTCCTGCTGACGGCATCTTTGATGATACCACGAAAAACGAAACGTCGATCCGCACAGTCAAGGTCGAACCGGGACTCTGTGAGCTGATGCGCCTTTACAAAAGAACTCAGGAGGATCAAAAAGCAAAACTTGGCACCAAATGGGAGGAAGGCGGATATCTGTTCACACAGTGGGACGGTAAACCGATGCATCCGAACACGCCGTATATCTGGCTGAAAAAGCTTTGTGATAAAAACGGCCTGCCGTTTTACGGTATCCATGCGCTCCGTCACTACAATATCTCCTACAGGCTCAAATGCAAAGAGGATATTGCTTCGGTATCTGCGGCTGCAGGGCACTCTTCACCGAGAACGACACTTCAGATATACAGCCATATGATAGCTGAGTCTCAGGCTGAAAACTCGATCCCGCTTGCCGAGCCGATAGACTGCACAAAGCTCCTGGCAAAGAAGACCAAAACCTTCGATCAGGCGCCGCAGCAGGAGATGCTCAAATCCGCAAGAACTGTCGTGATCACACGCAGTAAGCCACAAACAAGGAACAACCCCACTTTTTCGGTAAAAAGAAAAACTCGCAAACCGCGTAAATAAGCGGTTTGCGAGTGATCGGATTGGTGCGGCAAACGGGACTTGAACCCGTACGTCGAAGACACACGCCCCTCAAACGTGCCTGTCTGCCTATTCCAGCACTGCCGCATTCGACTTTAATATTATATCATATGAGCGGCGTGACGTCAAGCCTTGAAATGAGTTTTTACAAAATATTCATATTTGGGGCGGCTTGGGAGGATATGATCCCTTTGCGGGTGAGTTTGTTTGACTGCTCTCCGGCTTGTGATCTTATTTTCTTGGCTGGTCGGGTTTTAACGGCTTGCGGGAGGTATGTCAGGTTTCAGGCTCTCGTGCGGTATTTGGGCGGCATAGCCGTGGAAGCAGTGCTGCGTTGTATAAGAAAAGAGAAGCCAAGAGTTCCGGCTCCTCTTTCTTGTTATATTTTTTTTCTTTGGGTCAGGAAACTGTTACCTCAACTACTGAATTTGCGGGAAGCGTCAGCTTGACCTGACTGCCGGAGAGCTGCACATCATGGGGAGTGATCGCAACAGTGTCCGGGGCCTCAAAGGTATTGTGAGCATGGACCTCGTCGGTCAGGATACGGGCGGAAGCGCTCTTTGCCTCAAAGCTGCATATCTCGCAGCTGATCTCTGCTGCCTCGGAGAGGGAACAGTTGGCGATAGTTATTGTGAGCCTGCCCTCCTTGACAGATGCAGAGGAGGAAAGCACACCGGCCTTGCTGTTTTCACGGAGAGGCTCGTTCTGTGAGAAGCAGTAGACTGCGTCGCCGCCCTGGTGGGCCTTGTAGAGATCGAACACATGGTAGGTGGGGGTCTTTATCAGCTTCTCGCCCTCGGTGAGCACAAGTGCCTGAAGCACGTTCACTGCCTGAGCGAGGTTGGCCATTTTAACTCTTTCGGAGTGGCGGTTGAAGATATTCAGCGTGAGGGCTGCGACTACTGCGTCACGCATGGTGTTCTGCTGGTAGAGAAAGCCCGGATTGGTGCCCGGCTCCACGTCGAACCAGGTGCCCCACTCGTCAACAAAGAGGGCTATGCGGTTTTCTGGATCGTAGCGGTTCATGATCTCGGTGTGGCGGGTTATGAGCTCGTCCATTTGTGCGGCGCAGCATATTACGTCATAGTAGCCCTTCTCGTCGAACTCCAGAGCGAAGCCCTTGCTTCCCCAATCGGGAACGCAGTAGAAGTGCAGGGAGATGGCGTTGGCGTTCCAGCCGTACATACTTTTTATTCCCTGCATGATGCTGTCTGTCCAGCTATAGTCTCCGCCGCTGGGCCCGCAGGCTACCTTATAGAGCTCGTTGCCGGAATAGTTTTTGCAGAATGTGGCAAACTGCTTGTAGAGGCTGGCATAGTGCTCCGGGCCCATGCTGCCTCCGCAGCCCCAGTTCTCGTTGCCGATGCCCAGATATTTCAGGTGCCAGGGCTTATCTCTGCCGTTTTCACGACGGAGCTCTGCCATAGGGGATATGCCGTCGAAGGTTATGTATTCCACCCATTCGGAAAGCTCTCTGACAGTGCCGCTGCCTACATTTCCGGCGATATAGGGCTCACAGCCCACCAGCTCGCAGAGCTCCATGAACTCATGTGTGCCGAAGCTGTTATCCTCAACGACCCCGCCCCAGTTGGTGTTTACCATTTTCTTGCGCCCGGACTTTTCGCCGATGCCGTCCTTCCAGTGGTACTCGTCAGCGAAGCAGCCTCCCGGCCAGCGCAGCACAGGCAGTGAGATATTCTTAAAGGCCTCCACCACGTCCTTGCGGATACCGTGGATATTGGGGATAGGGGAGTCCTCACCCACATAGATGCCGCCGTAGATGCACCTGCCAAGGTGCTCGGAGAAATGGCCGTAAAGCTCCGGCTGTATATGCCCCAGCTTATCCTCGGCGTTGATGAGCATTTTGAATTCTTTCATAGCAATGTTCCTTTCATATATTTTTTGATTTATAATTCACTGAGAATTGCGGAGCTGCATAAAATGAAATATCAACATTTTGGAGGTATTTTTTATGTCAGAGACCTATTTCCTCGGAGCCGTCAGCGGCGGCAGTTTCAGAACAGAATTCGGCAGGATAATCAGCGACAGCTCCTATTTCACCTATATCTTAAAGGGAGGTGCCGGTACGGGCAAGTCGTCGCTTATGAAGAAAATAGCAGAGCATTTTGAGGAGGAGCATCACATAATTCGCTACTGCTGCTCCTCGGACCCGGCCTCTCTTGACGCAGTTGTGATACCGGAGCTGAGGACTGCTGTCTGCGACGGCACCTCGCCCCATATCTTTGAGCCGCTTTATCCGGGCGTATGCCAAAAATATATCAACCTTGGGGAATACTGGAACGAAGAAGTCCTTGCTGCCTGCCGGGAGGAGATCATCAGCGCTGCGGACAGAAACAAATCCCTGCTGGCAAGAGCCAAACGCTTCACCGCTGCGGCCTCGGACATCTGCTCGGACAGCTGCCAGCTGGGAGCGGACTGCCTGCTGGCGGAAAAGCTTGAGGGGTTCATCGGCAGGACAGTCAAGAAGCTGATCCCCCGCAGGAGCGCCCTTGAAGGTTCAAAACGCCTGCTGCGGCTCACTGCGCTGACAGAATACGGCTTTCTGACCCAGCTTGAAACAATCGAGGCTTGCAGGGAGGTCTATACGATCAGCGATGAGCTCTTTGCTGCAACTGATTACCTGCTGACCCGTCTGGCTGACGAAGCCGCAGCCAGAGGCTATGATGTTATCCTCTCGCCGGAGCAGATGCTTTCAGATGCGGCTTTCCAGCACCTTATCATCCCGGAGCTGGGCCTTGCATACCTGAGCGGGCAGGCTGCCGCAGATTGCCGGCACCCGGGGGCAAAAAAGCTGAACCTTATGCGCTTCTATGATAAGCAGCTTCTGACAGAGCGGAGGGTCAGGATAAAGATGAACCGTCAGGCGGCGGCAGATCTTGCGGAGGAGGCTGCTCATACTATCCGGGCAGCGAAGCTCGTTCATGATGAGCTTGAGGGCTATTATATCGGAGCTATGGATTTCTCCCGGCTGGATAGGCTTACTGATACGCTTATCGGGGAGATCGAAAACCGTGGGAAGCCCCTTATAGATAATATAGCATATTGACATTTGCGGCGCAATGCTTTATAATACTGTTATACTTACTAATCCTACGATTTGAGGTGGACGGTGTTATGTATGAGCTGCACGCCATTGGGCTGAATATGCGGCATACCGGCAATTTCGTCATTGACAGGCCAAAGGGCTCCGGCGATATGCTGCTTATAATTTACAAGACAGATGCACTCCTTGATCTTGGGGGCGGCCCGGAGCCGGTGCCTCCGGACAGTGCGGTGATCTTCCCCCTTGGGGCAAAGCAGTATTACCGCTCGGTCTGCGGGAGCTTTGTGAACCACTTTATGCACTTCGGGGCAGAGCCCACGGAGAGTCCTGCCGCAGACGGCATAGCCTGGGGCAGGCTGCTCTCGCCGGAGAACATAAAGGAAGCGGAGGAGCTTCTGAGCATGATAAGCCGGGAGCAGGTCTCGCCCTCCACCAACAAGGGGGCATACATATCAATGCTTATCCGGCTGCTGCTGATGAAGCTTTCGGAGCACCCGGGCAGGGCGGCAAGGAGCGTCGCTCAGGCGCACTATGCAGAGCTTTCCGGCCTGCGGGCGGAGCTTTATTCCAATGCGGGGCAGTTCAGCTCTGTGCAGGAGCTTTCCAAAAGGGCGCACCTGAGCCCCTCGCATTTTCAGCAGCTTTACAAGCAGCAGTTCGGCATAAGCTGCTATGAGGACCTGCTCTCTGCAAAGGTCAGGGCGGCTCAATACTATCTCGGCTCCACGGCCCTGTCCATAAAGGAGATAGCAGCCCTTTGCGGCTATTCCAATGACATTTCATTCATGCACCGTTTCAAGCAGCGGACAGGCCTGACGCCCAGTGAGTACAGAAAACGTATCGTAAACGGAGCAGCTGAAAAGGGCTGCCCTGATGCCAGATGATAAAGGAGACAATATGAAAGATCCGGTGGAATACATTTATAGCTTTTCACGTTTGGGGAGCAGGGTCAGGGGACTCGGCAGAATAAGCTCTCTGCTGGAGGCCCTTGGCAGGCCCCAGGACAGTCTGAGGTTCATACATATTGCGGGGACAAACGGCAAGGGGTCTATAGCGCAGATGCTCAGTGAGGTGCTCACAGCTCAGGGGTACCGCACCGGGCTTTTTACCTCACCCTACATCATCACCTTTTTTGACCGCATAAGGCTCAACAATGAGAATATCCCCGAGAGCGAGCTGGCTGAAGTGCTGGAGGAGATCGCCCCGATAATCGAAGCCCACCCCATGAGGGGGGATTTCTCCCAGTTTGAGGTAACTCAGGCGGCGGCTTATGTGTGGTATAAAAAGCAAAAATGCGATGCAGTGATAGTTGAGGCGGGGATAGGCGGCCTGCTGGACAGCACCAATATTATTGAAGCACCGCTGGTGTCTGTGGTCGGTTCTATAGGGCTGGATCACACTGCTATCCTTGGGGGGACTATTGAGAAGATAGCCTTTCAAAAGGCGGGTATAATAAAGGAGGGCTGCCCCTGTGTGCTTTCGGCAGGAAACCCGCCGGAGGCAGTGAGGGTGTTCAGGGAGCAGGCAGCGGAAAAGGCGGCTCTGCTGAATATCCCGAACCTTGCACTTTGCAGGGTGAACCGGTCGGATATTTTCGGCAGCAGCTTCACCTATCGGGGGGAACGCTATGAGACCTCCATGCCGGGGCTGCATCAGGTCTCCAATGCCATAACAGTGATAGATGCTCTGAGGCTCATCTCTGACAGGCTGCCGGTGAGTGCGGAAAGCATCAGGCTTGGCATCAAAAGGGCAAAGCTTCCGGGACGGGTGGAGATAGTTTCCAAAACCCCCCTGACCATACTTGACGGCGCACATAACCCGAATGCTATGGCGGCCTTAGCGGGCTTTTTAAGCACGCTGCAGGGAAGGACTGTCAGGGCGGTGATCGGTATGCACGAGGACAAGGACGCAGGTGAGGCTGTCAGGCAGCTGGTGCCTTATGTGAGCTGCTTTTACCCTGTGTCCGGATTTTCGGACAGAGATATTCCGGCAGAGCGGCTGGATACCATTATAAGAGAGGCCGGCGGCAGGTCTGAAACATCGGAACAGGGCATATTTCAGCTGGCAGACGAGCTGAGCCGCAGCTTCCCGGAGGACGTGCTCATCATCACCGGCTCACTTTATCTGGTGTCATATTTCAAGATGCGCTAAAAATCAACAATAATGTAATAAAATCGCCGGCTTTATTTTCGCAGTTTACCATATTGCTTTTATCATACTTATGTGGTATAATATTATCATAAGATAAGTGTAAATGTTTTTGTATTGACAAATTCTGCCGAGTTTTAAAAGGGGATAGTATAATGGCAGCAAACAGCAGAAAAAGAAAAAAGAAAAAATCAAATCTCCCCCTCATCATTACCGCCGGTGTTTTTGCGGCAATGGTAGTGGGTATCGGTATAACCTATTTTGTGGGCCGCTCTCATTACACCGGAAAGTTCCTGCCGAACACCTACATCAACAACAAGAATGTCAGCGGCATGACCTTGGAGGAAGCAGAGAAGGAATTCCTGCATAATGACATCTCCTCGGATTTTGTGGTCCACAAGCGGGACGGCTCTGATGTGAAGATCGCCCTCGCTGATATTGACTACACCTATGACACCAAGGTCCAGCTGGAAAACCTGTTCAGGAATCAGGACGCAAACGCCTGGTTCACCGGCTATCTTGGCAATGCAGACTACACCTTCTCTGACAAAAGCACCTACAACAAGGACAAGCTTGCCAAGCTCCTTTCCGAGGCGGACTGGGGCAGTGCCAAGAATGAGGACGCTCAGATAGTTCTTGAGGAGGACGGCTATACTGTCAAGGAGGCTGTTCAGGGCGACGAAATGGATTACTCCAAGCTGGAAAGCTACCTGCTGAGCCAGTTTGCATCAGGCAATTATGAAGTCAGCGCTCAGGATTCCGGCTGCTATATCGAACCGGCTGTCCACGCTGCCGATCTTGAGGAGCAGTGCGAGAAGCTCAACAAGATCTGGAAGATGTATATTATCTATGATTTTGACTACACCACCGAGAAGCTCACCGGTGAGGAGCTGAGAAAGCTCATTACTGTGGACGACGACAACAACATCACTGCTGACAGAGATGCCTGCATGAAATATGTTGAGGGCCTTGCCAAGAAATATGACACCTACGGCAAGGACAGAAAATTCCATGCTACCATTCAGGGAGACATTACTGTTGAGAACAGTGAGGACGCAGTTTACGGCTGGTGGATATATCAGGACGAGACCTGCGATGAGTTGGTCGATATGCTGGAAAAGGGCGAGAACGTTGATAAGGTAAAGCCTGTATATTACAAGACACAGTGGGGCTTTGAGTACACCGGCGTTCCCGAGGCCCGCACCAAGGATACAGATATCGGAAACACCTATATGGAGGTGGACCTTACAAATCAGCAGTTCTGGTATTATAAGGAAGGGGAGCTGCAATACAGCTGCTATATCGTTTCCGGCCAGACCACCTCTCTGGCAAGGACCACTCTTGAGGGTGTGTACAAGCTCTGGAACAAGCAGACCAACTACCGCATGAAGGCCACCAACCGTGACGGCGACAGCTGGGATACCACCTGCAACTACTGGAACAACGTATCTATCTGCGGCATAGGAATGCACGATTCCACCTGGAGATATGCCTTCGGCGGGAACATCTACAAATGGAACGGCTCACACGGCTGCATCAATATGCCATACGACGCAGCCAAGTATATCTACGATAACGTAGAGCTTGGCACTCCCGTCATCATGTATTACAGCTGATCTGCTGACATATCAAATATCCCAAAAGCCCTGCTGCGGCCTTGCGGCAGGGCTTTTTTATGTGCTGTTTATCAGTCAAATTTGGACTGAACAACCAACTCTTTGTTTAGGCAATATCCACAAAAAGCATTAAACAACCTTAAAATGTCTTGACGGATAAATGTGACTGTGATATAATTATATTGTATAATTATCGGCAAATTTTGGTTTATTTTTATAAGGAGGAAATACATATGAAAAAAGGCATAAAAGCCCTTCTGCCTAAGTGCCTGGCTGTAAGCGCTTCCTTAGCACTGGCTTTGGGCTCAGCTCCGGCAGGCATAATGTCCGGGCTGTTCACAAGCACCATCACGGCTTCGGCGGCGAATTCTACAGTTACCAGCTGGAGCCAGCTGCAAAGTGCGTTTGATAACGGCGGAACAGTCAAGCTGGGGGCAAACATCACCTCAAGCGCCAGCGATGATGATCTGAGCATTGAATCCGGCGTTACTGTTGTGCTTGACCTTAACGGCAAAACTCTCAGCAGAAGCACCTCTGCCGAGAGCATGGTTATCTATAATGAGGGCGACCTTACTATCAAGGACAGCGGCGGCAGCGGCGTTATAACAGGCTCCAACAGCAACAACAGCGCAGCCATAGATAATGACGGCACCCTTACTATCACCGGCGGAACTATCTCCGGGAATTCCGGAAAGAATTTCGGCGGCGGACTGGTGAACTACGGAACTGCCTATATCAACGGCGGAAAGATCACTAATAACACCGCTAACTACGGCGCAGGCATTTATAACTTCGGCACCCTCTACGTAAACGGCGGAGAGATCTCCAGCAATACCGCTCTTTCAGGCAGCGGCATCAACAACGACAACGGAAACCTCTATCTCTATGGAGGCACCATAACCTCAAATGTTGCCAAGGGCGATTCCAAGGGCAAGCTTTGCGGCGGTGTGGAGAGCAACAAGAGATTCCACATCAAGGGCAGCCCGAAGGTCACACAGAATGTGGGCTGGAACAACAGCTACGGCACTTCAACGACCAACAGGAATATTGTAACTACAGGTATTGATCTGGATGGTCCTGTAACCGGTGCAAAGCTCGGAGTTTATGTTACCACCGCTTCCACCGTTACCAAAGGCTGGTCTGCATATATGGGCACAGCTGCTCCGTCAACAGTTTTCTCGTCTGATAACTCCTCTTACACCGTAACTACCAGCGGCGGAGAGGCTTACTTCAAAACAGGCAGCTCCTCCTCAGTTACCAACTACATTGTCAGCTATGACGCCAACGGCGGTACAGGCAGCATGGCAGGGACCACTGTTGAATCCGGCACCTCTATAACTCTTCCTGCCTGCACGTTCAAAGCTCCCTCCGGCAAGACCTTTGATAAGTGGAGCATAAACGGCACCCTCTATGACGCAGGTGCATCTGTTAAGATTACAGCACAGACTACTGTCAAGGCTACTTGGAGAAATGCCTCCGCCTTCACTGTTACTTTTGATTCAAACGGCGGCTCCGGCACAATGGCAAGCCAGTCTGTCACCGAGGGTTCAAGCTATACTTTACCTGCCTGCACATTCACAGCTCCCTCCGGCAAGACCTTTGACAAGTGGAGCATAAACGGCACCACCTATTCTGTCGGTGCAAGCGTTAAGATCACAGCAAACACCACCGTCAAGGCTACATGGAAATCCAGCACCACCAACTATGTTCTGACATTCGATTCTAACGGCGGAAGCGGTTCCATGACAGCAAGGGCTGTAACTGCCGGGACCAGCTACAAACTGCCGAGCTGTGCTTTTACAGCCCCCAGCGGCAAGGTATTTGATAAGTGGCAGGTGGGCAGCCAATACTATGCTGTCGGTGACAGCTTCACTGTAAATGCAAACACTACGATAAAAGCTATCTGGAAGGATACGGCTTCTACAGTCATCTACACGCTGACCTTTAACTCCAACGGCGGCTCCGGCACAATGGCAAGCCAGTCTGTTCCGGCGGGCAAATACACGCTCCCTGCCTGCACATTCACTGCCCCCGAAGGCAAGGAATTCAACAAGTGGCAGATCGGCGTTTCCTCCTATGCGGCCGGCACTGAGGTGACTATTTCCGCAGACACCACTATCAGAGCGACATGGAAGAATAAGACAACTACCAACTATACTATCACCTTTAACTCCAACGGCGGCTCCGGCACAATGGCAAGCCAGTCTGTTCCGGCGGGCAAATACACGCTTCCTGCCTGCACATTCACTGCCCCCGAAGGCAAGGAATTCAACAAGTGGCAGATCGGCGTTTCCACCTATGCGGCCGGCACCGAGGTGACTATTTCCGCAAACACTACTATCAGAGCGACATGGAAGGATAAGACCGTAACCGTCCTCTACGGCGATGCGAACAGAGACGGCAAGGTCAATATGCAGGACTATGTTGCAATGCAGCGCTATCTGCTGAACCCTGAAGGAAAATATGACATTGATATCAGAAATATAGATTTTGACGACAATGGCGTAGTAAATATGAGAGATTATGTAAAAATGCAGCGGAAGCTGCTTGAGAGCTGATCACATCATAAACAATCAGACACCTCTGCTTGATACGGCAGAGGTGCCTTTTTGTATGCAGTTATTTTTTTTCTGCTGTGGGCTTTGAACGGCTTTTGTAATACTCGTTTACGCAGCTTCTGTAGCCAAGAGCTTTAAGCCTGCTGTAGGTGACATTGAAGCGGGCCTTGGTGCGGCGCCCGCTTATGAGCCAGCGCAGACAGTCCTGAGAGTAACGGTCTATCTGCCGGAGGCTTTGGTCGGTGTTGATTATCGGGAAATACCAGTAGGCCCAGCTGAGCTGATTGTCTGCGCCGGCCTCGAAAAGCTTGCGGTTGAAAATGCGTATAAAGGCGGCAGCAGCCTTTTCTCCGGGCAGTGCGCTCCGCTGCTGCCAGCGCATAAGAGCACGGGCCTTGCGGCGCATTTTGGCCTTTAGCTTTTTTACCGATGCAGGGGCAATGTCAAGCTTGCCGGCGTGAAAGCATAGCCCCAGAAATACCCATAGCTCACCGGGGGCGGCATAGCTTTCCTTATCGGGGTTGATTTGCAGGCCCTTTTCTGCAAGGCAGGTTTTCATATAGGCTGCATGGACCTCTGCCTCCTGCTTGGACCCGGCAAAGAGGATAATGTCGTCGGAATACCGGGCGTAAGGGACACCGGCGGCTTCAAAATGCTCATCGAGCTCCCGCAGAAAGAGATCAGCATAGAAGGCAGAGAGAGGAGTGCCCGCCATGATGCCCTTTTGCTCTGATATAGGCTGGCCCTCAGAAAGCACACAGGGCTCCAGCAGCAGGGAACTCAGGAATCGGTAAAGCCTTGGGTCGCCGGCGGTGACGGCCTTCAGCTCCGGCAGCAGCTTGGAGATGTCAATGGAGTTAAAATAGTTGCTTATATCAGCCTTGTAGCACCAGCGGCTCTCAAGGCCGGGGATACGGCAAAGGCGGCGGAGGGCCATCTGAGCGGTGTGCCCCGGACGGAAGGAATAAAGCCCCTCTGAAAAGATGCTGTCATAGTGCCGCAGCAGCAGGTGAGTGAGCAGTTTCAGGACGGTGTTTTCCGGCTCCGGGTAAATATAAATCACCCGCTTTTTGCCGGTGTCCAGCTTGCTGATTACTGCCCGTCTTGGCAGGGGGAAGGTCTCTCCGGCGTTTATTCTCCGGCAGACAGGCAGGTAGCCTTCAGTGTCGATAAACTCTCTGAGCCTTTTGGCGAACTGTTTCGGGCAGGCAAGGTCAAGCTTGTACTGATAGAACCTCTCCCAGCAGGCTTTGTCTGAAAGCATATCAAGCATCGACATTTCCTTCACCTCTCTTTGGCTATGCAGGGTAGGGTAAAATACAGCCCCCGCCTTTGGGCGAGGGCTGATGTAATGATAACGGGAAAAAGTTAAATCCAATAAATTATTGGATGTACAAGGCCGTACAAGCTGAGACTGCCTGCGAAGTACCGTATTCAGCCTGCCTGACCCGCCGCAGGCGCCAAGCGTTCCCGTTATTGACCGGTTCAGACAGAAAGCTTTCCACGCACTCTGTCAGTAACATAGGAGCGGGCGTTCCACCAGCCCTGGTGGTCGTAGTAGAACCTGAGATAGGGGATACCGTTATGGCGGCACTGGTTTGCCAGCGTCCTGACACTGCTTTTTTCGCTCATAAGCTCCACCACAAGCTTTGGCCGCCCTCCGGAGGAGAATGTGAATATCTCTGCCGGGTGGTAACGGTTCTCTGCGGGGGCATGGGTGATCTCATAGCCGGGAAAGCCCTCGGTAAACACCATGTTGAAGTAGTCGATATAGCTGCCGCTGTAGGAATACTGGTTTTCCTCCTCCGGCATAAAGGGCCCCCATGAGAGCTTCCCGCGAGGGGGCTGGCCATTCACAGGCTTGAGTGGTTTCTGGTTGACCGGCTGCGGTTTGTCGTCGTCACGAAGGTTGTCGAAAAAGTGCTTTTCATCTCCGTACATACTTTCGACGGAGTCCTCTTCTGTCTTGCCAAAGAGCTTTGAGAGTAATCCCATGGTAATAGCCTCCTTAATAATTATGACTTGCTTTCTCTGATCGCCTTTGTAGCGTTCAGGTGGAATATCATTCGTTCTGTGTTCTGGATAAGGAATCCGATAAACCGCAGGAAGGTGTCTGCCATAATGCCGAAATTTATGCAGAGCAGTATGCTCTTGGTGGAAAGGGTGGTGGTTCCGAATACCCAGCCCAGCAGCCTGAACGCAAATATAAGGCCGGCTGTGCAGAGGATTATTATAGCTATCTTGTAGGAACTGAGGGGCTTGCTTATCTGCCGCAGCACCATTATTCCCACGACGGAGAGCAGTATAGTTGAGGCTGTGGTTATCTCGCCCTGAGTTACCTCAAATATCTCTCCGAAGATGACCATTGCCACAACCACGAACACATCAGTTATCGCACCGGGCAGGGCTTTAAGGATAACGTTCTTCATAAAGTGGCCGTTTATCAGGAAATGATCGGGCACCTGAGAGAGCAGGAACGCCGGTATGCCGATGGTGAACATACTGATAAGGGTGATCTGCGAGGGCGTAAGGGGATATACTACGCCGAACACAAGGGTGACTATGGAAAGGATAATGGAGAAGATGTTCTTCACAAGGAACAGGCTGCCGGAGCGCTCCATATTGTTTACTACCTGACGGCCCTCCATAACAACGCTTGTCATGTGGGAGAAATCTGAATCCAGCAGGACCAGCTGTGCTGCCTGAACAGCCGCATCGCTGCCGGAGGCCATAGCGATAGAGCAGTCTGCGTCCTTGAGGGCCAGTATGTCGTTGACGCCGTCGCCGGTCATGGCAACGACCTTTTCCTGCTGCTGGAGAGCCTTTACAAACTTGCGCTTCTGGTCGGGTGTTACCCGACCAAACACGGTATAGCTCTTCATAGCATCATAGATCGCTTCGTCAGTAGTCAGAGTAGAAGCGTCGATGTACCTTTCTGCATTGATTATGCCGGCCTGCTTAGCCACCTCAGAAACGGTGATAGGATTGTCACCGGAAATGACCTTGACCTCAACGCCCTCCTCTGCAAAGAACCGGAAGGTGTCGGGAGCAGTCTCACGCACGGGATTGGTGATAAGCACCAGCGCCATGGGCTCTACCTCAGCAGTGAGGGCCTTGCCGTCAGGGTTGCCTGCATACCGGCCGAAGGCCAGCACACGGTAGCCCTTGCGGGAATTGAGCTCTATCTCCTCACGGTGCTCTGCATAGTGATCTCTCAGGACCCACTCAGGAGCACCCAGCACATAGGCTGCCTTTTCAAAGGTGACGCTGGAATATTTGAACTCTGAGGAAAAATCAGTGTGAGAAACTATCTTGGCGCCGGTGGGCTTGGTGAAATACTGCTTCATGGCAGCCATAGTGATGTTGTCCGCCGACTGCTCTGCGGCAAAATCGCTCAGCAGGGGGAAAAGCTCCTCGGAGGTGTTGTCACCCAAGGGAGTGACATTGGTTACACGCATGGTGTTCTCGGTTATAGTGCCTGTTTTGTCAACACAGAGTACATTTACTCTCGCCAATGTCTCGATGCACTTCATGTTATGGACCAGCACCTTCTGCTGACCGAGACGCATTGCGCTTATTACCAGTGTTACGCTTGCCAGCAGGAACAGCCCCTCCGGTATCATGCCGATAACAGAAGCCACAGTAGCACGAATGCTCTGGGTGTAATCAGTGCCTCTGAGAACATAGGAGTTGTAGAATTGCAGGGTTCCCAGGGGGATTATGATAAAGCCTGCGATCTTGACTATCCTGTTCAGCGAACGAATCATCTCGGACTGCTCGCCGGTCTTGACCTTCTTGGCCTGTAAGGTCAGCTGGGAGATATAGGATTCAGCGCCGACCTTGGTAAGCCTTGCTTTGCAGCTTCCGGAGACTATGTAGCTTCCGCTCATGAGCTCGGAGCCGTCCTCTTTTACGATCTCGTCCGCCTCACCTGTCAGCAGAGCCTCGTTGGCAGCGACCTTTCCGGAGATCACCACTGCATCAGCAGGTATCTGGTCACCGGCCTTGAAGATAACGATGTCGTCCACCACCAGCTTGTCAGAGGGGATCCTCTGTTCGGAGCCGTCCCGCACCACCAGAGCGGTAGGGGAGTTGAGCACCGTGAGCTTGTCCAGCAGGGCCTTGGAGCGGGTCTCCTGGATAATACCGATCAGGGTGTTGGTGATGATGACCGGCAGGAAGGTCAGGTCCTTGTAGGAGCCGCCGATTATCAGCAGTGTGGCTATGATAGCGAATATCAGGTTGAAATAGGTGAAAACGTTGCTGGCGATTATTTGCCCGATAGATTTCGAGGGAGGGTCTACCGGCTTGTTCACAAGCCCCGCATCGACACGCTCCTGCACCTGAGCGGAGGTCAGTCCTTTGTCAGCGGAAGGTGTCAGCCGTTCAACAGTTGCGGCGGGCAGATTTTTCTTCATATAAAAACTCCTTTGGCCTTAGCATGGAAATATTACTTTCATTATACTACAGATCATATTATTTTTCAAGGGGGTAAATGCAAAAATCCCGCCGCAGAACAGGTCTGAGGCGGGAGGGGGTCATTTAAGTTTAAAATGCAGCGGCATACCGTTTCTCATGGCTATGTTGACTTCTCCCTGGATAAGGGGCAGGAAATAGCGCTCTGCCTCCTTGGTTACGTCATTGCCCTGGGGGTTTATCCACTGGTCCGGGAAAAATTTTTCCTTGTTGGCGACCTCATCTGCCGAAACGGATTCAACAGTTACCACATATGGCACGTCCGAGAGCCGCCTGAATACCATAGTCTTGCCGGTCTCGCCCGCAAGAGCTGCCAGCACGCCCCTTGAGCCGATAAGCTCTGCTTCGTCGATGTCTGTCTTGGAGCAGATGTGTGAGGAGCAGCGCTGCATGACGTTCAGCTCTATGGAGCGCACCTTGCAGCCTATCTCCCGGCGCACGATATTCTCCAGAGCCTTGCCCACGCCGGAGAGATACTCATGCCCGAAATTATCCACAACTCCTGAGCGGCAGTTTTCCTCCGGTATCTCAACTCCCTCTGAGACAGCAACTATGACTGCCTTGTGCTTGGCCTGCATAGCCCGCACGTCCTCCACGAACTGCTCTACCGAGAACTTTCTTTCCGGCAGATAGATAAGGTGGGGAGCGATCTCCTCGTTGGCTCTGAGTGCGCAGGTGGAGGCTGTGAGCCAGCCTGCGTGCCTGCCCATGATCTCAACTATAGTCACAGATTCAATGGAATACACCGAGCTGTCTCTGATGATCTCCTGAACGGTGGCTGCAACATATTTAGCCGCAGAGCCGAAGCCGGGGGTGTGGTCGGTAACAGGCAGGTCGTTGTCGATAGTTTTGGGGATACCGATAACTCTCACATGGGAGCCCCTTGAGATCAGAAAGGCAGAAAGCTTTACAACTGTGTCCATAGAATCATTTCCGCCGATATAGAAGAAGGCTTCTATCCTGTGCTTCTCGAAGCAGCGGAGTATCTTCTCATAGACCTCTGTGTCGTCGCTCTGGGAGGGGAGCTTGTAGCGGCAGGAGCCGAGGACTGTTGAGGGTGTCTGGCGAAGCAGCTCCATGTCCTCATTGGTCTTGATAACAAGCTTTAAGTCGATAAGCTCGTCCTTGATAATTCCCTCAATACCGTTGATAGAGCCGAATACGGCGTCTATCTCCGGAGTTTGGAGTGCCTGCTTGAACACTCCCACAAGGGAGGCGTTGATAGCGCAGGTGGGCCCACCGGACTGTGCGACGGCTATGTTCATAGGTAACAGATCCTTTCAATATATGCTGTTGTATTCAGTTTTTAACGCACTGACATTATATCATATAATTTTCAGAAATGCAAATATTTTAACTGACATTTTACAATTTTCTCGCATATCTACAAGAGAAAACGTTTACCTGCACTTGGCTTTAGTAGCTTTTATAGTAAACGACATTAGAAATTGCACTTTGAGAACGAGTAAAAGTCGAATATATGCTTTTGCGAAGTTCGCAAAGAAGCAATTTC
>CADBTF010000099.1 GCA_902797485.1 uncultured Ruminococcus sp. | reverse complement strand
GTTATACCTAACCAGAACCTGCTGTCAAGCGGCCAGAAACTCACAATGCGTCAGAGCTATGCTCTTGCTGATGAGGTGCTTAAAGATGACGTTATCTCTATCGCAGAGATAATCACCAGACATGATGAGATCAACGTTGACTTTGCTGATATTACTACCATCATCAAGAACGCCGGATTCGCTCACATGGCTAAGGGCCACGGCACCGGCAAGGATAAGGTCCAGGAAGTCGTTTCTCAGGTCATTTCCAGCGATCTGCTTGAGACCTCTATCAAGGGCGCTAAGAGGCTGCTCGTAAATATCACCATGAGCGAGGACATTGTTGTTGACGAGATCGACGAGCTGACAAACGCTATCACCGAGGCTGTTGATGAAGATGCAGAGATCATCTTCGGCAACGGCTACGATGAGAACGCCAACGATGAGGTGTATGTTACTGTTATCGCTGCTGATTTTGACGATGCTGCTGTTGCCGCAGAGAGCACAAGAAAAGCAAGCTACTCCGCTTCCAGCTATTCCAGCTCAGCTGCAGATGCCAAGGCTGACGCTGAGGCAAGACATAAGGCCGGCGTAAAGGCTGCCGATAATCCTGACTATTACGACGATATTTTCAACATCTTCAAGACTAAGTAAAATATATAGTAAGGGGCGGGCAGTTTAGATGTTCGTCCCTCTATTTCTTTATAATTCGTCATTGTGAGATTTGCATAAAACAACAGCTTGAATTTTGTGAGTTTATATGAAGTTTTGGAAATCTTTTTAAATCTGTTGAAAATAAAACTAAAATATTGTATAATAAATTATAAAGAATTGCATTATACGGTTTAATGGAGGTTGTTTATAATGGCTAATAATATGTTTCTCAGAACTGTCCGTATGGGTGGCTTTGATAAGGGCGACGTGCTTGCTTATATCGATGAGTTGAACTCTAAGATCTATAATCTTGAGCAGAAGGTCAAGGATCAGGCTGAGACGATCGAGAAGCTCCAGAAGGCTGGCGCTTCCGCACCTGCTGCTCCTGTTGCCGCTGAGAATAACGGCGATTTTGAGGGCAAGGCAGAGCTTGAAAATAAGGTAACTGATCTTGAGAAGAAGGTCGAGGAAGCTAAGAATAAGGTAGCTGAGCTTATGGCTTCTACCGACACCATGAAGGTCCAGATCGCTGACTACGAGCAGCAGCTGGTTGAAAAGAATGTTGAAGTTGAGACTAAAGTGAACGAGATCGATGAGCTGAAGGATAAGCTGGAGCAGGCTGAAAAGAATGCCGGTGCTGCTGCCGCTTCTTCCCCTGCGTTCGACCTTGGAAATGTATTTATCGAGGCTCAGAATACCGCTAACAGAGTTGTTACCGAGGCTAAGAAGGCCGCTCAGCAGATGACCGACGAGGCCGAGGCTCAGGCTAACCAGATCATTGATGATGCTAATAATCAGGCTGAGACAACTGTTACGACTGCTCAGGCTGAGGCTACAAGAACACTTGAAACAGCTCAGCAGGAGGCTGACAGGGTAAGAGGCCAGGCTTATGCAGAGGCTGATAGAGTTACCTCTACCGCTCAGGCTGAGGCTGACGAGACCACCGCTAATGCAGAGGCAGAGGCTAAGAGAATGATCGACGAGGCTAATGCTCAGGTGGGTCTTATCAAGGCTAAGTCTGCTGACCTCAGAGAGGGCGTTAAGAACGAGTATACTAACCTCAGCGAGAACATCACTCAGATCATTTCTTCTCTTAATGACCTGTTCGGCGCATCTATCGGCTCCGCTGATAAGGCAAGAGACCTTATCGACGAAGGTTTGGGCCTTGTTGAGGAATAATGTCACTGCTGAAAGTCGATGCCGCAGAACTCAAAGCGAGAGCAGGCGAGTTGAAATGCGGTATGAAAATATTGCTTTCTGGGACGGTCTATACATCTCGTGATGCTGCCCATAAGCGGATAATGGCTCTGATAGAAAAGGGCGAAAAGCTTCCCTATGAGATCGAGAATGCTGTTATCTATTATGCAGGCCCTACTCCCGCCCCGGAAGGAAAGCCTATTGGCTCCTGCGGTCCAACCACCTCCGGTAGAATGGACAGATTTGCTCCCAGGCTGCTTGATATGGGATTGGGCGGCATGATCGGAAAGGGCGAACGCTCTGCGGAGGTCAGAGAGGCTATTGTAAGAAATAAAGCGGTTTATCTTTGCGCTGTCGGCGGCGCCGGAGCTCTTGCCTGCAACTGTATCAAAAGCTGCGAGGTGATCGCTTTTGAGGATCTTGGCTGTGAATCTGTCAAGAAACTCTATATAAAAGATTTTCCGCTTATTGTTGCAAATGACTGCTTCGGTGAGGATATTTTCGAGCGGGGCAGGAAAGAATTTGCAATGCTATAGAATTATGAAAAAAGCGAACAAAGGGCAGAAGGTGTTTTTGTCCTTTGTTTCTTTTTATTTCGTCAAAATAACTATTATGAAGCTTTGAAATATGGTAAATGATACAAATATTTCTACTTTATTAACTTTTTTTTAAGGTTTGCTTGACTTTAGAAAATTAAGGTGTTATTATATATATACATCTAAAGCGGTTGATAGGATGGTGTGTGTCTTTGGCAAAAGGCAATTGCTTGGGTGAGCTTTCTGACGAGGAGCTTGTGGCCCGTTGCAGAGAAAATGACGATAATGCCGCAGCTGAGCTTATTGCAAGGTTTGCCCCTGGCGTGCGCAAAAAAGCCGATTCCTTTAAAGGCACTATGAATGACGATCTTGCTCAGGAGGGCTTGCTTGCTCTGCTTGATGCCGTCAGAAAATACGTTCCAGATAAGGGCGCTGCTTTCAGTACCTTTGCTTGGCACTGTATCGTCAACCGTATGATAAACGTTTATAAGCGTGTGAATACTGATTTTATTGAGCTGCCTGATGATATTGAATCAGCCTTTGATGCAACAGTTATCCCGGAAAACATTATTGTCGAGCAGGTGAGCCTGAGCGAGCTCTATGAGAAGATCGAGAAAACTCTCTCTGAGCTGGAGCTTAAAGTGTTTAAGCTCTATATTGCCGGCGAGCCCTATCAGACGATCGCCCAGAGGCTTGATGTTCCGGTCAAATCAGTTGATAATGCAGTTCAAAGGATCAAGCATAAGCTTAAAAGCGTTTTAAGATGATCTATGGCCGTGTAGCTTAATTAAAGAGCGTTGTTTAAAGCAAAGATGCCGGTGGGATTCCGGCCAAGGCAAAAAATTTTTAGCGAGGTAAAAAAATATGTACGAGGACAAGACATTGGTATGTAAGGATTGCGGAAATGAATTTGTGTTCACCGCAGGTGAGCAGGAGTTCTATGCTGAGAAAGGCTTCGTAAATGAGCCCCAGCGCTGCAAGGCTTGCCGTGACGCAAGAAAGAATGCGTCCAGAGAGGGCAGGCAGATGTATGAAGCTACTTGCGCTAACTGCGGAAATGTAGCTAGGATCCCCTTCAAGCCCAGAGAGGACAGACCCGTTTACTGCAGCGAGTGCTTTGCACAGCTCAAGCAGAACGAGGGTTGATATATCTGCAATTAACAGCTTAGGCTGCATAAGCCCTGCAAGTTAGCTCTTGCGGGGCTTTTTGCTGTTTGTGAATACTACTCCCGAAATTTAACAAATTTGTATTGCTTTTTTTGAAAATATAGGGTATAATACAAATATACGAAAATGGTTCACTATCATGAGCCTGCTTCAGGTGTAAAAGAAAGGAGTTTTTAAAATGGCTTTTGAGGTTACTAAGGATACTATCATAGGCGATATTCTTGACCATGACGAAACTACCGCTGAGTATTTCACTGCAATGGGAATGCATTGCCTCTACTGCCCCGCTTCAAGAGGCGAGACCCTTGAAGAAGCTTGTATGGTACACGGCGTAGATGCTGAGCAGCTTGCAAAGACTATTAACGAGCACATCAATGGTTGATCTATTTGCTGCCGCAGTGATCTGCGGCAGCTTATTCTTTTAAAAGGGGGGCTTTTCTTGAAGGACCGCAGACTGTTGGCCTGCGCAGAGCTTTGTGTCGGTAAAAGAGCCGCAGATGTCGGCACCGACCACGCCTACCTTCCCATTTATCTTGTTGAAAACGGCATCTGTGAAAGCGCTCTTGCCTGTGATATAAATGAGGGCCCGCTGGCTTCAGCTCTGGATAATATCAAAAAAGCCGGCCTTTCCGACAAAATAGAGACCTATCTTTCAAACGGCCTTGACTCCGTCCCCAGTGTGGGGATAACAGATGTTATCATCGCCGGTATGGGCGGGGAGCTGATAGCTGATATCATCTCCCGTGCCGAGTGGATAAAATCCCGGCGTGTCAACCTCGTTTTACAGCCAATGACCAAATGGGATCATCTCCGGAAATATCTCTATGACGGCGGGTATACTATTATAAACGAAATACCCTGCGCCGAAGGTAAGTTTGTGTATTCTGTGCTGCAGGCGCAGTATACCGGTGATGCTCCCGATTTCCCCTGCGACCTGGCTTATCAATATGGCGGCAGGGTAGACGGCACCACCAAGGAAGGAGCTATGTATCTGCTCAGGCAGGCAAGCCGCCTTGAAAATGCCGGAAAGGGCCTGCTCAGAGACCCGCAGCAGGCAGACAAAGCTAAGGAATTTCTTGATGCGGCAGGTGCCCTCAGAGAAAAAGCAATAGACGGAGGCGAGATGATTGAACAGTAAGCTGGTTATAAAAATAGTGCTGTGTGTAGTTATGGCAGTGCTGACCTTTGCCTTTGTGTGGGGCGTTTACATAGCTGCGCTGCTGATCTCTCTTTCTGCCAGAGGAGATGCTTCCTATGCTATCGGCCTTATTACAGCTATGGCAGTACAGCTGATCGCCTATAAGGTCGCTCCGAGACGGTTCAGGCGTTTGCAGCGCTGGCTGGCCTGCTCTGTTGGCCCTTTGGCGATCATGGGGATATTCACTTTGGCATTTAAAGGCGGCGGGAACTTTGAAATGCTCGGAGGCAGCTTTAATCTTTCTCTGCTGATAGCTATGCTCTGCTTTGGAGCTGTCACCGGCTTCTGGGAGCTTATCAGTCATTTCCTGCTGCACAGAGTTAAAAGCGATGACGATGAGGAAGCCGATGAAGAAGCTTCGGAGACTAAACCTGAGAGTGAACAAGGTTAAAGGGTGATAAATATGATAACAGTCAATGATATTTACAGCTATATAGATGAGCTTGCACCGTTTAAAAACCAGGAGGGCTATGATAACAGCGGGCTGAATATCGGCAGCGGTGACCGGGCTGTTGAATCAGCACTGATAGCTCTTGACTGCACCATCGACGTGGCGGCGGACGCAGAGCGGCTTGGTGCTCAGCTGGTGATAACCCACCACCCGGTCATCTTTGACCCGATAAAGCAGCTCAGCTTTGATTCTGTTCCGGGCAGGCTTGCAAGAAGCGGCATTAGTCTGATCGCCGCACATACCAGCTTTGACAGCGCCAAAATGAATGACATTCTCTGCGGGAAGCTTTCTCTCAAACCTATTGAGCCCCTGTGCGTTGAGAACGGCGTGCCTATCGGTTATGTGTGCAGCGGTGTCGGCATGACGCCAAAGCAGCTGGCAGAGAGGATCAGATCAGCCCTTGGGAATAAAGTGGTCCGTTATAACGATACCGGTAAAGTGATAGAGCGGGCTGCTGTCTGCTCCGGCAGCGGCGGAAGCTTTTTAGGTGATGCAATTGCCAAAGGCGCCGATTGCCTGATAACCGGTGATGTAAAGCATAATATCTTTATAGATGCGCATAATGCAGGGGTGTGTGTGATAGATGCGGGGCATTACCATACCGAGGCTATCTTCTGTGAATATATGAAAGCTGTTTTGTCGGAAAAAATCCCGGGTGTGCATTTCGATACAGCACCTTCCGAAAGAGATATTCTGAGCTACGTGATTTGACAAATTTAGATCAGTATGATATAATGTAAAAGTCGGCAGGCTATACGGCAGCGTAAACGCTTTAGTTTATGAGGAAAGTCCGGGCACCGCAGAGCAGGATAGCAGATAACATCTGCCGAGGGCGACCTCCGAGCAAGTGCAACAGAGATATACCGC
>CADBTF010000098.1 GCA_902797485.1 uncultured Ruminococcus sp. | reverse complement strand
TTTGAGAGCAAGACAGCCAAGCAGAAGAAGGTCTCGGCGGTGAATAATGATTGCTTTGTCTGCTCCAAGATCGAGTGGGGAATGTCAAGGCTGATGGTGACATTTTTTGAGCTCTATCAGAAGGAGCGGGAGTTCAGGGAGCTTTTCGCCTCGCAGGAGCAGCTTTGCCTGCCCCACTATGATATGCTTGTAGCCCACGGCGCTGAGGCGCTGGAAAAGAAATGGCTTGGGCAGTTTGTCAACGAGTGCAGCGAGCTCACCAAGAAATATCTTGACGCTCTGGAAGCAGATGTCTCCCACTACTGCAAAATGTACGATTACCGCAACACCAGCAAGAATGCCGACTGGGGCAACTCAAAGGATTCTATCGAGCGGGCGATAAAGTTCCTGACCACGAGATGACCGGCTGAAATTACAGAATGGTAACAAAAATGACAGGCTTGACATTTGCCGGATATACCGCCGGAGTCCAAAAATACGGACATAATCCGGGCAAAATGCGGGCACAGGGGGTCATGTGATTTGCAGGGGATTTTTTTGTACAGTTTACGAAATTTCGGTCAGATTTTTACCTAACAAATTAAAAAACGCCTTTATCCCGCAAGACTGCGCACTTTGCTGAAAACGAAAGATTTCAGAAAGGTTTTCGTTAACCATTCGTTCATAATCGTAACGTCTTGACAGGCAATTTCTGACATTTTTTTGCCCGTAAAGTACATTTTTTCAGACTTTGAAAACTTTCAACACCCGTAAAACCGCGTAAAATCAGTATAGTTTTCAACGGTTTCAACAGACTTTTCAACAGTTTTTAACGTTCAAAGCTGTCTTTCAACCGTACTTTTCAACATTTTGTTGAAAAGATGCCGCAAAATGGCAAAGTCTGGTAAATCCTTCAACTTTATGACAAATACCGACGGACATCTGTTCGTAGGGTGAAAAAATCATCATAAAGTTATTAACTTTATGTGAACATCAAGGAAAAATATTGAGAGCTTGTTAGTGCTCACAAGCTCCAAAAACAGCAAAAACGACCCCCGGAGGATCAGGCCTCCGGGGGTTTGATAATTGCATGAAAAATTATTTTTTTAGGTTCCAGATATCTCTTGCGTAGTCCTCAACAGAGCGGTCTGCTGAGAAGATGCCGGCATTGGCAATGTTTGCAAGGGACATCTTCTGCCACTTCTTCTGGTCCTTGTAGCACTCGGAGGCGTAAGCCTGAGCCTTCTGATAGGAGTCGAAATCTGCAAGAGCCATGTATGGGTCAGAATTCTTGAGAGAGCTTGCGATCTCGCTGAACTGCTCACCGTTTATGCCGCGGGTGAGCTGGTCAACGGCATCACGGATAATACCGTTCTGATTGTAAACGTCGATCGGGCGGTAGCTGGGCTTTCTCTGGTTAACCTCGTCAACATTCATACCGAAAATGATGATGTTGTCGTCGCCGACCTGCTCGTGTATCTCAACGTTAGCGCCGTCCATAGTACCAAGAGTGATAGCGCCGTTTATCATGAGCTTCATGTTGCCTGTACCGGAAGCCTCGGTGCCTGCAAGAGAGATCTGCTCGGAGATCTCAGCCGCCGGCATAAGGATCTCGGAAAGGGATACGCAGTAATCCTCCAGGAAGATAACACTGAGCTTTTCGCCAAGCTTCTTGTCACGTCTCAGCTCCTGGGAGATGTTCCAGATGAGCTTGATGATCTGCTTAGCCATATAGTATCCGGGGGCAGCCTTTGCAGCGAAGATATAGGTCTTGGGAACAAAGTCAGCGTCCGGGTGCTGCTTGAGGTAGTTATACTGTGCGATGATGTTCAGAGCATTCAGCTGCTGACGCTTGTATTCGTGGAGACGCTTTACCTGAACATCGAAGATAGAGTCTGTATTCAGGGCAACGCCGTACTGGTTCTTGACATATTTAGCGAAGGCCAGCTTGTTGTCCTTCTTGATCTTTGCCAGTCTTTCAAGCACTTCATCGTCCTTGGCAAACTTGTTGAAATCCTTCAGCTTGGCGGCATCTCTCAGGAAGCCGTCGCCGATCTTCTCACGCAGCAGGGAGGTAAGGCCCTCGTTGGACTGATAGAGCCAGCGTCTGTAGGCGATACCGTTGGTTACATTGGTGAACTTGTCAGGAGTGTAGTCATACTCATCACGGAAGGTGTCACGCTTGATGATCTCAGAGTGGATCTTGGCAACGCCGTTTACATGGTGGCAGGCGTGAACACAGAGAGTAGCCATCTTGACCTTGTTATTCTGAATGATAGACATTCTTGTGACCTTCTCCTGATCGCCGTAGCGCTCCCAGAGCTTGCGGCAGTAACGCTCGTTGATCTCAACGATAATGGAGAAGATTCTCGGAGTAACGCTCTTGAGCAGGTTGCAGTCCCACTTTTCAAGAGCTTCGGGCATTACGGTGTGGTTGGTGTAAGCGAAGGTCTTGGTAACGATATCCCAGGCGTGGTCCCATGAATAGCCGCAGTCGTCAAGCATAATTCTCATCAGCTCGGGGATAGCGAGTGTGGGGTGAGTATCGTTGATGTGGATAGCGACTTTCTCATGCAGGTTATCAAGGGTGCCGTAAACGCTCATATGCTGGTTTACAATATCACCGATAGAGGCTGCGCAGAGGAAATACTGCTGCCTCAGTCTCAGGCTCTTGCCCTCGGCGTGGTTGTCGTTGGGGTAGAGCACCTTGGTGATAGCCTGCGACATGATATTCAGGCCCAGAGCCTTGCTGTAATCTCCCTTGTTGAAAAGGGGCATATCGAAGCTGGAGACCTCAGCCTTCCAGAGACGCAGCTTGGAAACTGCCTCGCTGTCATAGCCGGAAACGAACATATCATAAGGAACAGCCATAACGGAGGTGTAGTTCTGGTGAGATACAAGGTGGTACTGATTATCCCAGTCCTCCTTCAGCTCGCCGTCAAATCTGACCTCAACAGCCATGCTCGGAACCGGTACCAGCCAGGCGGAGCCGCCGGGGAGCCAGTTATCGGGGAGCTCTGTCTGCCAGCCATCGTCCAGCTTCTGCTTAAAGATACCGTACTCATAGCAGATAGAGTAGCCGGTAGCATGGTAGCCGTCAGCTGCAAGGCCGTCCAGATAGCAGGCAGCCAGTCTGCCGAGGCCGCCGTTTCCGAGGCCAGCGTCCGGCTCACACTCATAGATGCCGTTGATAGAGATGCCGAATTCATTCAGCACTGCCTTGGTTTGCTCGATCATTTCGAGGTTGTAGAGGCTGGTCTTGAGTGAGCGGCCCATGAGGAACTCCATTGAGAGGTAGTAAACCTTCTTGTTGCCCGCAGAGTGGGTCTTAACAGTAAAGTGGCGTCTCTTTGCCTTCATCAATCTTACTACGATCTTAGTAAGAGCTTCGTAAACCTGCTGGTCAGAAGCCTCGTCCGGTGTAGTCTGAAAATCGCCATGAAGAATATCAAGAAATTGCTCCTTTAATTCCAGTGTGGTAATTGTTTTTTCCACTGCCTTCTTTGGCTTTGCCATATATTATTTCCCTCCTAATAAATTGGCTCTCGGTCATAACCCGAAAGCAAAGCATTTAATCTATTATACCATAACAGGCCGAATATTTCATCAACTTGTTATGAATAAATTCAAAAATTGATTTAATACAAAAACAATTAGACCGATAAATCTGTGCAATATGTCACAAACAACCGCAGCGATAACGTTTTCGTACAGGGATACATTTTTATTATATGTTTATTATGCCTAAATGTCAAGTATAAGATTTATACAGTTTAACTAATTCAGAGAATTGACTACTATTTTACTGCGCTAAAGCGGATATTTTAGGGATATTATCTCATAAGCGCCCGTATGCTTTTCCAGTCAGGGCAGAAGCGTTCCACCAGCCCCCAGAAGGCAGGGGAGTGGTCCATATGCCGCAGATGCGCCAGCTCATGAATGATAACATAATCAACACATTCCGGCGGATAGAATATCACCTTGGCATTTATGGAAATATTTCCCGAAGATGAGCATCTTCCCCAGCTGGCGGTCATTTTCTTGACCGTCACCTTTTCAGGCCACAGGCCCATTTCGGCGGTGAGCTTTTCAAACCGTTCTCTGATGACCTTTTCTGTGAGCTCCTTGAGAGCCCGCCTTGCCTGGGCGTCCACAAAGGAGGCTTTGTCGATATCGGTGCTGTCATAGCTGGTGAACCATGCCACCACCAGCCGACCCTCCTCAAAGCGTGGGAAGAAATATCTCTCTGCCAGCTCGGTGCAGACTGTATACTCCTGCCCCAGGAGAGTGAACCTTGCACCCTCCACAAAAGCGTCAGGTATCAAGGCCTCTGACGGCTTTTCGGTAAGCGCTTTCAGTACCCAGCCGGACTTTTCCCGCAGGAAGGCTTCCCCTCTGGCGAGCTCGGCACGGGCAGGCAGCTTGAGTATAACTCTGCCGTTCTTGACGGTGATATAGATATTTTTCCGGCTGCCGCTGCGGTCAACGGTGTAGTTTATAGTCTGCCCGTCCGGGAGCAGCAGCGTTTTGACCTCACTTGCCATAATTTTCCTTTCTAAAAGCAAAGGACGGCAGCTGCCGTCCGGTAAATTACTGTGGTGCGGTTGCAAAGGTCATCTCCGGCGGGAGTGTCTGCCTTGTAGATGACTGAGTTTCAATAAGCAGAACATGGGATACAGTAGTGGTGGTCTGCACCGGTATCTCAGTGGTGGTCTCGGCCTCGGCAGCTGTTGTTGCAGCAGCGGTGGTGCGCTCAACCTCTGTGGGGCTTATATACTCCTGCTTGACATAGCCGGTATAGGTAGTGCCGTCGCCGTTCAGGAAGGTCAGGTAGATATAGCCGTCATCTCTGCGCTCCAATATTTTAACTTTAAGGTTCGGAGACATACACATCAGGTTTTCCGATTCCTGATCGGGCTTAGCTTTCAGCTGAACATAAGTCACCACATAGCCGACGCTGTTATCAACAGCGGCAGTGGTCTCTGAGGCAGCTGTTTCAGTTTGAGAGCTGACCTCTGAGGCAGAGGCAGAAGCCTTGGCGGTAACAGTGCCGGAGGCAGTAACGTCAGTGACTGCGGCAGGAGCAGCGGCAGCAAGCGTTGCGGTATTCAGTGTGGCAGGGATATCCTTGTTGTTGCTTGAAAACAGCCTCTTTGACAAAAACAGCACCAACACGACGCAGGCGATAGTCACGACTGTCAAGGTCAGTATATTCACCAGATTGGCAGACCTGAGCAGGCTTGCCTTTTGACTGTC
The DNA here is from genome assembly GCA_902797485.1 of uncultured Ruminococcus sp. Classification (GTDB taxonomy): domain Bacteria; phylum Bacillota; class Clostridia; order Oscillospirales; family Ruminococcaceae; genus FB2012. The sequence continues at coordinate 9,827 of CADBTF010000098.1, read as the reverse complement.
TTTCTTACTCACAATGCTCACCTCCGTAAAAGCTTAATAATATACATATTATATCACAATATCCGCCAAATGTCAAATCAATTCATATTTTGCGGGTTTTCGGCTGAACTGCCTGTGCTCAGCCTTGCAGCAGACGCCCCAGCATCACCTTGCGGCATTCTTCTTCAAGCTTGTCGTTCAGGGGGGCGAGCTTTACAGGGCTGCCCTGCCTGCGGCTGAGGCAATAGCTTATGATATAGTCTGCCAGCTTAGGGTTCTTTGAGAGCAGCGGTCCGTGAAGATAGGTGGCGACCACATTCTTCTCAAAGTAGCCCTCGGTGTCGGAGCCGAATTTGTTGCCGTTGCCGAAAAGCACTTTACCGAAGGGGGTCTTTACGTTGTCAGTCATGCCGCCGTGATTTTCAAAGCCGATGACCTTGTATTTCCTGCCCTCCAGCTCTGCCCCAATGACGATGTTTCCGATACAGCGCTCACGCTTGTTGGTGGAGGCGACGGTGTAATAATCAAAGAGCCCCAGGCCGGGTATCTTCTTGCCGTTGGAATCCTTGTAGTACTGCCCCATGAGCTGGTAGCCGCCGCAGATCATCAGCATAAACACGCCGCTCTTGTAAGCGTTTACGATCTTATCCCGGCAGGAGAGCAGGTCGTCTGCTAAAAGCTGCTGCTCGAAGTCTGCGCCGCCTCCAAGGTATATCAGGTCGTAGCTTTCAAAATCGGTCTTAGCGCCGTCGCCCATAGTGTAGGCGGTGATCTCAGCGTCATAGCCCCGCTTGCCGAGGCGGTAGCGCAGCAGCTCCATGTTGCCGCTGTCGCCGTAGAGGTCAAGCATATTCGGGTACATATGCAGGATCTTTAAGGTCATTTTGCTGCCCCCTCTCCCTTGATGAATCTGTTCAGAGCCGCTCTTGTGGGCTGGACAGCCGTATAGTTTGCCACAGCAAACTTTCTGCCGCCGGTGGAAAACAGCTCCTTAACAGCATCGTCAAGATCGGGCCGCACCAGGATCTTATCTTCGTCATAGCCGGAGCACTTGATGCGCACGGCTATATCATAAGCTCTCCGCCCGCTGGTTACAACACGGGTAACATTCTTGAAGATGCTGAAATTTATATCCCATATCCAGGAAACATCATAGCCGTCTGCCAGATTGTCATTCAGCACGAAAAGCATTTCCTTTTCGTCCTCACACTCGTTTATCATTCTGACGGTCATATTTGCACCCACGGGGTTTTTAGCAAGGTTCAGGGTCAGCACAGAGCCCTTGTATTCAAACTGCTCCATGCGTCCGTTATTGACCTTAAAGCTCTTGAAAACCTTCCTGATGACCTTTTGGTCGATATTATAGAGCTTGGCCGCCGCATACACAGCGCAGAGATTATACATATAATATATCGTGCTGCCGGCAGTGGCGTACTCCACACCCTCCGCCTTGAAGGAGGGCTTTTGCAGGTCGATGTCCGTCAGCTTCACATAGGGGGTGATATTGCCGTAGCCGCACTTGGGGCAGACAAAGCGCCCGATATGGGAATACTGGTAATAATCGTATGCAAGGGCAGTGCCGCAGCGTGGGCAGAAACGGCCCTCTCCCGCCTCGTAGAGGGTGTCGGTGGCGTACTTGTATTTCTCGACGCTGAAATATTTTACATTTGGGTTATTGGGGTTAGCCAGGCCGAGGCGGGCCACGTTCGGGTCATCACCGTTGAGGATAAGGTTCCCGGTAAAGGTCTTGCAGAACTTATTCACCTTTAATATCAGGGTCTCCACCTCGCCGTTGCGGTCAAGCTGGTCTCTGAAGAAGTTGAGCACCACAAGGGTCTCCAGCTTCAATTTGGAATACACCACCGGAACATGGCTCTCGTCAGTCTCCAGTATAAGGTAATCAGCCTTGACCTTGCCAGTCATGGAGCAGTGGTTCAGCAGCAGAGAGGTGATGCCGGTATCTAAGTTGTTGCCCTCCGGGTTGGTAATTATGTCAGCCCCGGACTTGCGGAACATTTCAGCAATGAAATTAGTCACCGAGGTCTTGCCGTTGGTGCCTGTCACAGCGATTATAGGGCAATCGATCTTAAAGGCTTTAAGAGCATTCTTCCGCATGGTGCAAAGCACCAGCCCCGGCAGGTTGCCGGCGTTTTTCCCGAGCAGGTGCAGGATCCCCGAAAGTATCTTGCCTATCAGTATAGTAAAAAAGTTGACTATAAACATATTTTCAGCTCCGTTTTATTAAAGTGCCAGAAGCACACATATACTTATTATATAATAGTACAATCTACCCCGTTTGTCAACTGAAATTTTTATTAACACCTTGCCGCAGTTGTTGACAATTGTCTTGAAAAGTGATATACTCTATTTATATATCTGTTATCGTAATTTATCGCCTTGGCTGAATAATATTTTAACAAAAGGAAGCAGAAGAATAAATGAAATTTGTAGTAATAGGCGCAGGTAAGATCGGTGAGACACTTTCCGCTCAGCTTGTAAGTGAGGGGCATAGTGTGACTGTCATTGACAATAACCCGGCCGCCATTCAGAAAATGCTCAATTCTCAGGACCTTATGTGCGTGGAGGGCAACGGCGCCACAGCTGATACCCAGATAGAAGCCGGCATCAAAAAGGCTGACGTGCTTATTGCCACTACTGCCCATGACGAGCTGAATATGCTCTGCTGCATTGTGGCTAAAAAGCTTGGGATAGAGCGCTCTATCTGCCGAGTGCGCAATCCTGAATACTATAACCAGATCGACCTTATCAAGTCTGACCTTGGCCTTGCCATGACTATCAACCCGGAGCTGACCGCTGCCAGCGAGATCGCAAGAGTGCTTGTCTTTCCGGCAGCAGCTAAGGTGGAGGTCTTCGGAAAGGGCAAGGTAGAGGTAGTAGAAAACCGCCTGCCGGAGGATTCTCCGCTGGTGGGGCTGTCTCTTGCGGAGATATATAAAAAGCTGAAGCTGCAATTTCTTATCTGCGCCGTCCAGCGGGATCAGGATATTTTTATCCCCTCCGGTGACTTTGTTATGCAGGCCGGGGATAAGTTCAATGTGGCAGCCTCTCACAGCGACCTTGAGCGCTTCTTTAAGCAGAACGGCGCCTTGAAGATCAAGATCAAAAATGTTATGATAGTGGGCGGCGGAAAGATCGGCTTCTATCTGGCAAGGCAGCTTTGCGAGCTGGGTATGAGAGTTAAGGTCATAGACAAGGACTATAACCGCTGCACCAAACTTTGCGATCTGCTTCCCAAGGCGGTCATCATAAACGGCGACGGCACCGATCAGGAGCTGCTGGTGGACGAGGGCATAAATGAGGTTGACGCCTTTGTTGCGCTTTCCAGCCTTGACGAGGAAAATATAATCATGTCGCTCTTTGCCAAGAATAATACCAAGGCAAAGGTGGTCACTAAGATCAACCGTGAATCCTACAGCTACATGGCCTCCATGCTGGGGCTGGAAACTATAATATCGCCCAAGCAGCTCAACAACGGCATAATCCTTTCCTACGTCCGCTCTATGGAAAATGCCTCCTCTGAGAGCCGTATCGAATCGCTTTATAACATCATCGGCAACCGGGTGGAGGCCATTGAGTTCAACGTGAATGAAAAGATACCCGGTCTCACCGGCACCCCTCTCAGGGAGCTGCAGCTAAAAAAGGATATGCTTATCTGTGCCATTATCCGCAAGCGGCAGGTGCTTATACCCAACGGTAATGACAGGATAGACCCGGGTGATACCGTTATAGTCGTCACGAAGGAGCACCGCTTCTCCGAGTTGAAGGATATTCTGGAGTAGGTGATGCCGATTGAATAAGAAGCTTGTATTTAACACACTTGCAAAGATCGGCTTGATAGAAGCTGCGCTGATGCTGCTGCCGACGGCGGTCTCGATCTACTACCACGAGTTTTCGTCTATGCGGGTGTTCCTGTTCGTAATACTGATAACCGTAGTTATCAATGGGCTTATCCTGCTTTTGGTGCGGCCCGCCAAGGATAAGAGCATCACCTCCCGGGACGGTATTGCCATTGCCGCTCTGGGCTGGATATTCCTGAGCTTTTACGGTGCGCTGCCCTATTACATCAGCGGGCAGATACCACATTTTATGGACGCACTTTTCGAGAGTATCTCCGGCTTTACCACTACCGGCTCCTCCATACTTGCCAATGTGGAGGCTCTGAGCAAGGGCGTGATGTTCTGGCGCTGCCTTACCCACTGGGTAGGAGGCATGGGAGTTCTGGTGCTGTTTGTGGCGCTTATCCCCTCGGATAAGAAATCCTCCTCCCTGCAGCTGATGCGTGCGGAGTGCCCGGGCCCGACTGTGGAGAAGCTGGTCCCCAAGGGGCGGTCGAGCGCTATGATACTCTATTTTATCTATGGCGCCATGACTGTTATCATGGTGATCTTCCTGCTGGTGGGGGGTATGCCCCTTTATGACAGCCTCTGCCACGCCATGGGAACAGCCGGTACCGGCGGCTTCAACGTAAAGAACGCCGGCCTTGGCTTCTATCACTCCGCTTACCTTGAGGGCGTTGTGACAGTGTTCATGATACTGTTCGGAATAAATTTCAACATCTACTATTTCCTGATAATGCGGAAATTTGTGGGCATCTATAAGAACACAGAGCTGAAGGTCTATTTGGGCACGATCTTCGTATCTATCTCGGTCATCATTTACAACACCATGAACTACGGTGTTTTCCACAGCTTCGGCAAGGCCCTGCGGTACGCTTCATTCCAGGTGGGCTCCATTATGACCTCCACAGGTTACGCCACTGCGGATTTTGACCGCTGGCCGGAGCTTTCCAAGACCATACTTATAATACTGATGTTTATAGGCGCCTGCGCCGGCTCTACAGGAGGCGGCTTTAAGGTGTCACGAGTGATAATCCTGTTCAAGACAGCCAAGCGGAATCTTCGCAAGGCCATGCACCCCAAGTCGGTGAACGTGGTCAAGGCGGACGACCGGGCCATTGACATTGAAACGGTCCACAGCGTGAGCTGCTACCTTATCATCTACCTGCTGATCTTCTTCGGCTCGCTGCTGATAGTCTCCCTGAACAATTTTGACTTTGCCACCAACTTCTCCTCGGTGACAGCCTGTCTCAACAACATAGGCCCCGGTATCAGTCAGGTGGGCCCCATGATGAATTTTGAGCCCCTTTCAGATCTGTCCAAGGCGGTATTAAGCATTGATATGCTGCTGGGCAGGCTTGAATGTCTCCCGCTGCTGATGCTGGCAGCCCCCTCAATGTGGTCCAAAAAGCTTTATTAAAAAATGAGCGTCCGTGCATTTGCTGCGGACGCTCGTTTTTTATGTATTCAGATAAAGGCTGCAAAAAAAGAGCGCCCGCAAAGAGCGCTCTTATATTTGCGTATCAAACTGCTGAATTAGTTTGCAGCCTCGCCCCAGGTTGCACCGGGGTTAGCCTCAGCCCACTCCTGATACTGAGTGGAGAGCAGAATGTTGCCAGCGTCGATAGTAACCTTCAATACCTCGAAGTTACCGCTGCACTGGAACAGGAGCCCGCCGTAGTCGTTAGGATTTACGCCGTTCTCGTCAACCTCGCCGTCAGCAATGCCTTCCTCGATAGACTTGAACATCCAGTCAAGAGCTTCCTTCTTGATGGTGAAGGATACGGTCTGGGTCTTGTCGCCCCATTCCTTCCACTGGTCGTTCCACTTGATGAAGCCGTCGGGCTTGGAGTAGAGAGGAGCCATCTTGGTGTCGTCCTCTACCATGTAAACGTCCTCTTCATAGAGAATGTTGCCGTCCTTATCCTTTCTTACCTCGCCGTCCTTCATCTTGGGCTTGAGCTTGTAGGTGCCGTCAGAAGCGCCCTCCATCTGAGCAAGCTCAACACCTACAGGGTACTCGTCAGAGGTGACCCAGCCAAGGTTCTCGCCCAGGTGGACCCAAGAATCAGCAGCAGTCATAGATGTAGGAGCAAAACCGATCTGCTCGTCGCCGTTGGTGATGCCGGCATCAAGCATTCCAAGGAAGGTGTCAGAGAGCTTGATCTCAACAGTGAACTTGAGGTCTCTGTCCTTAGGAATGGTGTGGTAGTCAATGTAAGCGTCACCGAAGCAGTTAGCCCAAGCGCCGGTGTCAGGGTCCTCGACCTCGATAACGGTCTCGGTAGCAGCAGGGTCATACTTGATGTCAGAGGTAGCCTCAGCCTTGCTTTCCTCAGCAGCGCTGCTCTCCTCAGCCTTAGACTCTTCTGCCTTGCTCTCCTCAGCCTTGGATTCAGCTACAGACTCCTCTGCCTTGGATTCAGCAGCGGTAGTGGTTGTCTCTGCTTTGGAAGAAGCGGTGTCAGCCTTGGAGCTGCTGCTGGAATCGCCGCAGCCAGCCAGCATAGCACCGGCCATAAGAACAGCCAGAGACGATGCGAGTAATCTCTTCATAATAATAACCTCCATTAATTCAGTCAAAACGACTTTTGAATTTACATAGTCATTATAGCACAATTTGATTATTTAATCAATAATCATATTAAACAATTCTTTAGCAGAGAATTGTGCACTTTCTACAGAAAACGGTTACAAATCTGTTAAAAATCACGAAAAAAGAAGCCTTCCGAAGAAAGCTTCTTTTTAAACAATGAATGTAAAGAATCAATTAGTTCTTCTTCTTGGTAGCAACTACAGCAGCACCTGCAAGAGCAACGCCTGCAAGAGCGATACCGGCAGCAGCACCTGTGCCCTGGTTGTCAGTGCTTGCAGCAGGGTTAGCTGTGCTTGCGGTAGAGGTTGTAGTTGTGGTTGTTGTAGTGGTAGACTTGCTGTCAGCAGCCTTGCTGGTATCAGCAGCCTTGCTGGAATCAGCTGCCTTGCTGGAATCAGCAGCAGAAGAATCAGCAGCAGAAGAATCAGCAGCGCTGGAAGTTGCACGGTCCTCAGGCTTTACAGTATCCCAACCGGTGAAGCCTTCCTTGTCTTCAAAGACGTCAACGTTCTGTACAGGAACACCCTTGATGAACTCCTTGCCGGCAGCCTTCTGAGCATTGTACAAAGCTACAGAACCGTTAGCGAACATAGGCTTAAAGGAAGTGTAGCCCTTATCAAGAGCCTTATCGGTCCAGTCGAAGCTAACTGTTACTTCTACATCCTGACCGTCAGGGAACTGATCTGCAGGAATGCAGCTGTCCCAACCGTAAACAGCTTCCCAGTTCTCCTTGCCGTTGGAAGCCTTTTCATTAGTAGGATCAGTGTTGCCGGCAGTGCCGGTAACCTCGTCGCCGGTGTGCCAGCCTACAGGCTCTACAGAAAGGCCGTCAACGTTGAACTTGATAGAAGTAATAACAATACCGTTGTTACCGGTCTGAATGTTGAAGCCGTTCCAGTCATTGACCTCGCCGGTCTCATTGCCTGCTTCGTCCTTGATCGCGATAGCAGCGCCCTCGCCGAAATACTCCTTGGACTTCATAGAAGCGATAGCATCAGCGGTGAGTGTAAATGTTACAGAAGATTCCTTCTTGTCCTCATCTGCATTGTACCAGAACTGGATCCAACCGTCGTTATCTGATACGTCCTCTGTGTCCTCAACATCGTTGGACAGGCCGTAGTAAGCCGGCTCAGCGAATGCTGTCATGCTCATTGCAGCAACAAGTGCCAGAGCAGACATACCTGCGAAAATTCTACGCATTTTCATTTTTAATCTCCTCCATTTGATTGTTTTCAAGAATTGCAGATTTCAATTCATAGCTGTATTATATCACGTTTCTTCAATAAAATCAAGCCTTTTTGGGAGAATTCTTGAATTTTCCAAAAAAAAGCTTAACAATTTTTGAACTATGAATTTGTGAGTTTTTCACAAAACTATCACATTTTACTATTGAGCGGGGTTCTCGGCGGCTCCGGACTGGCTGACGGAAGCAGCAGGCTGCTGGTCACTCTGGCTTATCACCTCCGGCGTTGTGACTACGGCTGCGGGGGTGGTTTCGGCGGGAGTAGTCTCAGAGAGCTGCTCAGTGGTGGCAGCGGTGGTGGGCATAGTGACTACGGCTGTAGTCTCAGGCGCTTGTGTCACCGGGGCTGTGGTGGTAGTGGTCCAGGTCCAGCTCTGTGATGTTGTGGTTGCAGCAGTGGTGGTGGTAGTGGTTGTTACCTTGGGCATTTTCAGGTCGGAGATCTCACCCAAAGTGATGATGCCCCAAAGCCCGTTGATGCTCACCCATGCCCGCCCGCTCTGAATGGGCCTTGCCTGCTGGAAGGTTCCGGTAGGTATGAGCACGCTGCCGTCGGCGGTGTAGTAGCCGCCGCCCTTTTCGTTCTGAACTGCCACATAGCCCTCGCTGTAGAGGTTCGGGTGAGAACGCTCGTCGCTGTTGGCGAAATTGTGTGAGTAGGCAGAGGGCATATCGTAGAACTTGAAGTCAAGCACCACGTTCCCGGCCTCGTCGGTGTACCCCCAGCGGCCGTTCTTCTTTAAGGCTATAAGGGATTCTGACGGGTCGCCGTAGGAGGTCAGGTAGCAGTCCTCATATTCAAAGTCAGAGAGCAGGCCGGTGGAATCCGCCAGCGCATAGCTGTCTGATTCGATATTGATAGCAGAGAGCCCGCCGCTGCTGTTGCTGACTATATCCGCCTTGCAGACTGCAACGGTATCGTCGCTGTTAAAGGGCACAACGCTGCTGTCGGAATCGGTGACATAGATCTTTTCCTCGGCTTCGTTCCAGTAATAGCTTTTCAGCCTGATAAGCTCCGGCTCGATATATTCCTCCTGACGTCTCAGATAGTCGTCCAGCCAGCAGACCTTTACCTTTCCGTCCTCGGCGGGGGAGCTCAGATAAACTGTTCCGTCGGAGCCGTAATAGTAATTCTGGTATTCGGGATAGACTGCCATGTTGCCGTTAAGGTCCACAAACCCGAACAAGCCGTCCTGAATGATGATCGAGGTGTAGAGGTAGGCCTTTCTCTTTATATTGGCCGGGTCGAACACGCTCAGGTCAGGGGTGATGATATTATCGCAGCTAAGGCTTGGCTTCAAAACCCACTTGTAGTTTACAGCCTCCTCCTGGGCGGCGGCTTCGGTAATTACAGTGGTGTTGTCGAAATAGTCGTCCTCTCCGCCGGCTTGTGCTTTCTCTCCCGGGAGAGTGCAGCCGCTCAGGGCGAGACTAAAGGCTGCTGCAAAAGCGAGGAGCTTAAATTTTCCTTTCATTGGCATTTCCTTTCAGTTGCATATTTGCACATCGTCAATTACAGTATGTTCCCGTCAACACATTCCAGCACTATGGTAAAGGGGCCGTCATTTTCGAGGGATACCTTCATATCGGCGCCGAACACTCCGTTCTCGACCTTTCCCTTTATGCGCTGGCCCAGAGCCTGTGAGAAATATTCATAGAGCCTTTCAGCCTCCTCCGGAGGGCCGGACTTTATAAAGCTTGGCCTGTTCCCCTTGCGGCAGTCTGCCAGCAGTGTGAACTGCGATACCACAAGAATGTCTCCCCCGACGTCGTCAATGGCAAGGTTGGTCTTGCCCTCGCTGTCCTCAAAGATCCTCAGTCTGGAGATCTTGTCTGCAAGGCGGTCACATTCCTTTTCGGTGTCTCCCTCGGCGGCTCCGAAGAGTATCATGAAGCCCTTTCCGATGCTGCCTGTCAGCACGCCGTCAGCCACAACAGAGGCTCTTGTAACTCTCTGAATAACAGTCTTCATCAGAACACCCTCACTCTGTAGTCAAAGGTGAAGCTCTCACCGGGAGCCAGCTTTATGGCATGGGGCTTTTTCTCGATATCCTCAAAAGCGTCGTCCGCATAGACCGGCACTGAGGTCCAGGGCTCCAAGCACACAAAGCTTGCCCTGTCGTCCCCGGTGGGGGACCATACGGATATGCAC
>CADBTF010000097.1 GCA_902797485.1 uncultured Ruminococcus sp. | reverse complement strand
TTTTTAGGAGGTATGTGCATGAAGACGCGCGAAAGATATTCTTTGCCGCTGATATGCGTTCTTTGTATGATAGCTGTTGCTTTTGCTGCGCTTTTTGCGCCGAAGGCCTACGCTGACGATGAGCCTGTGCTGACGATTCAGACCCTCTGCGGCGGTGAAGCCGTCGAGGGTATTCGCTGGCAGGTATATCGCATTGGTTACAGAAACGAGCTGGGCGGTTTTTCCCTTAATGATAAGTTCGCCGCCAGCAAGGTGAACCTTGACGATACCGACGAGAAAACTATCAAGGACGCAGCTAACGATATTGAGAGCTTCATTTTTGAGAACAGCATTGAGCCCGATCAAGTGGTAGTTTCGTCAGCGGACGGTTCTGCAAGTGTGACCGCCGGTGAAGCAGGAGTGTTCTTTATCAGAACAAATGAAGCCGATATAGGCGAGTATCATTATTCTTCTTTACCTGCGATCGTTGAGGTCACAGAAGAAGGCGCAGCTGTAAATCCTAAGCTGGAAAGAGAGACTGTCACTGTAGACAGCTCTAAGCCTGATGAAAGCTCCAAGCCTGAGGAAAGCTCCGAGACTGACGATAACAGCCGCAAGAGCGAGGGTGACGGCGATCACGGCAGAAAGACCGGCGAGGACGACGGCACCCCGAAGGACAACAGCAACACCTATCAGGGCCCGCTCCCTCAGACAGGACAGCTCTGGTGGCCGGTGCCGATCATGGCGATCGCCGGAATGGTTCTGGTAGCGCTGGGGCTGCGTCTGCGCTCCGGAAAGGGCGGAAAAGATGAATAACAAGGCGGTCTCCCGGACTATGATCGTTGTTGGGACATTGCTGCTTCTTGCAGCAGTGTCTCTTGTTGTATTCAACTGGCGTGTTGCCAGCAGCGCCGCCGAGGGCGTAAAGGATAAGGTCGTATCATTGCAGGAGTACATCAGGGAGCAGCCCCCTATTGTGGAGGACAGCAGCCTTTCAGATAACAGCAGCCATGCTGAGTCCGGGACTGATGACAGCTCTCAGCCGGAGCTGGTGATCCCGGAGGAGGAGGAATATGAGGCCCTTGATCTGGACGGCAATTTCTACTGCGGACTGCTGACTATACCCAAGCTTGATCTTGAGCTTCCGGTCATCAGAGACTATTCCCTTTCAAATATGAGCATTGCGCCCACACGGTATGCGGGGAGCATCGGCAGGCGGGATATGATAATCTGCGCCCATAATTATGCCGGATTTTTTCTCTATCTTGACCGCCTTCAGCAGGGCGACGAGATCATCTACACCACCCTTCGGGGCAGGCAGATACACTATACTGTAGGCTGGTTTGAACTGATAGCCGGTTACGATTCCGGCAGTATGCTTGCGGGCAGCGACGGCTGGGACCTGACGCTTTTCACCTGCACCTGGAGCGGCTGGAGCAGAGTAACTGCCAGGTGTGTGCTGGCATAGCTGTCAGATGTCAATGACAATTATCTGAAATTTATTGAATCCCCTTTCTGTGAATGTTATACTGGTCGTAGTATAACAGCATAGGGAGGGGTTTTTATGTTTTGTTCAAACTGCGGATCGCAGCTGCCGGATAATTCCAGGTTCTGCCGGAACTGCGGCGAGCGTACAGATGCGCCGAGTGAGATGTATGCCGGAAACGGCCCGGTCAGAGAAGGGCGCCCGGCACCCGGATTTTCAGACAGGGTGAATCACCCGGAAATACTGGCTGCTATAAAGAAAAGCCGCAGGGCAGCAAAGATTTTCGGGCTGTTCATCATACCGCTGCCCTTTATCGGGTTTATGATCTACAGCGCTGTATCTGACAAAATGGAGACCAAGGACGCTGCCCTTTACGGCGGTATAGTTTCGGCGGTGTTTTTGCTGTTTGCGGCGGTGAGCTTCATCAGAGAGCGGGCAGCCAATACCTATGACGCTGTGGTGATCGATAAGAAAAAAAGAATCAGGCGTGAGAACAGCGACAATGATAACAGAGTCATCACATATGAATATATAACAGTAGTCCGCAAGGAGGGCGGGGGCAAAAAGAAATATACAGAGCATGACGGCTCCCAGCTCTGGGCATATAACTATTTGCAGGTGGGGGATAAATTCCGTTTCCACCCGCAGTTCCACTTTCCCTATGAGCTTTACGATAAATCAAAGATCGACTGCATCTACTGCGTGGGCTGCCAGACGAAAAATTCCGTGCTCTTTGACAGGTGCAAGCAGTGCGGTCTGCCGCTGCTGAAATAACGGCGGAGCATCAGAATTTTTATCCTTTGAAACCTACATAAAACATTTTCTTCCTGCATATAGATTAAACAGCACATAGGACGCGCCTGTATGCGTTCAGAAAAGAGGGAGAATATGTTTATCAAATCTGTTAAGCTCAAACGGCCAAAGCTGCTGCTTTCGGTAATCGCAGCAGTCGCCGCTGCACTGGTGGTCTGCCTGGTCATTGCGGCGGCGGGCAAGCAGCCGGAAAGCTACATTCTGAAAACTGAGGAGGACCGTCAGCAGTTCATCAGGGATATGGGCTGGGAGACAGCCAAGGAGTATTCCAGCTGCCGCTCGGTGACTATCCCGGAGGAATTCAGCGATGTCTACCGGGGCTACAATGAGCTGCAAAAGCAGCAGGGCTTTGACTTGGAGGAATATCAGGGAAAGACAGTTGAGATCTACACCTACCCCGTATATAACTACGAGGGCCACACCGACAAGGACTGTATGCAGCTGACACTGATGATCTGCGGCGGCAAGCTTATAGGCGGAGATGTGTGCTGCACTGAGCTGGGTGGCTTTATGCAGGGATTAAAGAAAAATGGAAAATGAAAAAGGGAGCTGTTGCCTGGTGCAGCAGCTCCTTGGTTTTATTCGTTGTCCTTATCCAGCTCCTCCCGCCAGGACATATCCATACAGGGGGCGCAGCGGTTCATGGTGACAGCGGAGCCGACAGCTCTGAAAAGCTTTGCGGTGCCGCTCCTGCTGGCCTTGTAGTTCACAGCTCTCTCCTCGCTGATGCCGATGTCGGCAGCAGCTGCGGCGGCGTCAATGTTGGCTCCGAGGAAGATGAACTCCCAGCCGTATTTTTCCTGCTCCTTGCTTATGAGCCTCTTGACCTCCTTAGCGGTGAAATTATGGGAGGCATTCTCCATGCCGTCGGTGGTGATAACAAAGAGGGTCTTGTCGGGAATATCTTCCTTGCGGGCGTACTTGTGGATATTGGCTATATGCTTGATAGCAGAGCCCACAGCATCATAAAGGGCGGTGCAGCCCATAGGCTCATAGTCCTTTCTTGTCAGCTCCGGGACCTCCTCCAAGGGGCGGCGGTCATGCACTACCTTGGAATCGTCTGCGAACATAACTGTTGAAACATAGCATTTGCCTTCGGTGTCACGCTGTTTCTCAAGCATGGTGTTGAAGCCGCCGATAGTGTCGTCCCGCAGGGTGGACATAGAGCCGCTGCTGTCAAGGATAAAAACCAGCTCGGTAACGTTTGGGGTGTTCTTTTCATTTGTTTTTTTCATAGTGCATACCTCCGGATATTATCTGTGGGGGAAGCCCCCTGTGTTTTTCTTACAGCCTTAGTATAACACAGAAATACAATTCAGAGGTCGCTTTAAAAGCGACAATTCAGCTCAGAGCAGAGAAGCGCTTTCCTTGTTCTCTGACATAGCAGGCTTGGCCTTGTCGTCAGGAACGGTTATGCGGAATTCTATCAGGCCGTCATGCTCTGTGCGGGAGAAGGTGGCGTCTACGCCTGCCAGCTTCATCACCTTAACAGCCTTGTCAACGGTGTTGGTGAACAGCCTGACGTCCCCAAGGACGGCAGCACGCTTTTTATAGCTCCGGCGCTGCTTTTCCTCGGCGGACATCTGCTCGATAAGCTTCTCTGCCTGAATGACAGTCATCTTCTCATTGATAATGTGGGCAAGAGCCTCGTTGATCTGTGCGGGTTCCTCAAGCTTCAGCAGAGCTCTGGCATGGCGCTCGGTGAGGGAGTTTTCGCAGATGAGCCTCCGCTGTGAGGGAGTGAGCCGCAGCAGGCGAAGCTTGTTTGAAACGGTGCTCTGGGCAAGACCAAGCCGCAGGGCTATCTCGCTGCGGGGAATAGCATATTCGTTGATAAGTGAGTTGATAGCCTCTGCTTCCTCAAAGCAGTCCAGGTCAGCCCGCTGGATATTTTCCACCAGAGCGATCACCGCAGAGCGCTTGTCGTTTATCCTGACCACCACGCAGGGCACGCTCTGGCAGCCTGCAAGCTTAGCCGCCCGCAGGCGCCTTTCGCCGGTGACAAGCACATAGCCCTCATTGGTCCTGCGGACAGTCAGGGGCTGAATGACACCGTCCTGCTCTATGCTTTTGGCAAGACCGGTAAGGGCCTCCTGAGAGAAGCGCTTTCGGGGCTGGTCCGGGTTGGGGGAGATCAGGCTGACGGGGATATCTACCACCTTTGCAAGCTCCGGAAGCTGCTGCTTAGTGTTTGACGTAAATACTATATTTTTGAGTGGGTTCATTTTTTTACACCTCCAAGCTGATTATATCATCTTATTTTTCCCATTTCCAGCGATTATGCAAAGAAGATCTCGTCTTTATACGAGGGGAATATTTGAGAAAATACAAGGGTCTGCATTCTTCGACAGATATTTACAGTGGAAATGTCGGAGCATTGAGAAAAACGGCAGAGGCAAATGGGAAAAAAGTTCAGATCATTATTGAAAATGTTATGTACAAATCTGGCAAAATATGCTATAATATATATATCTTTATAGTGTGAAAGATCAGGAACAAAAACAAAAGGGAAATACTGTAAAAAGGAGTGTGCTGTATGTCTGTAGAGCTGAACAAAATGCCTAAGCTGGGCTTTGGCCTGATGCGCCTGCCTACCAAAAATGATGAGGTGGACCTGAGCCGAGTCTGTACTATGGTGGACGCTTATATGAAAAGCGGCCTGAATTATTTTGACACCGCCTATGTTTACCACGGTGGCAGATCTGAGGTGGCAGCAAGGGAGTGTATCGTCAAGCGCTACCCCAGAGACAGCTTTTATCTTGCCACTAAGCTGCCTGCCTGGAGCTTGAGATCCTATGAGGACAGGGATCGTATCTTCAATGAACAGCTTGAAAGAGCCGGCGTTGATTACTTTGACTTTTACCTGCTGCACTCTCTTGAGGACGGCTACAACTATGATACCTACGAAAAGCATAACTGCTTCAGCTGGGCAATGCAGAAGCGCAGTGAAGGCAAGATCAGGCATTTCGGCTTCTCCTTCCACGGCACACCGGAGCTGCTGGAGAAGGTGCTGGACCTGCACCCGGAGGTGGAGTTCGTCCAGATACAGCTCAACTATCTTGACTGGGATAATCCGGCGGTGCAGTCGGGGAGGCTGTATGACATACTGCATGAGCGGAATATCCCCATGATAATCATGGAGCCTGTCAAGGGCGGCACCCTTGCAAGCCTGCCGCCGGAGTGCGAGGCCATGTTCAGGGAAAGAGAGCCGGAGCGCTCGTCTGCTTCATGGGCATTAAGGTTTGTGGCATCGCTGGAGGGTGTCATGACTATTCTTTCCGGTATGTCCACAGAGGAGCAGATGGAGGATAACATTGCCACCTTTACCGGCTTCATACCGCTGACTGCTGATGAGCAGCAGCTTGTGTCTGATGTACGCAGGAAGCTTATGGAAAACAAGGCTATAGGCTGCACTGCCTGCCGCTATTGCACTGATGGCTGCCCTATGGGTATCCCTATACCGGAGGTGTTCAAGGCAGAGAACACCGCCCGTGTCTACAATGACAGCTGGCGCTCCAAGAACCTGTATAACAGTCTTGTTGAGGGCAAGGGCAAGGCCAGCGACTGCATAGCCTGCGGCCAGTGTGAGGGAGTATGCCCGCAGCATCTGGAGATAATCGAGCTGCTGAAGGGTGCGGCAGAGAGATTTGAAAATTAAAACACAAAACAGCCCGGAGCAGTTTAAGCTGTTCCGGGCTGCTGCATTATGCAGAATCGCCTGTACCCGGCTTCGGGAACATGCGATCATATCAATTGTTTATTCGTGCAGCAGGTAGTTTTTGTCCTCGTCGATTATTTTAAGCATTGCATTGGCGGGGGCAGGGTCAAACTGGGTGCCGATGTTCTTCTCTATCTCCTTGCGGACAAGCTCCTGGGGAAGATATTTTCTGTAGTTGCGGTTGGAGGTCATGGTGTCGTAGCTGTCGGCAACGGCGATTATCCTTGCCTTGAAGGGTATCTCGTCGCCTTTCAGCCCGTCGGGGTAGCCTTTGCCGTCGATACGCTCATGGTGGTGGCGGGCGCCTATGGCAAGCTCCGGCATACTCTTAATGGGTGAGAGTATCTCATAGCCGTAAATGGGGTGCTTCTTGATTATCTCATATTCCTCGTCTGTGAGCTTGCTGGGCTTGTTGATGATAGCTCCGGGAATACCTATTTTTCCGATATCATGCAGCAGGCCCATATAGTAGATGTCCTCCTGCTCCTTCTGGGAGAGGCCGAGGCGCTTTGCCAGCATTCTTGAATAGGCAGCCACCCGGAAGGAATGGCCATCAGTGTATCTGTCCTTGGCATCTATGGTGTGGGCGAGGGCTTCCATGATCTCTTTGGTAAAGTTCTTCAGGTTGGAGGTGTAATGGCTGACCTCATTTATAAGGGCGCTGATGTCCTCTGAAAGCTCGCCTATCTCATTCTGGCTTTTGAGCTTGCAGAGCTCCTTGGCAGATTCGGCGTTTTTATCCTTAATATACTCCTTGACCGTATGCTGCACCTTAGAGAGGGGCTGGATAGCGATGCGCTCCATGATAACCATGAGCAGGATACATGAAACTATCATTCCGAGGAGCATTGAGCTGATGGTAGTACGCAGCTGGTCCATAAGCTGGTCGTGGAAGCTGTCCCAGTTGTAGTCAATGCCTATGACTGCTTTGGTGCTGTCGTTATAGACCAAGGGCTTATAGCCCACATAATAGTTAGCGCCTGAATTATCCCAGTCCGAGGAGGAGATCTCAAAGGCAATTGTGGTATAGTCTCCTGAGCGGAGCTTGTCAAGAGCAGGGTGGCTGTCTGAAGCGGTATCCCATTGCTTGCCAAGGCTTATTTCAGAGGTGCTGTTTTTGACAGCACTGTAATAGACAATGGCGTTGTCATCTGAGCTGATGTCTATACAAAACAGCCCGCCGTAGTTAAATGTGGTCTGCTCATAATCCAGCTCGGCTTTGAGTTTGAAATAATAGTCAATTGCGGCATTCAGCTGAAGCTCCGGAGAGAGAGAATTCAACTCCTCATAGGACCGGCTCTCCGGGATAATGCGTTCCTCAATGCCTTTGATGCTGCTGATTTTTGATTTAAGCTCGTTACAGTGCTTGCTGACATACTCAAAATACCATTCATAGCCCTCATCACGGTTAAGGGTGCTGCATATACGGCTGACGTCACGCTCTATCATATCATTTTTGGCGGAGAGAAAGGTTGTGCGGGAGCTGCGGTACATGGAAATGATAAAAATGGTCATACCTATAATATAGAAAACTATCACTACAGAGACTATCTGTGTACGCAGCTTATATTTACTGTTCAAGCACTCACCTCCGTCTGCCGATGCCTGGCTGGTAAAATTGACCTTAATTAATTATACCACAGATCCTTGCTTTAGTCAATTACAGAATATTAATTTTGTGCATGGCTCAGCCTGCCGTGAAGGATAGCTGTCCCTATAAATACGGCTGCTCCGACAGAGACCAGCAGAGGATAAACAAGCAGCTGCTGCTCAGGTATCAGGAATGCCAGCACTGAGAGGGCGGCAGCAGGTGGGATAAACAGCCCGGTACGTTTCATCAGCAGAAGCACAAGAGTTACGGTAAGGGCAGTGGCTGCAAAGCAGTATATCCCCAAGCTCAGGGCGGCATAGCGGGAGACGGCTCCGGTAAGAGCGCTGGCGGCTATGACCGCCCATACTGACAAAGGCTGCTTCTGAGCCTTTGAACCGGGGGCCCGGAATTCTGTAAAGGCCACCAGCAGCGGAGGCGCAGCGATCAGCTTGAAGCCTGTGAGCACGGCTGCGGTTATGACAATGCTCCCCAGCAGCCAGCGAAGGAGCAGGTCCATAAGAGCGGGCTTATCCGGCAGCGGGGCCGGAGAGAAGTCTGCGGGAGATATAAGGCCGGCATGGGTGAGGGCTTTTTTCAGAAGAATGATGAGCCCTGTCAGTACAGCGGCAGAGATAGGGTATACTATTGATCTGGTTTGCAGCATCACCGGCAGAACGATAGACGAGATCATTGGTGCAAAGGTGGTGCCTGAAAGCAGCAGCATGGCAGAGGCTAAGAGAAATGCCAGGCACATCTGAGGTGCCGGGTGTATTGGGACAAACCTGACTATAGCTGCTCCCAGCAGGGCTCCGGCAGAAATTGATGCAAACAGCCGCAGGTCATTGGTCCTCCAGGCAAGCCTTGGGGCGGCGAGGGCTCCTGCTGCGATGGCAGCTATTTCCGGAAAGAGTATCTCACCCTCGCCGGAGAGCTCCGACACAGCAGCCATACCCGTCACCAACAGTACGGCAAAAGCGATCGGCAAGTATCGGTTCAGTTTTTTATGCACATAAGCACGTCCTTTGGTAAGTATTATCGGCAGGGCACGATCAAAACGGGCTGACACACGCACATCAGCCCGTTTGATAATAGTTTTCAGTTGCCGCCTATCAGCTTGTCGATGCTTTTATCCAGCTGGGAAATAGACTTGACTAAGGTGTCCTTGGGAACGATGAAGCCCTCGTTTACCCATTTGGCAATAACTGCCAGACAACCCTGCGCACGGTAGCAGGTGAGGTACTCCTGCTTTTTAGGGTCCATGGCGGCGATCTTTTCGTTTTCCATTTGCAGGAATAGTCCTTCGGTGATCTTTGCAAATTTATCCCGCAGCTGGCAGGTGCTGTTGGGGCTGAACATCATGCAGAACACAGGGCGGTTATCAGAAATGTAGTTTATCAGCTCGGCGAAGGCCTGCTCTGAGGGCAGCTCCTCCAGTCGGAGGATAAGCAGGCCAAGGTCTACCAGCAGGTTCTTTTCCAGCTTTTCGTATAGGTCATAGACATCAAGATAGTGCTTGTAAAATGTAACTCTGTTTACCTCTGCCTTATCTGCGATCTCCTGCACGGTGATGCGGCGCAGCTCCTTCTGAGTGAGCAGCTCGGCCATAGCGTTGCTCAATGCCCTGCGGGTCTTGGCAGAGCGGCGGTCATTTAAGTTTTCGCTCATTAAAATGCCTCCTTGGAAAAATATGTTGCTCACAGGTATTATAACATATATTTCTGAAAAAAGCAATGCAAAAGTGAAAAAGTCAAAAAGTCAAAAATATTGACATAGCCGCCGGGATATGGTAAAATATACCTTGGTTTGATTTTGCTTTTGACCGGCAGAAGGAAGATGTTGTTTTGGAAAAGAATAAAGCTCGTGTGTCAATAATACTGGGGTGGGTCAGGATAGTGCTGGGCCTTTTGATCTTTTCCTTTGGGGTCCACCTGACAATTTATGCCAATATTGGTCTGGCCCCCTGGGACTGCCTTGGTATGGGCATTGCAAATCACACGCCATTCAGCTACGGCATATCCATGACGCTGATAGCTGTTACAGTGCTGGGAGTGGACATACTGTTAAAAGAGCGGATCGGCTTCGGCACAGTGATAGATGCTTTGCTGACAGGCAATTTCGTGCAGCTGTTCAATGACCTGAACCCTTTCCCGGAAAACGACAAGCTCTGGCTGGGAGTGCCGGTGATGCTTGCGGGGTTTGTGTTCATGGCCTTGGGAATGTGGGTGTATATGCTGGCGGAGCAGTGCTGCGGGCCGAGGGATTCTCTGCTGATCGGCTTGGGAAAGCGCCTGCCGAAGATACCCATAGGCATAGTGGAGGTGCTGCTCTGGGGAGCGGTGCTTTTGCTGGGGTGGCTGCTTGGAGGAAAGGTCGGCATAGGGACGCTTCTGAGCACCTTCGGTGCGGGGCTGGTGATGCAGCTTGTATACAGCATTATCAAATTTGAACCCCGAAAACTCCGGCACAGGGGCTTGGCGGAGACTGTCCGGCTGCTGTTGGGAAAGACGTGAATCAAATAATGACCTCACCGGGCAGCCTTGCATTGCCCGGTGTTTTTATGCTCTGCACAGCTGATAACCAAGCAATGAGATATGCCTGAAAAAATATAGTCAGTGAATTTGCCCTGCTCTGCACCCGATCCTGCTCCGGCGGGGTATTACTATTGAAAACACAAAAACTTGATACTTTTGAGGTATTTACTATGGCAGTAGGTTTTGAAGAATGGTATGAACGTGAAAAGAACGGAGAAGGCTTTACAGCCGATGAGAAAAAGATCATAAGCGGTTTTTCCAGCAAGCTGTATAAAGCGCATATGAAGCTCATGGGTACGAATAAGATCGGAGCCGGTCTTAAATCTGCTCTGAACAATGCCTCGTCAGGTATCTCCATCGTCGGCGGTGATACCGATATGCTGTTTTTAGGTCATGACTTTGAAGACTACTGGCCTGACGCTGTACAGCAGGCAGAGGATTTCGCAAAGTTCCTGACCGAAGGCAACAACCTCAAGGAATTTATTGATCTGGGAAAAAGCTCTGCGCTTTCCGATGATGAGAAGTGGACTGCCAACGAGCTTTTTGCGGTAATGAAGCTTCTGAACGGCAAGCCGCAGCTCAATATGCAGCTGCCCGAATTGGAGGCAAAGCATGAGGAGCTGCTGCATCCCAAGGCCGAGCCCGTAAACGATAATACTATTAATATCAATAATATAGAAAACATAAACGCAAATATCAATAATATAGAAAACATAAACGCAAATATCAATAATATAGAAAACTTAAACGCAGCAAACAATGCCGGACCGCAGGCGGAGCCGAAGCCTGCTAAAAAGTCTTATCAGATAAAGGACGCTTCTCCCCATTCTATGGCGGAGAATGTCACATTCATTGACGGCATTATCAGCGAATTCGATGAGGTCGTTACTGAGAACGCTCATGCTGATGTCAAGGTCATAGGGGCAGAGCTTAAAAAACTGAGAGCTTTGTCGGTCACTTATTCGGGTCTTGACAGAGATCTGACCCTTGATGAGTTCAAGGCGTTCGACGAGCAGGTCACAGTCGTCAAGCAGAAGATCACAGAGGTCGCTCCGAGGCTCAGAGATGACCTTGCGGATCATCCAAATAAGGATAAGCTGATGACGTTCCTGATAAATACCAAGGACGCACTTATCAAGAATTCTGATGTTATCGACTCCGAGATCATTCCCGATATGAAGTTTAAGAACACCTCGAAGGTGTTCGGAGATCTGCTTGATCTCGTATATAAAAACAAGCCCTCCGCCCGGGAAAAAGCGATCGCATTTTACGGCGAGGAAAACCTTGAATCCTATAAAAGGCAGGGCGCAAAGCATGGCTTCAGCCTTGGTCGTACTGGCGGTTTGAGTACATCTATGATGATACTCGCGGCAAAGGGCTTTACCCTTGACGAGATCATGGACCCGACCAAGCGCGTTCAGGAAAAGCGGCAGACATTTGACGAGGTCGCTATTCATATGCGCAAGGGCGAAAAGGAAGACCAGGAGTGGCTTGCCAAGAACCTTTACGACGGACTCAACGCTGCTCTGAAGCTTCAGGACGAAGAGATAGCAAAGATAGATTTTAAAACAGAGACCTTCGCAAACAGCGAGCGCTATGCAAAGCTGGTGAATTTCTGCGGCATGATCCACGATGCATGGCAGGAGACATATCACTGCATGGATGAGCTCGATGCATATGCCAAGACGAAGGATCCCGAGAGCTCCGCCGAAAAATTCAGAGACAGCGTCACCACAAGGCAAGGTCTGTTTGCTTTCATTACCCAGAACGTTGAAGATTTTGTCGGAAATGCCACACACATTTTCGGAGACAACGGCGATGTGAGCGATCATGCGCTGTCACAGCGTATGTCAAATCTATACTTTATAGACAAGTATACTCAGCAGATCATAAGAAACAAGAAGACAGACAGACCGCACTCCGAATGGAGTAAGCCTGCTGATATCACATATAATACCCAGCTCGGACAGTTTACTGCCCAGAAGTTCCTGAATGTCAGGGCCAAGTTTGACTATATGGAGTTCGACGAGCAGGTAGATGCTGCCAAGTATATGCTGTCTCCTGAGGTCATCAGGAAGCTGAATGTCACCGATAAGGGCGACTTTGATATTGAGATCAAGGGAATACCGAGCAATATCCAGCTTGAAGCTGAGGTGGATATGAAAAAGAAGGACAATCGCTCGGAGAGGATCGCAGCTATAAGAGAGCAGATCACCTTTGCGAATAATGCCGTATTCCACAGCAGCGGAGAGTTCGACGATGCCTCCAAGGCTATAAGAAAATTACAGGAAAGCTATGAGAAGTATGAGAGGCTGGGCGAAGATGCAAAGATCGCTGCTAAGAGACAGGCCCTTGCGGAGATACAGGAGAAAAGCCGTGAGGCTGAATACAGGATAAACAAGTATTTCAACCGCAAGCAGAAGCAGCTGGACAAAGGCACGACCTTCCAGAAAAAGACCCAGAACCGTATTGACATTATGAAAACGGCCCTTAAAGAGATCAAGGCCGGCAAGAATGAAACAAACCGCAAGACTATCGCTCTTGAGAGCAATGAGCTGAAAAAGTTCGCAGCGGAGCAGTCGGTATTTGCAGCCAAGAAGCTGGAGAAGCTTGCCGGCAAGCCCGGCCCGGACAGAAAGCTTGCCCCCGAAGAACTTAAAGAGGCCAAAAAGTATATGGCAGTTATGCTTTCGGCTGATGCTGTACGCAGCATGAAAAACCCTGAGCAGAAGCTGGCAGGGGATACCAAGCAGGATCAATTTTTAGGCATGGTAAAGGAGACCTATGGCAAAGGCGGCTTCTCAATGGCAGCCAACGAGTTCACCTCCAAAAAGCTCAGCAAGTTCCTGAGAGACCGCTCTGAATTTGTGACCAATATGAACTCTCAGCAAAGGATCATGGACGGCTTCCGGAAAACTGCTCCCGCTAAAAAGCAGGGCGGGCTTATCAAGAAATAAGCATATCCCCAAAAATACATCGCCTTACATAAAAAATGGCTGCGCAGAAATGCTCTGCGCAGCCATTTGTGTCAGCTAATTCAGCTGTTGCTGTTGGACTTGGTCTCGGCACTCTTGATCGCTTCGTCAACGTCCTTGGCAAGGTCCAGCTTCTGGAAATTCTCTTCATCATAGAGATACATCTTAAAGCCGGGGGTCATATCGAACTGTGCCTCGGCCTCCTTGACGCTTACCTGCAGCACATGGCCTCCCTTGGTGCGGTCCTCACTGATGAAATGGAAATGCCAGCCCACAGTGTTGAGATCGCCCATATAATCAGGGCAGTAGAGTGCCACAAGGGTGCCCTTGATATCCTCAAACTCAAATTCTGTCTGAGTTTCCTTGAGGGCCTCGTCCAGCATTTTGTAGGGTTCCTTCTGCTTGGACTCGCTCCTTGCTTTCAGTGTTGAGAAGGTTCCGTTGATCTTTACCATATAGAACATATTCTTGTTGAGCTGAGTGGTCTTGTTCAGTTCCTCTTTAAGTGCGTCAATATCCTTGATGTCCTTGAGGTCTGCTGTGATGTCTGTTTCAAAGAAGGTGACATTAGAGAAAGGTATCATCTCGCTGCCGTCAGGCTTCTCGATCTCGCCCTTGCTGTTTGCTCTGTAGACCTCACCGTCTATGACGATCATCTCACCGTTTACTCCTTCAAAGGTGCCGATGCCGGTATCTCCCTTTTCCTTCAGGGCATCAACAGAAAGGATACCGTCATAATAGCCCTGCACCAGAGACTGCAGCAGTGCTACCTGATAGATAGTCTCGGTGTTCACCGGAATGTAGGGCTCCTCAAAGGTGTCTGCTTCGTCGCCTATGGTAACGCCAAGGTATTCTTCAAGGGTGATGCCCTTTTCGGTTATTTCCTTGGCAGGCTCCTCGCCTACATAGCGGATATGCCAGGGCTCATAATCAAACTTGGTTATATCCTCCTTGCCCTCCATAAAGCGCAGGATAAAGCCGTACTTAGCCAGCTTCTCGTGTATCCTGGCCCATATATCGGTATACTTTACAAGGTCCTCATTATAGATAACAGGCTTGCCGTCCACGATAAGATACAGGTCTATGGCAAGGCCGGTGTGGTGCTCGGAATAGCCGGGAACTGCCACTACGTTTTTAGCATACTCATAGCCGTATCTTTCTCTGTAGCGCTGGGTGAGCTCGACCTGCTCCGCAACGCTTCTGTAGCCGGTATCTACATCAACGTAAATGCCCTCGGCTTCCAGCTCCTCCTTGAGCTTCATGTAGGCGTCATAGGCTCTTTTCTCGATAGTTACCTCATAGTCCTGACCGTTTACGAAGGTCACCATTTCGGTCTTTTCCTCCCAGTCAGAGGGGAGGCTGTGGCCGTGAGTTACAAGGGTCAGATAATCAATGCCGTCGATGATGTTTGTTTTGAGTTCTTGCGGAGCATCTTCGGCCTTGGAAGAATCGGCGGCAGAGGCGCTTTCCTCAGAAGCTGATTCAGCAGCGGACTCTGCTTTTGACTCGGCAGCTGAGCCTGCGTCTGACCGGCTTTCGGCAGCTGTGGAATCTGCTTTGCTGCCGGAGCTGGAATCGGAATTGCTGCAGCCGGTAACAGCTGCTCCGCAGCACATTACAATGCTTAATAACAAAGCAACGGTTTTCTTGTTCATTATTTATGATCCTCCTTGTATAATATGCTGCTTTTGCGCAGCAGATGTGTTATAAATTATACCACACTCTCTGAGATTTTTCAAGCGATAAGGCCAAACTTTCCAATAATTCACAAAATTAACTTTCTTTGCAGACTTATTTGATATTATTTGTCGGTTATGCAAAGGCCGGTTGCAATAGTATAAGCTATGTGATATAATAATTGGGGTCAAGAAAAATCTTAACTGCATCTTAACCTTTTTCTTAACCGCTTTCTTAACTGTTTCGTGATATAATACTGTCAGAAACAAGCAAGGAGGTAACGTTATGGAATATGTTCTGAAAACCAAGGGCCTTAACAAGCACTATAAAGGCTTCAAAGCGCTTGACGGCCTGACTATGAACGTCCCGAA
>CADBTF010000096.1 GCA_902797485.1 uncultured Ruminococcus sp. | reverse complement strand
CAAATTTATAAAATATTCATTTATAATGCAACATAAAACATTGCATTTTATTATATATGGTGGTATAATATAATATTATTATCACAACTCGATCACTTTGCTGTGCCGTTTTTATGTTCTATAGCAGCTTTGAAACAGGTCAATTTATAATCAATGAGGTATTTCTATGAAAAGGTGGAAAATCAACGAATATGATAAAGCGAAGGTTTCTGCTATTGAGAAAAAATGCGACCTTTCAGCACTGGCTATAAAGGTCTTATATTCACGAGGACTGCGTGACATCGATTCAATTGCGGATTTTTTTAATACAGCTGAGCTTGCTGACCCTTTCGAGATCAAGGATATGCAAAAGGCTGTTGATGCTATAAATGAAGCTATTGAAGGTTTTGACAAGATTTGCATTTACGGCGATTATGATTGCGACGGAGTTACTGCTACCACTATTTTATATAGCTTTCTCGACAGTATCGGTGCTAATGTCATGTTCAGAATACCTGAGCGCTCTGAGGGGTACGGTATGAACAAGGCTGCTATTGAAGAAATGGCAGCGCAGGGAGTTTCACTTATCGTAACAGTTGATAACGGTATTTCAGCAATTGCTGAGGCCGAGAAAATATATGAGCTTGGAATGAAGCTTGTAGTCACGGACCACCACCAGGTCGGTTCCACGCTTCCAAAAGCCGAAGCTGTAGTCGATCTTCATCAGGCTGATTGTCCATCAAAGTTTAAAGACTTATGCGGTGCCGGCGTTGCGTTGAAGCTTTGCATAGCACTCAATGATAATTTTGCTGACCCTATCATTGAGCAATACGCTGATATTTGTGCTCTTGGTACCATTGCAGATGTTGTTCCTTTGACCGGTGAGAACCGTATTATCGTTAAGACCGGTCTTGAACTTATGAAAAATACCGAAAACTACGGCTTGAATTTTATCATGGATAAGGCATCTGTAAACCGTGATAATCTGAATTCTACCACGATCGCTTTTCAGATCGCGCCGAGGATCAATGCTTCCGGCAGATTCGGCTCGCCTTCAACCGCAGTGAATGCCCTGCTTGCGGAAAGTGAATTTGAAGCAGAGAAATATGCCGATATGCTTATATCTCTTAATGAGCAAAGAAAAGCTACCGAAGGAGAGATATTAAAAGCGATCTTAAACTATATTGATAAAAATCCTATGGTCATTAACAGAAGAGTGCTGATACTTGCAGGAAAAAACTGGCATCATGGAGTTGTGGGTATTGTAGCAGCAAAGCTGTTGGATATGTATGGAAAGCCAACGATACTGCTCTCAATAGATGATGACGGGGTAGCAAGAGGCTCTGCAAGGAGCATCAAGGGCTTTAATATTTTTGAATGTCTTACTGCTGCCGCAGATCTGCTTGACCATTTCGGCGGGCATGAATGTGCAGGAGGGCTCACTATTGAGGCAAGTAAGATCCCGGAATTTACAAAGCGTGTTTTTGAGTTTGCGGATAAGTTTGAGATAATGCCTATGATGACAGTAGAGTGTGATCTTGCACTTGAACCGGAGGACCTCACAATACCTAATATCAAGTGCCTGTCAAGGCTTGAGCCTTTTGGCGCTGATAATTCAAACCCAGTGTTTGCATTGTATGATGCAAAGCTGGAAAGAATTTTTTCCATAGCACAGGGAAAGCATTCCAAGCTGGATCTCAGATATAACGGCATTACTATACAAGCTCCAATGTTCGGAGTTTCTCCTGATGACCTGAAGCTTCACCCGGGAGACAGACTTGATCTTGCTATGACTCTTGAAATAAATGAATACAACGGCAAGCAGTCGATCAATGCGAGGGTAGTTGATTACCGTCCCCACGGTATCAATCAGGAAAGATACTTTAACGCCAAGGAATGTTATGAGCGATATATGTTAGGCGAGGAGCTTCCCCAGCCGTTCTTAAAACGCATCAACCCGGCAAGAGATGAGCTTGTAGCTGTGTATAAACTGCTGAATACCTTTAAAAGCATAAGCTTTGACGAGCTGTATATGCACGCCTGCAGTGCGAGCATGAACTATTGCAAGCTCAGAATCATTCTTGACGCCTTTGCTGAAACCGGTTTGGCTGAGCTTTCGTCAGCAAGGAGCCGGGTAAAGATTTTGCCGGTCACACAAAAGGTCGATCTGGAAAATTCGAGTGTACTTACCAAGCTTAGATCAAAAATAAGATAGAGGAGGAATATCCGTGGATAATGAACAAAACAAGATCCCCATAAGAGAAGCTGCTGTGTATACTATTGATGCACTGATCCAGAAAATACTTGACGATGAAAAGCAGTATGATCTGTCAAAGATAGTTTCTGCTTATGAAACTGCAGATCATTATCATGCGGATCAGAAAAGAGAATCCGGTGAGCCTTATATTACTCACCCGGTAACAGTCGCTTATATCTTGTTGGAGCTGGGAATGGATACCGACACGATCTGTGCGGCGCTGCTGCATGATGTGGTTGAAGATACTGAATGCACCCTTGAGGAGCTGCAGAAGAAATTCGGCGCTGACGTTGCGATGCTCGTCAACGGTGTCACAAAGCTGGAAAAGGTCGAGATATTTACCAAGGACGAGCAGAAGGCGGAAAACATCAGAAAGATCCTGCTGGCTATGAGTGAGGATATAAGAGTTATTATTATTAAGCTGGCTGACAGGCTTCACAATATGCGGACTTTAGGTTATTGCAGGGACGAAAAGCGCAGAGTTATTGCTCACGAGACTATGAATATTTATGCGCCTATAGCTCACCGCCTTGGAATACGCTCTATAAAGGACGAGCTTGAGGATTTGGCTTTCTATTACCTTGACCCTTATGCTTACTCAGAAATCGAGCGCCAGATGAAGCTTCGCAAGGAAGCAAGAGGCAAGCTAATTGATGAGATCAAGTATAAGATCGAAACTCGCCTTGCCAATGAGTTTGACCCTGTTCCGCTGATCGAAGGCCGGGTCAAGAGCAATTATGGCATCTACAAAAAAGTATTCAGAGACGGCAAGGAGATCGACCAGATCTATGACCGCTATGCTGTCAGGATAATCGTCAACACCGTTACAGAGTGCTATAATGTGCTGGGAATTATCCACGATATGTTCACTCCGATCCCCAACCGCTTTAAGGATTATATCTCAACCCCTAAGCCGAATATGTATCAGTCGCTGCACACAACTGTGATCGGAAGGCAGGGAATACCCTTCGAGGTGCAGATCAGGACATGGGAAATGCACCGAACTGCTGAATACGGAATTGCCGCCCATTGGAAATATAAGGAAGGCATTAAGGGAAGCTCCAAGGACGATAACCGCCTTGCCTGGATAAGACAGATCATTGAATCTCAGCAGGAGTCTAACGACGTTGAAGAGATAGTCAGAGCTATCAAAAATGACCTTGCCCCCGAGGACGTGTTTGCATTCACTCCCAAAGGCGATATGATCTCACTGCCTGTGGGCTCAACTGTTATTGATTTTGCTTATGCTATCCATACAGAAGTCGGACACCGCATGATCGGAGCTAAGGTCGATAAGAAAATGGTCTCCATAGATTATCAGATCAAGACCGGAGAGATCATTGAGATACTTACATCAAACGCCGAAGGCCATGGGCCAAGCCGTTCCTGGCTGAATATATGCAAGACCAACGAGGCAAAATCAAAAATACGCTCCTGGTTCAAAAAGGAACGCCGGGAGGAAAACATATTTGAGGGCCGCTCAGCTTTGGAGCGTGAATTCAGAAGAAATATGATCCATGTGCCAGAAAATGAGCTGGAGGATTTTCTCTCACTGGATATGCACCGCCATAATTGCGATACCCTTGATGATTTCTTTGCAGCTATCGGCTATGGCGGAGTTCAGCTTTCAAAGGTAATTCAGCGGTTAAAGTCGGAATACAACAAACGATACGGCGAGAAGATAGTCACCACTCAGGAAATGGAGGACATCAAGCCGAGAGCAAAAAGCACCTCTGGTGTTATTGTGGACGGCATAGATGACTGTGTTGTAAAATTTGCCCAGTGCTGTAATCCGCTTCCGGGAGATGAGATCGTTGGCTTTATCACCAGAGGGCATGGTATATCTGTTCACAAGTGTGACTGCATGAATTATCAGAAGCAGAAGAATCTGCCTGAGCTTGAAGCCCGCTGGGTCAGTGTCAAATGGGCAGAGGTCAAGGATAACAGAGGCTTCTTCAAAGCAACGCTGGATATTATCGCTGTAGATAGAATTGGCTTACTGGCAGATGTTTGCTCTGCTTTGGCTATGATAAATATCTATATCCACGAATCCACATCGAGGGAACTGAAAAATGGCAATGCTATTTTGTCAGTGACTGTCAGCGTTGCCGGAATGGAACAGCTAAAGGGTGTAATAAACAAGATAATGAAGATCAAGAACGTTATTTCGGTTGAAAGAAGCGGAAAGTAAGGGAGGCAGTAACAGTGAAGGTATTTAAACTGATGCCGCTTAGTGTGTGCGATACAAACAGCTATGTTGTCACTGATGACAATGGAGATTGTGTGCTGATCGACGCTCCGGACGATGCGGAGTATATTTTAGAGCAGATCGGCTCTCTTGGGATGACTTTAAAAAAGATACTGCTGACACACGGCCATTTCGACCATATCGGCGCAGTAGCTGATCTTGTGGAGAAAACCGAGTGTGAGGTCTATATCCACCCGAATGATCTTGACAAGCTCAAAGAGGGGGACGCTATGGTGGGGCGCTTTTTCGGAGCCGGCGGTTTCAAACCCTTTCATAATGCTGCGACCTTTGAGGACGGCGATATTATAAAAGAGGGTGACCTTGAATTTAAAGTGGTACACACTCCCGGACATACCAGCGGCTCATGCTGCTTTATCATTGAAAACAGTATGTTTACAGGAGACACTTTGTTCAGGCGCTCTATCGGCAGAACTGATATGCCGGACGGTAATTATGAGCTTATGAAGCGCTCTCTTGAAAAGCTTTACGACCTTGACGGTGAGCTTGTCATTTATCCCGGACATATGGATAACTCAACTTTGGAGCAAGAGAAGCATTATAACCCGTATCTTTGCCACCTGGGAGACGTTTGATATGACGCTTGTTTTTAGCGGTAACGAATATAAATATGAGATAGAGGGGATAATGAAGCTGTTTATCCCCGCTACTCGTTTTAAGACGGTTTTTTCTGATACTGTAGAAGAAGATAAAGATTTCGTCTTTATTTCGGTTAAAGAGCATGATGAGCAGCTGCTTCTAAGCATAACGGCTGATCATCTCGGAAAGCGAGAGGTCAGAGAACAGCTTGTTTTAAAAGCTGATGACTTTGATGCTGAGCTTCTGCTTTCAAAGCTTCTTTATCGGGCTATGAGTGAGATTACCGGAATAAAGCCTAAATGGGGAGTTATGACAGGTGTCAGGCCAGTCAAGCGGGTGAACCGCTATATTGATGCGGGTCTTGAATACCAGCAGATAAAAGAGCTTTTTAAACGGGAATATTACTGTTCAGAGGAAAAGCTTGACATAGCATACCGTACAGCACAGGTGCAGCGGAAGATCATGGGAACTGTCAAGGAGGATTCCTTTAGTCTTTATGTGAACATACCGTTTTGCCCTACAAGATGCTCCTACTGTTCATTTATCTCACAGACAATAGATTCCGGCAAGAAGCTTATTCCTGACTATATAAAGCTGCTTAGCCGGGAACTGGAATATACAGCAGAGATCTCTCAGCGTCTTGGCCTAAAGCTTGACACCATATATTTCGGCGGCGGCACTCCTACCTCACTTGAGCCTTCTCAGCTTGAGAGTATAATGCAGACTATCGAGAAAAGCTTTGATCTTAGCACGCTGAGAGAATATACCATAGAAGCCGGCAGGGCTGATACCATAACAATGGAAAAGCTGGAAACCATCAAACGAAACGGCTGCACCCGCATATCTGTAAATCCTCAGACCTTAAATGACAAGGTGCTTGAAGCTATCGGCAGGCGGCATACTTCTGAGCAGTTCTATAAAGCCTTTAGTCTGGCAAGAGAGCTGGGATTTGACTGCATTAACACTGACATAATTGCCGGGCTTCCTACTGATACACTTGATAGCTTTGAGAGAACTATAGAAGGACTTATTGCTTTAGAGCCGGAAAATATAACTGTACACACTCTTTCTATCAAGCGTGCAGCTGACCTGAACTATGCCGAAAACAAAGGTGAGGTCCTGAAGAATTCTTCGGCAGACATGGTTGACTATGCTTCCCTTAGATTGACGGAAAGCGGATATCAGCCTTATTATCTTTACCGGCAGAAGAATATGCTCGATAACCTTGAAAACATAGGCTGGAGCAAGTCCGGCATGGAGAGCCTTTATAATATATTTATCATGGAAGAAATACAGACTATCTTAGCTGTGGGGGCGGGAGCGTCCTCTAAGCTGGTAGATTTGAAAGGCAAGAGACTTGACAGAATTTTCAACTACAAGCACCCGCTTGAATACATCAAGCATTTTGATATTATGCTTGAAAAAAAGAAAGAGATAGCTGATTTTTATGCTAAAGAAAAATGAGATCGTTCAGTTGACTATCACAGGCATGACCAACGAGGGTAACGGTGTTGGCAGGGCAGAGGGAATTGCTGTGTTTGTGCCTCTGACTGCTGTGGGCGACATTATAGACTGTAAGATCGTTAAGGTCAACAAAAGTTATTGCTATGGAATTGTGTACAAGCTTGTTTCTTCTTCCGGAGAGAGGATCGTTCCCGATTGCTTTGTATATGAAAAATGCGGCGGCTGCAGTTTCAGGCATTTCAGCTACAGCGAGGAGCTCAGGATAAAGCAGGAAATGGTCGAAGCCAGCTTTGAACGTATCGGCGGGCTGAGCCTTGACTATGAACCGATCCTTGGCTGTGACAGGATCGACCGCTACCGAAATAAGGCGCAATATCCTGTGGCTGAGGTAAACGGCAGGGCGGTCTGCGGCTTCTATTCCAGAAGATCGCATCGGGTAGTCGAGCAATCTGACTGCTTGCTGCAGCCGGAGTGTTTCAGTAAAATAGTTGATAAATGCCTGCAATATACCAATCAAAACCGAATACCTGCTTATGATGAGCTCTCCGGGCAAGGTCTGCTCAGGCATATCTATATCAGGCGTGGAGAGTATAGCGGAGAGATTATGCTTTGCTTGGTAGTAACCAGCATTAAAGAAGGAATGGTCTTCAAGCCTTTTGCAGATGTGATGCTGCGTGAGCTTCCGGATATAAAAAGCGTTGTATTAAATGAAAACAACAGGCGGGGCAATGCTATTTTAGGGAGCAGGCTGAAAACTCTTGCCGGTGCAGACACTATTGAGGACATTATGTGCAGCAACAGGATAAGGCTTTCGCCCTTGTCCTTTTATCAGGTGAACACCTTGCAGGCCGAAAAGCTTTATGAGCTTGCAGCGGAATATGCCGGTTTAACCGGAAGTGAGCTGCTGCTTGATCTATACTGCGGCGCCGGGACCATTGGCTTGTCAATGGCAGGGCGGGTCAAACGGCTGATAGGAGTAGAAGTAGTTGAGGCTGCTATAGAGAACGCCAGGGAGAATGCCAGGCTGAATGGCATTTCAAACAGTGAGTTTATCTGCGGAGATGCGGGCAGGATCGCAGAGATCTTGTATCAGCGGGGAGAACGTCCTGATGTTATAATTGCTGACCCTGCCAGAAAGGGCTGCACCAGAGATACTCTTGAATACATGGCTAAAATGGAGCCGGATAGGATCGTGATGATCTCCTGCAATCACGCCACCGCAGCCAGAGACTGTGCTATACTTGCAGAGCTGGGATATATTCCGAAGAAATGCAGAGCTGTTGATCTGTTTCCAAGATCGACCCATGTTGAGTGTGTGGTCCTGCTTTCAAGAAGCTGAATGCTTCAGCGGTTTGACAGGCATTATATTATCAAAAAAACAGTGAACAGTTAAAGGCATTTGACTGGCAGTTTATGATTCTGCTTTTCAGACGCTGCATTAACTATTCACTGTTTTATTTGTCTGTCAGATAAGAGTAAACCTTTTTCCATCACCGACTTGCTCATTCCACATATCAGCAGGGCGCACCCAAACCTCCTGCTTGCCGTAAAGAGCTCTGTAGACCACAATTGGTTCAAGAGTCTCTGAATGATGTGCTATTTCCAGCACTTCATATTCCTTGCCTTTATAGTGTCGGTATTTCCCTTTGGGTATAGTATTTACTGCTTCTTCGTAGGTCATGGTTTAAGCGCCTCCTCAACAAGCAGTGCGGCGTTCTTAACACAGTTATCGCAGGAGCAGAGCATTTTTCCTCCCTTCAAGCCCTTTAATTCGCCGCAGTCTGTGCTCCCGCATAGCGTTTCAAACCTTTGGTGGAGCTGCTTTGCATCTGCAAGGAGTGGTCTTCCGTTGAATTTGATCATGCCTTGAAGCATCTGCGCTGCACACAAGGAACCGCAGGTGGCGTTGAAGGTTCCCATGCCGCAGCCGAAACAGGCACCAAGCCTCAAAAGCTCCTCGTCTGTCTTTCCAGTCAAGTCATTAAATGCCAGCAGCACTGCCTGAGCACAGTTTTTTCCCTGATGCTTATAATTTACTGCTGATTCTGCTCTGTTCATTTATATCCCTCTTTCATAAGTGGTTGTAACTAATTATACACTTTTTGATGCTTTATGTCAAGAATTTTGGTAAAACTGTTGACTGTAATGTGCTAAAGTGTTATAATATACATATACATAAAACAAGGGGAGGCTCTGCTGTGACTATAAACTTAAATGATAACTGGACTATGATCGACGGTGAGGACAAATACCCTTGCTCTGTTCCTTGCTCCGTTTATAAAACATTAATTGACGCCGGCAAGATCGGTGACCCGTACTACCGTGACAACGAAGAACTTGCAACAAGTATCTCAGAGCGTGATTTTGTTTTCAAAAAAGAGTTTGAACTGTCTGATTCCTTTTTAAGGCAGGACAGGCTTTATCTGACATTTGAGGGGATAGATACCCTTGCAGATATATATTTAAACGATACCTTCCTTGGCAGCTGTGATAATATGCACCGAACATACGAATATGATGTAAGAGGCATTGCTGATTTCAGTAATGTGCTGGTGATATGGTTCCATTCTCCTATCCGCTACATAATCGAACAGCAATCCATGAGGCCGCTGGCCGGTGTAAAGGAGGCTATGGAGGGTTATCCTCATATCCGTAAGGCGCATTATATGTTTGGCTGGGATTGGGGCCCGAAGCTTCCTGATATGGGATTATGGCGCTCGGTCAAGATCTCCGGCTATAACGGAGGGCGTATCAAAAACGTGTACTACACTCAGGAGCATTATGATGACAAGGTAATAGTCAGATGCAATGCGGATATAGAGGTGTGGTCAAGCGGAGTCAGAGCAGAGGTAGTATTTGTGTCTCCCGGAGATGTGAGACTGACTTCCGAGATGAATAACGGCAGACTTAACATTGAGATAAACGACCCTCAGCTTTGGTGGGTCCGTGGGCTTGGAGAGCAGCCGCTTTATGTTTCTGAGGTCAGGCTTCTGTCTGGGAACCGTCTGCTGGATTCCCGAACAGACCGCATCGGTCTCAGGACGCTGACTATCTCTCAGGACAGAGATAAATGGGGCAATGAGTTCTGCTTCATTAACAACGGTATAAAGGTTTTTGCTATGGGTGCAAACTATATCCCGGAGGACCAGATACTGCCTAATTGTACAAAAGAACGTACTATAAAGCTTTTGAATGAATGCCTTGATGCTAATTTTAACTTTATCAGAGTATGGGGAGGAGGTATATATCCGGGCCAGGATTTCTATGACTTCTGTGACGAAAACGGTATCATAGTATGGCAGGATTTTATGTTTGCCTGCTCAGCGTATTTGCTGGGTGTTGATTTTGAAGCAACTGTCAGGGCGGAGATACTTGATGTGATATACCGCCTGCGAAATCACGCTTCCCTTGGCTTGTGGTGCGGCAATAACGAAATAGAATCAGCCTGGGAATACTGGGGCTGGCCCAAGGACGACGAAGCCCGCAATGACTATCAGCGGCTTTTTGAGGAGATAATTCCCGGAACGCTCCTGCTCAATGACCCAAGGACATTCTACTGGCCTTCATCGCCTTCGTCCGGCGGCGGATTTATAGAGCCTTCCTCTAATAAAGCCGGCGATATGCACTACTGGGCGGTTTGGCACAGCTTTAAGCCTATTGACGATTTCAAAAAGCACTATCATCGTTTCTGTTCAGAGTACGGATTTGAGAGCCTGCCGGACATTAAGACCTGCCTTTATTTTTCTGACCCTGATAAGGGTGATCTTAGCCTTTCAAGCCCGGTCATGAAGCTGCACCAGAAATGTGACAAGGGCATGGAGAAGCTTGAATATTACATGAAGGAATATGTTGACACATCAGATGATTTTGAGAGGATAGTTTATCTGTCGCAATTGGTCCAGGCGGATTGTATTCGTTCAAATGTTGAGCATATGCGCCGGGCAAGAGGCCGCTGCATGGGTTCCGCTTACTGGCAGCTCAACGATTCAAACCCGGTAATTTCCTGGTCGTCAATTGACTATTTCGGACGGCGTAAGGCACTGCATTATGCAGCAAGAAAGTTCTATGCTCCGCTGCTTATCAGCTGTGATGAGCGTGATGCTGTACACCCGTCTATATATGTCACAAACGATACCCCGGAGGAGGAGCCTCTGACCGCTGTTTGCCGCATAAGAAATAACCGGGCAGAGGTGCTTGAGGAATTTACTGCCGACATCATTGCTGACCCATTGGCTTGTGTGCGGGCAATGAAGCTTGATCTTACAGCTCATCTTAAAACCAAGGAGGATAAATGCTCCAAATATCTTGAATATACGATCTCAAATTACAAGCGGGAGATCGCTTCCGGCACCACGCTGTTTGTGCGTCCAAAGGAGTTTAAATTTGTGGAGCCCGGTATACAGTGGGAGGTATTTGAGCTGGAGGACTGCTTCGCTATTACTCTGACTGCTGAAAGCTTTGCTAAGAGCGTCTGCTTGTCGCTGGCTGAGACGGACTGTGTTTTCTCGGAAAACTGGTTCGATATTCACGGCGATGAGGAAGTAACCGTAAAGATACCGAAGCAGCCCGATCTGACCCTTGATGCTGTAAAAGCCCAGCTTAAAATAATGAGCTACTAAAATAAAAGCGGAGATAATCAAAACTGTTATCTCCGCTGATCTCTTATTTGTTTGTAGAGCCGAAGCCGCCTGTTCCCCGTTCAGTCTCGGAAAGCTCAGAAACCTCCTTGACCTCCGGTAGAAAGACCGGAGTGATAACGAGCTGGGCTATCCTCTCTCCGGGAGCTATCGAAGTAAGCTCGGAACTGTGATTTATGAGAGGGACGATTATTTCTCCACGGTAATCCTTATCAACCACACCCACGCAGTTGACCGGTGCCAAGCCCTTTTTTGTGGCTGTTGAGGAACGGGCATAGATCAGCAATACGCAGTTTTCGTCCCCTTCGATCTGAGCGGCTATGCCAGTGGGGATTTTTACTATTTCCTTGGGGTATATCAGCTTTGATTCTTCAAGGCAGGCGCACAGGTCATATCCTGCGCTTTCGGCGGTGGCTCTCTGAGGGATAACAGCGCCCTCACGCATTTTTTTAATTAAAAGCTTCATATATTATCTCCTCACTGAAAATTGATCTTAACGTCGCAGATCTCAGCTTTTGTGCCGACACGCATAAACGGCCCGAACACACCGACTCCTGAGGTCACTACAGAATACATATTATCTTTTTTTATCACTCCGCAAGGATTTTCCCAAACTATGTTAGTAATAACAGTCAGCGGGAAAAGCTGGCCGTCATGGGTGTGGCCGGAAAAGTCTATATCTGCGCCGGCGTCGGCTGTTTCCTGAAGCTCATTCGGCTCATGGGCTATAAAGAGCACAGGCTTGCTTTTGTCCAAGCCTTCGGTAAGCTCTGCGGGTGTCATGCGGGATCCGTCATCAGTGCCGGGCTTCATTCCGTCACGCCTGCCGACGAGATAGAATTTATCGTCTATCAGCTTTGTCTCGTCGCAGAGCAGGTTGATACCGGCCTTTTCACAAAAGGCTCTCATGCTGCTGTCATTCGGCGGGGAACCGCCCCAATTGAAAGTAAAGCCCATGAGTATCTGCTCGTCAATATCGTGGTTGCCGTATGTGGCCCAGATGCCGTATTTGGTTTTGATCTGCCGAAAAAGT
>CADBTF010000095.1 GCA_902797485.1 uncultured Ruminococcus sp. | reverse complement strand
ATGGCTCGTATCAAGGGCGCAATGATGACTCGCAAGAGAAGAAATAAAACTTTAAAGCTTGCTAAGGGCTATTTCGGCGCAAAGAGCAAGCATTTCAAAATGGCCAAGCAGGCCGTTATGAAGAGCGGCCAGTACGCTTACATCGGCAGAAAGCAGAAGAAGAGAGATTTCAGAAGGCTCTGGATCACAAGGATCTCTGCAGCCTGCAAGCTCAACGGTATGAACTACTCAACATTTATGAACGGTCTTAACAAGGCCGGCATCACTCTCAACAGAAAGATGCTCTCAGAAATCGCTATCAACGATCCTGCTGCTTTCACAGCTATCGCTGAAAAGGCTAAGGCAGCTCTTTAATACATCAATAACACGCATGTTCTGTTGGAGGTGCGTGTTTTGTTGTTTAATAACCTATTTGTCAAAAATCGTTCGGGGGGCGAGTGCGTTGGTTATCGAAAGCAGGGATAATCCTAAGATAAAGCTGCTTGGTAAGCTGCTTTCAAGCAAGAAGGCAAGAGCCGAGCAGGGGCTCTTTGTTATCGAGGGAGTCCGTGGCTGTGCCGACGCACTGAGGTCCCGGCAGCTGGGCGAGGGGCTTGAGATAAGCTCTGTTTTCTATTCGCCGGAGCTGCTTGACGATGATAGGTTCTCAGCTTTGAGAGAGCTGATCGGCGCCTTTGATATGAATAGCAAGTATGAGATCTCCGCAAGCCTCGCTGAGCGCATCAGTGACGCTCAGACAAGCCAAGGGGTTTTTGCTGTATGCAAAAGGCTTGATAAAAGGCTGTGCGCCGAGGCTTTGAAGCCGGAGGGCAAGTATCTGGTGCTGGAGAGCTTGCAGGACCCGGGTAACCTTGGAACTGTTATCCGCACTGCCGACGCTGTG
Source organism: uncultured Ruminococcus sp. (assembly GCA_902797485.1). Lineage (GTDB taxonomy): Bacteria > Bacillota > Clostridia > Oscillospirales > Ruminococcaceae > FB2012. The sequence goes on along the minus strand of CADBTF010000095.1, from coordinate 9,302 downwards.
GGTGTGGACGGTGTTATTTTGACGGGAAGCTGTGTCGAGCTTTATAACCCGAAGGTTGTAAGATCGGCGGTGGGAAGCCTGCCGAGGGTAGAGCTATTCGTCGAAAATGACAGAGCTTTGGTTTTCGGGCTGTTTAAAGCCAAGGGCATCAGAACAGCTGCTGCTGTGATAAGCGGCGGCGAAAATATCATAGATCATGATTTTTCCGGCGGCTGTGCTGCCGTGATCGGCAACGAGGGGAACGGCCTGAGCGAGGAAGCAGTTTCTGCCTGTGATGACAAGGTGACTATTTTCATGCACGGCAATATCGATTCCCTGAACGCTGCGACGGCTGCTGCGATCTTCCTCTGGGAAATGAAAAGGGGGGAAGGCTGATGGACGAACGTGTTTACTGGCTCTGGCTGGTGCTTGTGTTTGGCCCGGCCGAAAAGAGGCTCTGGGCCTGCGGCAAGGATTATGATGATGTTCAGGAATATTACAAGGCAGTCTGCGGCGGAAGGGTGCAGGGGCTATTGCGTCATGAGGCGGAGAGAAGCCGCTCTGTGACACTTGAAAATGCAGAAAAGATAATTGATGATTGTGAGAAAAACGGCATTGAGGTCATTGGCTATGATAGCAGGGAATATCCAGAAAGGCTGAGAAGCATACCTAACCCGCCGGCAGTCCTTTTCCTGAAAGGCGATAAGGCGACCCTTTCGTACAGCCTGAGCGTAGGCATTGCCGGAACACGCTCGCCCTCTGATTATTCAAAAACTGTGACTGCTTCTGTCACCAAAGCAATGGGCGATTACGGCTGCACTGTTATTTCGGGCCTGTCTGAGGGTGTGGATATTCTGGCAAACAGCATAGCGTCGGATAACGGTTATAATACGATAGGTGTTTATGCCATGCCTATTGAGCAGTTTCAGGTAGATGAGCAGTCAAGCGAATGCAGGGCTGTTATCTCTGAGAGCTGCGAGGCTATGAACGGGCCAAGGGTCAGTTATTCAATGAGGAACAGAATAATCGCCGGCTTGTGCGACGCTGTTATTTTCGTAGAGGGCTCCGCTGCAAGCAAGGGGCTGAATGTGTGTGAGCATTTTATATCACTGGGCAAAGCGGTTTTTGTGGTGCCGCCCCATGATATAAATGACAGAAGATACCTGGGGCAATCCTGGCTCATGAGACGGGGCTGTCATGTATATCTGAGTGCTAATGATGTTTTGTACTACCTCTCTCATATGGGAGTAGAGCGCATTGGTTATGATCTGAGAAATGACGAATATAATGAAGCAGAGGATTATTCATTCTATGCTGACGAAGCTCCGGTGAAGGAGAGAAGAAAACTTAAACAGGCTTCTGCTGCCGCCGAAAGTGATATTGAAACAGCAGAAACAGAAGAAAATGAGGATATAGCCGCTGCCCCGGAGCACGAGGCCGATATATCCGGGCTTGATGAAAAAGCAAAGGAGGTCTATCTGATCTTGAAGGGATCGGCTTTAATGGCTGATGAGCTGGCGGAGCGGATAGATGTTGATATAGACAAAGCGCTGTCGATACTCACTATGATGGAGTTGGAGGGGTTTGTTATCTCTCTTCCGGGCAAGCGCTTCAGGTCAATATAAACTACAGAATGGGAGAATAAGAATTGGCTGGACTGATAATTGTTGAGTCGCCGACAAAGATAAGAACTATCAAAAGGTATGTTGGGAATGACTATGAGGTCGTTGCCTCTAAGGGTCATGTGAGAGACCTTCCTAAATCCAAGCTTGGCGTTGATATAAACAATAATTTTGAACCGCAGTATGTGGACATTAAGGAAAAGGAAGAAACGATCAAGGGCATAAAAAAGCTTGCCAAGAAAAGCGACCATGTTTATCTTGCGGGAGACCCTGACCGTGAGGGAGAGGCTATATCCTGGCATCTGGCGCAGCTGCTCGGGCTTGATCTTAACGATAAAAACAGAGTGACCTTCAACGAGCTCACCGAAAGCGGCATCAAGGCCGGAATGAGTGCACCTCGCTCCATAGATGTGAACCTTGTGAATGCCCAGCAGACAAGGCGTGTGCTTGACAGGCTGGTTGGCTATAAGCTTTCGCCGTTTTTGTGGAGAAAGATCAGGCGGGGCCTTTCAGCGGGCAGAGTGCAGTCAGTGGCTGTAAGAATGATCTGTGACCGTGAGGAGGAGATACGCTCCTTCGTTTCTCAGGAGTATTGGTCGATAGATGCCAAGCTGCTGGCTCCCGAAAGCAAAAAGCCTTTCTCTGCAAAGCTGACTACTGTTGACGGGTCTAAGGTGGATCTTGCTGACAAGGCCCAGACAGATGCGATACTCAAAAGGCTTGAGGGCGCACAGTATGTGGTGACTAACGTTAAAAAGAGCGTGCATAAAAAGTCTCCCTCTGCTCCATTTACCACATCCACCCTCCAGCAGGAGGCTTCAAGAAGGCTCTCCTTCCAGGGAAGAAGGACAATGAAGGCCGCTCAGGAGCTTTACGAGGGCGTTGATATAAACGGCATGGGCGTTACCGGTCTTATCACCTATATGAGAACAGACAGCACAAGAGTTTCTGATGAAGCCCGGAATGCCGCTTATAAGTTTATCAAAGAAAAGTACGGCGAGAAATATATCCCTGACACCCCCAAGAAATATAAGACCAAGGGCAATGCGCAGGACGCTCACGAAGCTATCCGCCCTGCCCACCCTGAGCTGACACCCGATCTGGTAAAGGCCAGCGGTGTTCCCTCAGACCAGTATAAGCTCTATAAGCTTATCTGGGAGAGGTTCATTGCCAGCCAGATGGCTAACTGCCTTATGGATACCGTTTCAGTGGATATCGAGGCCAACGGCTGCGGTTTTAAGGCGTCGGGCTATTCTGTTAAGTTCGACGGATTTACAGTGCTTTATGAGGAAGCCAAAGACGATGACGAGGAAAAGAAAAATGTTCTGCCGCCTATCAAGAAGAATGATGTTCTCAAGCTCAAAGACCTTGAGGGCAACCAGCATTTCACACAGCCGCCTCCACGCTATACTGAGGCAACACTTGTAAAGGCCTTTGAAGAAACAGGCATCGGCAGACCATCGACTTATGTGCCTACTATCTCAACGATACTGGCAAGAAGCTATATTGAGAGAGACGGCAAGCAGCTTAAACCCACTGCCCTCGGAGAGGTCACCAATGACCTGATGAAGGAGCATTTTGACAAGATAGTTGACGTTAAGTTCACTGCTCAGATGGAAAACAGCCTTGACCAGATAGAGAACGGCACCAGAGACTGGACCAAGACCCTCGCCAGCTTTTACAAGGATTTTGAAGAAGAGCTTGAAAAGGCCGAGACTGCTATGGACGGCAAGCGTGTAAAGGTGCCGGACGAAGCCACCAATGAGGTCTGCGAGATTTGCGGAAAGCCGATGGTCATAAAGATCGGCAGGTTCGGCAAGTTTATGGCCTGCTCCGGCTTCCCGGACTGCACCAACACCCGCAGGATAGTTGAGGACACAGGCGCTGCCTGCCCCTTCTGCGGAAAGAGAGTGCTCCTGAAAAAATCAAAGCGCGGCAAGAAATACTACGGCTGCGAGGATAATCCCACCTGCACCTTTATGACATGGGATATTCCTATGGAGGATAAATGCCCCAACTGCGGCTCGGCACTGTTCCAAAAGGGCGGCAAGAGCGGCAAGCTTGTTTGTCATAAGGAAGGCTGCGGCTACGAGAAGGAGCTTTCAAATGGCGGTTAAGGTTATCGGTGCGGGGCTTGCGGGCTGTGAGGCAGCCTGGCAGCTGGCACACGCAGGCATTGAAGTAGAGCTTTACGATATGAAGCCTGAAAAGTATTCCCCTGCACATAAGCACCCCGGACTGTGCGAGCTGGTCTGCTCCAACTCCTTAAAGGCTGAGAGAGTCGGCTCCGCTGCGGGAATGCTCAAGGAGGAAATGGCAAGGCTGGGCTCCCTTGTGGTGAGCTGCGCCAGAGAGACAAGAGTTTCCGCCGGAGGCGCTCTTGCTGTTGACAGAGAGGCTTTTTCAAATGCAGTTACAGAAAAGATCAAAGCAGAGCCGCTGATAACTATAGTCAGCAGAGAGGTCACTGAGATACCGGAGGGTGAGGTTATCATCGCCACCGGCCCCCTCACCTCTGACAAGCTGGCAGAGAGCATCATGAAGCTTTGCGGTGACAGCCTGTATTTCTACGATGCCGCAGCACCGATAGTTTCTTATGATAGCCTTGACAAGGAGCGTGTTTTCTTTGCCTCCCGCTACGGCAGAGGTGAGGCGGATTATATCAACTGCGCCTTTGACAAAGATGAGTATACAGCCTTTTACAATGCTCTTATAAATGCGGGATCAGTTCCCCTGAAACAGTTTGAGACTGAGCATTTCAGCAGGGACGGCTTTAAGGTCTATGAGGGCTGTATGCCTATCGAGGTGCTGGCAAAACGAGGAGAGGACACAATGCGGTTCGGCCCGTTAAAGCCTGTGGGCATAACTGACCCAAGGACAGGCAGGCGGCCATACGCTGTGGTCCAGCTGAGGGCTGAGAATTCCAAGGGTACGCTTTATAATATAGTGGGCTTTCAGACTAACCTGAAATTCCCGGAGCAGAAGCGTGTGTTTTCAATGATACCCGGGCTTGCCAATGCAGAGTTTGTCAGGTACGGTGTGATGCACCGAAACACCTATATCAATTCCCCGACTCAGCTGACGCCCTATTTTAATATGCGTCAGCGGGAGAGCTTGTTTTTTGCAGGGCAGATCACCGGTGTGGAGGGATATATCGAATCCGCTGCCAGCGGCATTATGGCAGGTATCAACATGAGCCGCAGGCTTGCGGGCAAGGAGTATCTGCTTCTGCCGGAGACTACCATGATAGGTGCGCTTTCAAGATACATAAGTGATGAGACTGTTGCCAATTTCCAGCCTATGGGCTGCAATATGGGTATCCTGCCGGAGCTGCCGGAGAGGATAAAAGACAAGCAGCAGAGATATGAGGCCCTGGCCAACAGGGGCTTGAATGAGCTTGATAAATATTTAGATGAAATGAAATAAGCAGGAGGTAGGAAAATGAATATTGTTATGGACGCCTTTGGCGGAGACAATGCCCCCCTTGAGGTCATCAAGGGCGCAATTGATGCCCAGAGAGAATTCAACGTTGATATTACGCTGGTGGGTGACGAGGCTAAGATCAAAGCCTGCGCCGACGAGAACAGGCTTGACATATCCAATCTGAAGATCAGGCACGCTGACGGTGTTATCGAGATCTGTGATGACCCTAAGAGCGTTATAAAGAGCAAGAAAAATTCCTCCATGGCTGTGGGCCTGCAAATGCTTGCCGACGGCGAGGGCGATGCCTTTGTGTCTGCCGGCTCTACCGCAGCTCTGCTGGTGGGCGGCACATTTATCGTTAAGCGCATCAAGGGCGTTAAGCGCCCCGCTTTGGCGACCCTTCTGCCTACTACCGATAAGCCCACCATGCTGCTGGACAGCGGCGCCAATGCAGAGTGCCGCCCGGAGATACTGGTGCAGTTCGGAGTAATGGGCTCTATCTATATGAATAAAGTCATGAAGATGAATGACCCGAAGGTGGCGCTGGCAAATATCGGCGCTGAGGAAAGCAAGGGCAGACCTGTGGAGCTGGAAGCATATCAGCAGTTCAAGACTGCGCCTGTTAATTTCACCGGAAACATCGAGGCCAGATACATTCCCTTTGATGAGGCTGATGTAGTTGTTGCTGACGGTTTCTGCGGCAACCTGATACTTAAAACATACGAGGGCATGGGCAAGTTTTTCTCAAACGAGCTGAAAGGAATGTTCTCCAAGAACGCCAAGACCAAGCTGGCTGCTGCTATTATGATGGGGGCTATCAAGGATTTCAAGAAGAAGCTTGATTATTCCGAGTACGGCGGAGCTCCGCTGCTGGGAACAAGACGTGCAGTTATCAAGGCACACGGTTCCTCCAATGCAAAGGCCTTTTACAATGCTGTAAGGCAGGCAAGGCTCTTTATTGAGTCAAACGCTATCAATGAGATCTCGGAATCCTTGGCAGCAATGAAGCAGTCTGACGAGGCAGAGGATTGAAGGGAAGTGACTTGATTGGACGCAAAGGAAAGTGTAACGCTTTTGCAGCAGAAGATCGGTTACAGCTTCAAAAACGAAAAGCTGCTTTTGGAGGCTCTTTCTCATTCGTCTTATGCTAACGAAAACAAGAACATGAAATGCAATGAGAGGCTGGAATTCCTTGGGGATTCTGTGCTTTCTATCGTGGTCTCCGATTATATATTCAAGCACTTTTCTCACATTCCCGAAGGCGAGCTTTCAAAGCTGAGGGCTTCGCTTGTGTGTGAGCAGTCGCTGTTTGAGTTTTCAAAGAAGATAGATCTGGGCAGGCATATCCTGCTGGGCAAGGGCGAGGAGCAGACAGGCGGCAGAGAGCGCCCCTCAATAGTATCCGATGCCTTTGAAGCAGTGATCGCTGCTATCTATCTGGACGGCGGCCTTGATGCAGCAAGACCTTATATCCTCTCCTTCATTCCGGAGAATATAACCCCCAAGGGCAGCGATGCCTTCCATGATTACAAGACTATCCTCCAGGAGGTCATTCAGCGCAACCCTGAGGAAAAGATCGTCTATAACCTTAAAAGCGAATCCGGCCCCGACCACGACAAGCAGTTTACTTTTCAGGTGATGCTGAACAATAATGTCATAGGTGAGGGAACAGGACGCTCAAAGAAAAGTGCAGAGCAGGCAGCCGCTAAAGAAGCTCTGGCGCTTATGGGCATAAAACCGTAATGGCCCACAGCAATATTTCGATCTTTGTTCCCCATGCCGGCTGCCCCTACAGGTGCTCCTTCTGCGATCAGAACACCATTTCGGGAGAGAACGAGCTTCCTCACGGTGAGGACGTCAGGCGTATCTGCCGGCAGGCAATGGCTGAGATCAAAAATCTGAAAGATACAGAGATCGCATTCTTCGGCGGGAGCTTTACAGCCATCGACAGGGAATATATGACAGAGCTGCTTGAAGCAGCTCACCCCTTTGTGGGAGAGGGCGGCTTTAAGGGTATAAGGCTCTCCACAAGGCCCGACTGTATCGACGAAGAAATACTAAGGCTTTTAAAAAGCTACGGAGTTACAGCCATTGAGCTGGGCGCTCAGTCCCTTGACGATAAGGTACTTGCTGCCAACGACCGGGGCCATTCCGCAGAGGACGTTTTCAATTCTTCGAGGCTTATCAGAGAATGGGGCTTCGAACTGGGCTTACAGCTTATGGGCGGGCTCTACGGCAGCTGTGAGAAGATCGAGCTTGACAATATGTCAAAGGTGCTTGATATAAGGCCTGATACTGTCAGGATATATCCGGTAGTTATCCTGAAGCGCACCCGTCTGGCGGGGCTTCTGGGTTCCGGGAAGTATAGGCCGATGCCCTTTGAAAAGGTTGTTAAGCTGTGCTCAAAGATGCTCTGTGAGTTTGAGCAGGCCGGCATCAGAGTGATAAAATGCGGGCTCCATGCTTCCGAGTTCGTGGAGCAGGATATGGTGGGTGGTTATTACCATCCGGCTTTCAGGGAGCTCTGTGAGAGCGAGCTTTACAGAGAAAGCATAAGCAATGCGCTGCTGGCGGAGGGCATTCCCTTGTATCCCGGCGGGAACATAAATGTAGTGTGTGCGGTCGCAAAGGGCTGTGTCAGCCGGGCGGTCGGGCATAAGAGATCAAATGCTGATTATTTCAGGCAGCATGGAGTCAATATAAAATTCATCGCTGATGATGCGGTGCAGAAATATCAATGTGTTATAAGGAGATGAGTGTGTGTACCTGAGATCGCTTGAGCTGCAGGGCTTTAAGTCCTTTCCGGATAAGATAAAGCTTGAATTCAACAAGGGGATTTCTGCTGTTGTCGGTCCAAACGGTTCGGGTAAATCCAATATAGGTGATGCTATGCGCTGGGTCATGGGGGAGCAGTCCTCTAAGACGCTTCGAGGCGGAAAAATGGAGGACGTTATCTTTCACGGAACCAAAAACCGCCCCGCTGCCGGCTTTGCACAGGTGACACTTAACATAGACAATTCAGACCATGCACTTGACAGAGATACCGATCTGGTCTCTGTTTCGAGAAAGCTTTACCGCAACGGCGACAGCGAGTATCTTATCAATAATCAGAATGTAAGGCTCAAAGATGTTCTGGAGCTTTTTATGGACACCGGCCTCGGGCGGGACGGTTACTCTATAATCGGGCAGGGAAGGATCGCTGATATAGTCAGCAGCAAATCCACCGAGCGAAGAGAGATCTTTGAAGAAGCAGCCGGAATATCCAAGTTCAGATACAAGAAAGAAGAAGCCGAGCGCAAGCTCAAGGCCGCAGATGATAATATCGCCAGACTGAATGACATACTTTCAGAGATCGAGAGCCGGATAGGCCCTTTGGAAAAGCAGTGTGAGAAGGCTAAGAAATATAACGAGCTTTACGCAAAAAAATCCGCCTTGGAGATCTCTGTATGGGTCACTCAGATGCACCAGATAGACAAGACCCTTTCCGAGAACAGAGAAAAGGCAAAGCAGCTGGCGCAGCAGTATGAGCAGACCGCCAATGAAGCCGAGACACTCAGCGATGAGGTCGAGCTGTGCCGGGAGCAAAGCTCTGCAAAATCCGATCTGATCGACGAGCTCAAAGGCAGGATACATCAGATCGAGCTGGATAACTCTCAGGCTGATTCCAGGATAGCAGTGCTTGAAAATGACATCAAGCATATCAATGAGCAGATAGAAGCGCTTAAATATCAGATCGACGAGACTGATAATTCAAAGTATTATCTTGAATGTGAGCTCAAAGAGAAGCAACAGGAGCTGGAGGGCTTTGAAAAAGCTCAGCAGGAACTGGAAGCAAAGATCACAAGCACAGAGGGCGAGTTCAGCGAGATCAGGGATAAGTCGGAGGACTTTGACAAGACTATTACTGAATCCAATTCTGCCCTGAGCAGTTTGTATATCAAAAAATCCGAGCTGGCCTATAAGCTGGAGGGCGCAAAGAATAATTTATCCGACGCTCAGGAGAGCCTTGAAGCCTCCGCTGCTGACCGCAAGGATATGGAGGAAAAGTCAGAGCTTGCAGAGAAGGAGCTGAAAGCTCTCACCGCCCAGCAGGAAAAGGCTCTTGAGGAAGAAACAGACCATAAAAACCGTCTTGCCGGCCTCAGCAAGCTTTTGGAAAACAAAAGGGCCAAACTGGAATCTGCTCAGTCACTCTTTGAGGATAACAGCCAAAGGCTCCAGGAGGCACAGTCGAAGCTCAGGCTTTTGCAGGATATGGAGAGCTCCCTGGAGGGCTTT
>CADBTF010000094.1 GCA_902797485.1 uncultured Ruminococcus sp. | reverse complement strand
TTTAGCGCAGCACCATTTAAAATATGCCTGATCTTAAATTACTTTCTCTTCTTGGTAACTGCCAGCCCGGCTGCGGATACGGTCAGCAGGCCGAGAAGTGCAGCGTTGCTTGCAGCACCGGTGCCGGAATTGTCATTTGTGGCGGCAGCGGGGTTATTAGTGGCGGTAGTAGTAGTTGTACCGGTAGTGGTTGTGCTGCCGGAGCTGCCGCCGGACTGTGAAGAACCGTTATCAGCGGAGATCTTTACATTGTCTATAGCCAGCCAGGTATCAGCAGCCAGATCGCCGGAGAATACCAGTTCATAATCACCTTCCTCTGCGACGGTGAAAGCATTGGTCTCGCAGAGCTGCCATTTCTCCCAGCCTGTGCCCTTTGGCAGAGTGTAGCTCACAAGGCTGCCCACCGAAAGCTTTACGCCGGTGTCAACGCCCTCGTTGGCATCAAGATTGAAGGATACCTTATAGGTGCCCTTTTCAAGGTGAACAGTCTGCTTTACATTAAGCGCCGCAGCCTTTTCAGCCCAGATGTTCAGGTAGTTGTTATCCTTGTTGCTTCTTGCATTCTTAGCCTCAGCGTCCGCATACCAGATATGCAGCTCGTCCTTCCAATCGACCTCCCAGCCTACAAGTGTGGATTCCTCGACCTGCTCGAAATCGCCGTTCGTTACCTCAGCGTTTTTCTTTGAAGAAGATGTACCGCTCTTGCTGCTGTCGTCAGATTTGCTGTCATCAGACTTGCTGTCGGCTGTGCTGTCAGAGGTGCTGTCCTGCGAGGAGGCATCATCAGCCTTGCCGTTGTCACCAGAATCGGTGGAGTCTGATGAATCAGTGCTGTTGTTCTCCTCCTTGGGTTCTTCGTCTTCGGTCTGAGAGCCGCTGTCGTTGCCGCCGCTTTCACCTGCCTTAACAGTAACACCGTCAACATAGGCATAGCCGCCGGCCTGCATAACTACCTCTATAGTGATAACAGCATCTGTATCCTCGGTAAACTCAACCTCGTCCAATGCGGACTCCTTCCAGCTGTTCCAGCCGTCCAGATCGGCAGAGGAGCCGTCACTGCTGCCTACGCTCACCTTAAAGCTTGCGTTCTCGCCCATAGCCAGTGCAGACAAGCTGTACTTGCCGGCCGGGAAAGACACAGTCTGGGTCAGCTTGGTAGTGCCGCCGTCCTTATACCAAAAATTAACACCGCCGGTGGAGCCGGTATCAGGAGCATCAGCCCACTTGTCGGCATATACTACTGTCTCGGTGGTCCTGTCGGTATCGGGAATATCCCAGTTGGCCTCAACCTGCCAGCCGCCGTTATCGCCCCAGACATCGTCCTCAAGCAGGGCGTTGGTGATGTTCACATCAGCCGCACTTACAGTTCCGGCAAAAACAGTTGTGACTGCCATGCTCAGAGCTGCAAGGCCGGCAATTGTCTTTTTAATGCTGTTATTCATAAATGATTACCTCCCGTACTTATTTTTGCGCAACCGTTTGCGCATCTGTATACTATTATTATAACATTTTTTTCAGCTTTTTACAATTGAACAAACTCACAATAAAGTTTATCTTCTTTTGTAGATATTATACAAATTAGTCGATGCTCAGCCTATACACCTCATTATCTGACCTGCTTTGCTATAAGTATCGCTGTCTCTCTCGGGCCGAGCTCAAAGCACCCCACATCGCCTATGAAGCGTTCCTTCCCGACTGGGTACAGCTCTCCGCTGGAGCGGCAGAACAGATGCCACTCCGTCTGTGCAGGGATAATGGGCAGCTGAAAGCTGTGGCTCTCCCAATGGGCGTTCACCATAACATAGATAAAGCAGTCTCTTTCAGTGCCGCAGCGCTGATGATCCTCCGCAAAGAGATAGGCCACGGTCAGTGAGGGCTGGCTGCGGTCACACTGCCAAGGGGTCAGGCTGTGAAAGGAAAGCTCCGGATAGCCGGTGCCGTTGTGCCCCAGCTCATAATCCGCCCACCGCAGTACCGGGTGCTCCCGCCGGAAGCGGATAAGCTGCCTTACATACTCAAAAAGCTCTCTGTTCTTATCAAGCAGCCGCCAGTCAAGATAGGATATATCGTTGTCCTGACAGTAGGCGTTGTTGTTGCCCTGCTGGGAGTTGGCAAATTCGTCTCCGGAAAGCAGCATGGGCACTCCCCTGCTGGTGAGCAGAAGAGTATACATATTTCTTATCTGCCGGAAGCGGAGGTCAAGTATCTGCCTGTCGTCAGTATCGCCCTCGGTTCCGCAGTTCCAGCTGTCGTTATCGTTGCAGCCGTCACGCCCGTCTTCGCCGTTGAGCTCATTGTGCTTGCAGTTGTAGGACACAAGATCGTACATCGTGAAACCGTCATGGCAGGTGACGAAATTCACCGAAACCGCCGGTGTCCTGCCGCCGTACATATCCCCGGAGCCGCTTATGCGCTCATACAGCTCCGGAGCACATTCAGCTCCGCCCTTGATAAACCGCCTTACACAGTCCCGGTATCTGCCGTTCCACTCGCTCCACCGGTTCCAGGAGGGGAAGCTCCCCACCTGATAAAGCCCGCCTGCGTCCCAGGCCTCAGCGATAAGCTTTGTGCTGCCAAGCACCGCATCATGAGCCATAGTTTCCAGCAGCGGCGGCGAAAGCATCGGTGCGCCGTTCATGTCTCTGGTGAGGATAGAAGCAAGGTCAAAACGGAAGCCGTCGATATGATACGCCGACACCCAATAGCGCAGGCAGTCAAGAATGTGGTTGCGCACCACAGCATTGTTGCAGTTCATGGTATTGCCGCAGCCGCTGAAATTGTAGTATCCGCCGTCCGGGGTGAGCAGGTAGTAGGTCCTGTTGTCGATACCCTTGTAGGAGATCACAGGGCCGTTCTCGTTGCCCTCGGCGGTGTGGTTGAACACCACATCAAGTATGACCTCGATGCCGTTTTTGTGAAGCGTCTTGATAAGATATTTCAGCTCATCGGCCTCTAAGCCCAGCCGGGCCGCCTTGGAATAGCCGGCCTTGGGAGCAAAAAAGCAAACTGTGGAGTAGCCCCAGTAGTTATAAAGCTGCCGGCCGTTGTACTCTCTGGAATTGCTGAACTCATCAAACTCAAAGATCGGCATAAGCTCAATGCAGTTCACACCCAGCTCCTTTAAATAGGGTATCTTCTCGATTATGCCGTAGAAGGTGCCGGGGTATCTTGCTCCGCTGCCCTGCCCTTTGGTGAAGCTGCGGACGTGCATCTCGTAGATCACAAGGTCGCTCATGGGTATCTCAAGGGGTTTGTCGCCGTTCCATTCGTAGTCCTCACGAATTATCTGCCCCCGGTAGGCAAAGGGCTCGTTTGGGTCGGGGCGCTCTCCCCAGACAGTCCGGCCGGAGACTGACTTGGCATAAGGGTCCAGCACCACTCTGCTGCTGTCAAAGAGCAGCCCCGCCGACGGGTCATTCCTGCCGTAGAAGCGGTAGCCGTATTCAGTGTCCTCCAATTTGATGCCGAACACCATCATAGAGTACACATTGCCTATCCTGAACTCGTCCGGAAAGGGTATCTCAATGTAAGGTTCCCTTTCGCCGTGGCGGAACAGCAAAAGGGTGCAGCCTGTTGCCTGCTTGGAGAAGATGCTGAAATTCACACCGTCCTCCATAATAGTTGCGCCGAAGGGAAAGACCCGCCCGATACGGTATTTCAGGTCTCCTGCCGAATTTGTCGGGAACATATCTATCCGTTTCACAGCCGTCCTCCTTTTCAGGCTCTGCCTCTGCCCCGGGGCAGCAGGCGGAAGCGTTATATTTGGGTATGTAATATTATACCATATTTTTACGAAATTTACAAGATATTAAATCTAATTTTTTATAAATATGTGAACAGTACCTGCTGGCGGCATACCGAAACGCACCGCTGCCGGCCGGGCCGCCGCCGGCACCTGGGTCTCCCGGCTGCACTGTGAATATCCCCGGGAGAGCTGATCTTCCGACACAAAAAAACAATAACACCCTATCCTCACGGATAAGGCGCTACTGTTGTGATGCTTCACATATATGATCAGATGGAGAAAAATAATATGTAGCCGGGAGCTTGGGTGACTTACCTGTCTGAATCTATGTCTGATAAAACTATGCTTTGTTGTCTCAAATCTCTCAGAATACCCTCGCAGTGCAGGAGCCTTTGCCCTTCCACCGCCCAGGTGTCCCTCTAACCTGTTGATATAATAATACCCTGCCTTTGTGATAGATTTATGATAAAGGGATAAGCGTTTCAAGAAATCGGTTTCTGCTCTTTTTCACACAAGCGACGGGAAAATGAAAAAATGTCTTGATTTATTATTTTAACTATGCTATAATATATAGGCAGTGCCGGCAGCCGGCCAGTGCTGCCCATACTATATATAACCATTTTTGAAAGAGGCAATAATAAATGAAAGAAAAACCGGGCTTTCTGAAACGCTCCGCCGAGAACAGCGGCAAGGAACTGTATTTAAAGCTTTTCGCCGTCGCCTTTGCTGCGATGATGCTGAGCTTTATTCCGTCTATGATCTTCAACAAGGGCATCTTCCTCTATTACGGCGATTTCAACTCGCAGCAGATGATGTTCTACCAGCACGCCAATGAGGTAGTGCGGGACGTGGGTATCGGCTGGGACTGGGGCACTGACCTTGGCGCCAATTTTATCGGCTCCTACTCCTTCTACCTGCTGGGAAGCCCGTTCTTCTGGATCACCACACTGTTCCCCATAGGCGCTGTGCCATACCTTATCCCATGGCTGCTGGCGCTGAAAACTGCCGTTGCCGCCGTCTGCGCCTACGCCTACATCAGAAGATTCGTGGGCAACAAAAACGCCGCATTCATCGGCGCCATGCTCTACGCCTTCTCCGGCTTCCAGACCTATAATGTTTTCTTCAATCATTTCCATGACGCAACTGCCTTCTTCCCGCTGCTGCTGCTCAGCTTCGAGCTGCTCACTCAGGAAAACAAAAAGGGCGCCTTTGCCCTCGCTGTTGCGATCTGCGCTTCTATAAGCTATTTCTTCTTCGTATGCGAAGTAGTGTTCACTATAATCTATTTCTTTGTCCGAATGACCGACAAAGAATTCAAGATGAACATGAAAATGTTCTTCACTCTTATATTTGAGGCGGTGCTGGGCTTTATCATCTCCTTTGCAATACTGCTCCCCTCAGTCATGGATGTTATCAATAATCCCCGTGTTTCCAGCTACCTCTGGGGCCTCGATATGGTGGCTTACAGCGACCACCTGCGTATCCCCCGCATCTTCCAGGCATTCTTCATGCTCTCGGATATGCCTGCAAGAGTGAATATCCTCAATTCCGACAAGGCCCGCTGGGCATCTCTGGCAGGCTACCTTCCTATGTTCTCAATGTGCGGCGTTATCGCCTTTATGCGCACCCGCAAAAAGACATGGCAGGGCAAAATGATCATCGTCTGCATCATCATGGCCTGCGTACCCTTCTTCAACTCCGCCTTTGTCCTCTTTAACAGCAGCTATTACGCCCGCTGGTTCTATATGCCAATCCTTATCATGTGCCTTATGACCGCACAGGTGATAGACAAGGACAAGTTCGACCTGAGATCCGGCTTTGTGCCGACAGCTATAGCCTCCTCGGTTTTCGTGGGTATAGGCCTGCTGCCCAAGAATGTTGACGGCAAGGTGGTCTACGGCAAGGTGCCGAAATACCCGGAGCTCTATTACGTTCAGGCTATAGTTACTATAGCTATGACGGTAATGCTGTTCTTCGCAGTTTATAAGGTGGCCGTGGATAAGCGCAAGCGGCATTTCACCCTCTGCGTCATGACCTCACTGGCCTGCGCTGTCTGCATGATGTCATCTGTTATCTACGGCGTCATTCAGGGAGATGACAACCCGGACTATATCGAAAGAGCTATCAACGGCAGAGAGAATGTTGACCTCTCCAAGTTTGACGGCGACCTCTCCGGCCAAGAAAACACCTTCTACCGTATAGACACCTCCGAAAGTGTTGATAACTGGTGTATGTTCTGGGGCCTCAGCTCCATGAGGACCTTCCACAGCGTGGTGCCTACCTCTATCATGGATTTCTACACCTCCATAGGCCAGACAAGAGATGTGGCCTCCCGTATGGAGCCTAAGCTCTATGCCCTCCGAGGGCTTCTCTCAGTCAAGTATTATTTCAAGGAATACTCCGACAAGGAGATCAAGGGAGAAAAGGAGCCCAAGGCCTCCAAGGCCCTCAGCGATATGCCGGACTTTGAATATGTCGGCGATCAGAACAAATTCTATATCTACAAGAACAAGAATTATATCCCCATGGGCTTTGCCTACGATACCTATGTTCTCGACGAGGACATGAAGAACCTGGGCGAGGTGGAAAAGCCGGTACTGCTTATGAACTCCCTGGTGCTCACAGAAGAACAGGCAGACCGCTTAGGCCTGCTTATACAGAAGTTTGACATGAGCAGCCAGACAGTCTCCCGTTCGCTCTATGAAAAGGCGGTCAAGGAAAAGCAGGCACAGTGCTGCTATTCCTTCAATTACGACTATCAGGGCTTCGAGGCTAAGATCAACCTGCCGGCATCAAAGCTTGTGTTCTTCTCTGTTCCCTTTGAGAACGGCTGGAGCGCAGAGGTCAACGGCAAGGCTGTGGACATTGAAAAGGTAAGCTACGGCTTTATGGCAGTTCCAGTTCCTGCAGGCGACAGCACTATTACCTTCCATTTCAAGGCCGGCGGCGCCACCCTCGGAAAGATAGCATCTGTCGGCGGTATAGCCGTGCTGATAGTTTACTGGGTGGTTGACTACGACAGAAAAAAGAAGCGGGGCGAAAACCCTGCGATCCCGATAGTTACAAGGCTCAGCAAAAGGCTGGGCTCTAAAAAGGAAGCCTGAGAGAAAGGAAGAATGAAAAATGCACCTTGATGAAAAGACCCTTTCCAGCGAACAGAAATTTGACGGAATAGTTGTAAAGCTGTTCGTTGATAAAGTAGAGCTTGAGGACGGCAGAGAGGCCACCAGAGAGGTAATAAAGCACCCCGGCGGTGTCTGCGTGGTGCCGGTAAACGATAAGGGAGAGATCTACATGGTAAAGCAGTTCCGCTACCCCTTTGCCTCAGTTCTGACAGAGATACCCGCCGGCAAGCTGGAATACGGTGAGGACCACCGTGAGTGCGGGCTCCGGGAGCTGAAGGAGGAGATCGGCGCTGAGTGCGGCAGGTTTGATTATCTTGGCTGCCTCTACCCCACCGTCGCTTATGATACCGAGATCATTCATATGTATCTTGCAAGAGACCTGAGCTTTGGCGACAGGCATCTTGACGAGGACGAGTTTATAGACGTGGTGAAGCTCCCCTTTGAGGAGGCTCTGCAAATGGTCTACGACGGCAAGCTCCCCGATGCCAAGACACAGCTGGCTATTCTGAAGGCAGCTAAACTGATACAAGGGTAAAAGCAGCGCTCCTGCGGTCATTTCCGCAGGAGCGTAATTTATAAAATGATATTTATTGCTCGATGATGCTCTTTGTGGGAGCGTTGTCGAGCTCTTTTTGTTTGCGGCGCTTTGTTACCGCATACTTGATGATATATACCGCCAGCAGCAGCCCCGAAAGCACCGCCAGCGCCATGATCGGGTAAAGGCCCCAGCGCCATTTGACTGCAAGCGCCTTTTGCTCGTCAGAGAGGCCGTAGCCCTCGCCGATGCGCTCCTTGGCCTTATCTATAATGTAGCTGGCGCCCTGCATATAGCAGATCGTTCCGGCTAAAATAACTATAAACTGGGCTATGTATTTTCCTAAAAATGCCAGTACGATCCCCACAAGGCACACCGCCGAACCTATGCCGATATAAGCGGCGATCCTTCCGGGAACATCGTCCATCTGGCCCATGGAAATGCCCACCACAAAGATGCCCCCATAATAAAGCCCCGACCATAAAAACGGCAGGCACATCAGTATTTTAAGCACAGTCGTGACCGCTGAATCAAGGCGCTTGGCACGCTTGCGCATCTTCTTTGCGCTTCGGCTTTCTTCCCGGCGTTTATATTCAGCAGCCTCCATGCGCTCGGCCTCTCTGATCGCCTGGAGCTGCCTCTCACTTTGCTTTTTAAGTCTGTCCTTTTTTGACATAATGCACCTCACGGATAGGATAAAATAAATATGCAGATACTATCAAGGCAGCTCCGCACGACCCGCAGCTAACGCTTACTGACGCACAGGAGTTGTGCGGCGCTGCCTTAAATTATGACAAGTTATATTATATCACGTTTATTCTGATTTTTCAAGACCCGTTTTTTCAGTGCTTATTGCAGAACATGAAATTAAAAAAATTGTAAATTGCCCTGCCAAGTCAAAATATACTTTTCACCCGCTCGGTATTTATTTTATGCGGCTGCAAAAAATATATGTACGGAATTTTATTTGTTTTGGATATTAAAAAAAGAAAGGAACGATAAAAATGCGACGATTATTTCACAGGGCGGCTTTGGCGGCAGGTGCAGCTGCGCTCTCGGTAATGGGGCTGATCGGGTTCTACGGGAAAAGCCTGCCAAGCTCCTACCTGCTAAGCGACAACCGAGGCCTGGCGGTTGACAGCTTTTTTGCCGTGACCTCAAAAAACAGCCACCGAACGGAGGAAGCTCAGGACGTGAAACATAACAGTACACTTATGCTTTTTGACACCTTTCCGATCAAAAGCGTCACCGCCGACATCATTGACAGACCTATGCTGGTGCCCTGCGGTGAGCCCTTCGGCATCAAGCTCATGACAGACGGAGTTATGGTCATCGGGCTGGAAAGCATCAACAGCTCCTGCCCCGCCTCTGACTGCGGCATACAGGTGGGAGATGTCATAACCGATATTGACGGCAAGACCGTCACAACCAACCAAAGGGTCAGCGAGATAATCAGCAGCAGCAAGGGGCGTGCCTGCGCTGTTACCTTCTCCCGGGACGGCAGGCAGCGCACAGCTACACTTACGCCCGTCTACAGCGGCGGGACCTACAAGGCCGGAATGTGGGTGCGGGACAGCTCCGCAGGTATCGGCACCCTCACCTTCTATGACCCGGACACCGGCGCCTTTGCAGGATTGGGCCACCCTATCTGCGACGCAGACACCAAGCAGCCCCTGCCTATCTCCCACGGAACTGTAGGCGAGGTAAAGATCACAGGCTGCACCAAAAGCGAGCACGGAGATCCGGGGCAGCTTTTAGGCGAGTTCATATCCCCGGAGGCCACCGGCAGCATTACTGCAAATGTTGCTGAAGGAGTATTCGGCAGGCTTGACGAGTGCCCCTCTGATGAGGCAGCTTTACCGCTGGGCTTTAAACAGGAGGTCCGCACCGGAGAGGCGGAAATACTCTCCACACTCTCAGGTAAAGAGCCGGAAAGATACAAGATCGAGATCGAAAACATCGACCTCTCGGACGGCGCTTCCCATGATATGATCGTACACGTCACCGACCCAAAGCTGCTGGAAACAGCCGGAGGAATAGTCCAGGGCATGAGCGGCAGCCCGATCATTCAGGAGGGCAGGCTGGTGGGAGCTGTTACCCATGTGTTCGTGGACGACCCCACAAGAGGATATGCGATCTTCGCAGAGGATATGCTTATCAGCAGCAGGAGCGGGCAGTAAAATTACTGCCGCTGCTGTTTTCGGCGGGTTCCGGCGGCTTTTGTAAGGTTTGCTCTGCTTTATGACAATTTGTTATTATTTAGATATATGTTTGTTTATTTTGTACAATTGTGTCGATAAATATTTGACGTTTTGAGCAAAAAACTATTGATTTTTAATTTTATCTGTGGTAAAATATAATCAAGCTAAAGAACGGCAGCCAACCGAGCGCCGGCAACTCGGTAAGGCTGCCAAATAATGACATTGGAGGAATACATAATGAACAATAAGATAAAAATTCTCATCGGTGACGATTCTGCACAGTACGGTGTAAACTGCGCATCTTCTCTCAGGAGCCTTGGCTTCTTCGTGATAACCCGCCCCAAGGACGGCCTTGTGATCTTTGACGCCATTCGCAACGAGGCTCCGGAGATAGTGATCGTAGACGCAGTAATGCCCAATCTGGACGCTATCGAGCTTATCCGCAAGGTGATGCAGTCGTCCTATAAAAAGCCTATGTTTATAGTGACCAGCAGCTATGAGAACTCCTTTATAGAGCAGCAGGTCATGAACGCCGGCGCCTCTTACTTTATGCTGAAGCCCTTTGACATAAAGATGCTGGGCGAGCGCATCAAGATGATGCTGGACATTGACACAGACATAACCTCAGATATCAGCTTCTCCCGCAGGAGCCAGAACCCAAACCTTGAGATAATCGTCACCGACATTATCCACCAGATCGGTGTGCCGGCGCATATCAAGGGTTATCACTATCTCAGGGAGGCTATCATGGCATCTGTGGCGGACAAGGAAATGCTGGAAAGTGTTACCAAGCTCCTATATCCGGCAGTGGCCAAGAAATTCAAGACCACTCCCTCAAGAGTTGAACGTGCTATCCGCCACGCCATTGAGATCGCATGGGACAGAGGCGATATCGACACTCTCAATTCCTTCTTCGGCTACACTATCAACACCGGCAAGGGCAAGCCCACCAACTCAGAGTTCATCGCACTTATCACCGATAAGATCTGCCTGAAATACAAAACCACCCTGACTGCATGAAACAGGCATAGAAATAACCCCCGGCAGAGCTGTGTGCTCTGCCGGGGGTTTAGGTTTGCAACTGATATTACGGGTCTACATTTATCATGCTTTTCTGAGGCTTTGCCGATGGCTCAGTGGTAAGGCCCGGGTCATTGGTCTCAGTGGCCCGTCTGGTGAGGTCGTTTACTATCCGCTCAAACACCACAAAGGCCTGATCGTAGTTTTTCTGCATCTCATCTATTGAGGAGCCCAGAGTAGTGACCGGTGTGCGGAGTGAGAGGTGAACATCATTCGGCATATTCTCGAATTTCAGCTCGTCTGCCAGAAGCTTCATGTTAAATGAAAGACCCGCTGAGTCAATATACTTATTGCCAGGGAAATCCTTGTCAAGGTCCTCCTTGAACATAGCCATGAAATCCGGCTCTGTGTTTGAATCGGTTATCACCAGAATATCATTCGGCAGCTGTATCTGAGCTATAAACTTGGCCTGATAGCCCTGCTGCGCCTGATAGTCCTTGCTGTCCGGGTCAAGGGGCATTATCATCACGGAGACCTTGACCTGCCCGTCGCCGTTAAGGTCGTCACAGTATTTCTCAAAGAACTTTTCAAGCTCCTCCTGCCGGAAGGCAAGGCCGTTGTTGGCGATCATCATAACGTTCATGTCCGCACGGACCCTCGTTATCTCGTCGATGACGATAAATCCCACCACGCCGATTATAAAGGCAGCGAACAGTATCCAGATCTTATTATGATACCAGAAATTGGCTAACTTCTCCTTGCCGTGGAGCTCACGCTTTTCCTCATGCTCCTCTCTGATAGTTTCAGATTCCTCGATAACGCCTGTTTTGAGCTTCATCAGCTCCACCTTGTCCTGAGCTATCTGCTTGTCACGGAGCTTCTGCTGCTGCTTTTCATATTCAGCACGCTCCTCCATGGCCCGGCGCTCTGCTTCCTCCAAGGCCCGCTGGCGCTCTCTTGCCTGTTCGGCAAGCTTTTTTTCGTATTCGTAATCCTCATCAGGGATAAGCTTTTCCTTGTCGTCCTTCATTTGATCTTTCCTTTCGGGCTATGCCGGCTGCATAAACAAAACGGGCGGAGGTCCTCCGCCCGCAGGTCATGTGAATGATTATTTGGAGATAAGTGCAAGGGTGTCTCTTGCGATAAGCAGCTCCTCATTGGTAGGAACTACCCATACCTCCACCTTGGAGTCATCAGCGGAGATCTTAGCAAGCTCACCTCTCAGGCCGTCGTTAGCTTTCTCGTTGAGCTTGATGCCCAGCACGTCCATATCCTTGCAGACAGCAGCTCTTACATCATAAGCGTTCTCACCGATACCGCCGGTAAAGAGCACAGCGTCAAGGCCGTTCATAACAGCTGCATAGCTGCCGATGTATTTCTTGATCTCATAGACCAGCATATCTGTGACCAGCTGAGCTCTCTTATCGCCGTGAGAAGCAGCCTCAGTGATGTTTCTGTTATCAGATGAGATGCCGGATACTCCCAGGAAGCCGGACTTCTTGTTCATGTAGTCGCTCATTTCCTTGGGGGAGAAGCCGTGCTTTTCAGCAACGAAGGTAACTGCTGACGGGTCAACAGAGCCTGTTCTTGTACCCATTACAACGCCGTCGAGAGGAGTGAAGCCCATAGATGTATCAATAGACTTTCCGCCCTGGATAGCAGTGATAGAGGAGCCGTTGCCCAGGTGGCAGGAAACGATCTTCAGGTCCTTTATGTCCTTGCCAATAGCCTCAGCCAGAGCAGCGGAAACAAAGCGGTGAGATGTTCCGTGGAAGCCGTACTTTCTTACATGGTAGATCTCATAATCGGAATAGGGCAGGCCGAACATATAAGCCTTGGGGGGCATGGTCTGGTGGAAAGCAGTGTCAAACACAACAGCCATGGGAGTGCCCTCGGGCATTACCTTCTTGCAGGCACGCAGTGCAAGAGCGTGGGGGTGATTGTGAACGGGAGCCAGCTCGGAAAGGCCGTCGATCTTGTCGATTACCTCATCGGTAACAAGGCAGGTCTCGCTGAAAATATCGCCGCCCTGTACTATTCTGTGGCCGACAGCTGCGATCTCTGCCATGGAGTCGATAACTTTGGTCTCGCCGGAGGTCAGCACCTCTACCAGCTTCTCAAATGCCTCGGTATGTGTCGGGAAGGTGCAGTCTGCCTCAAAGCTTCTGCCGTCGCCTGTTTTGGCGGAAACGTGGCCGTCAATGCCGATACGGTCGCAGTTGCCCTTTGCGATAACGGATTCATCGGTCATATCCAGCAGCTGATACTTCAGTGAGGACGAGCCTGCATTTACAACTAAAATTTTCATTAAACGTACTCCTCTCGAATTTTCCTTCCGGGCTTGCAATTGCTCCCGAAATAATATACAATAGTATTATAGCAGATATATGTATGGATTTCAAGTATTGATACACTTTTTTTAAAATTTTGTTACGAATAATTACAATGAACATTTGGCTTCTGCCGCTTAATTGACAGTTGATAATTATTTTTCGATGCTCTGTTCCGGGCAGACGCTCAGCTGAACAGAACGCCGGAAAACACCGGTCAAAAGGCCCGCAGCAGCCGAATCAGGATAGGAGAAGAAATATGATCGCTGCCGGAATCATCGCAGAGTTTGACCCGTTCCACAACGGGCATAAATATCTGATAAAGGAAGCCCGCTCCGGCGGTGCCACACATATTGCTGTGGCTATGAGCGGAAGCGCCACACAGCGGGGAGCAGTCTCTGCCTTTGATAAGTTCTCCCGGGCAGAGGCCGCAGTAAAGCACGGGGCCGATCTGGTGCTGGAGCTTCCCGCTCCGTTATCCTGCTCCAACGCCGAGGTCTTTGCCAGAGCCGGGATAGCCGCCCTTGCAGGGCTGGGCGAGGGAGTGATAAGCCGCCTCTGCTTCGGCAGCGAAACCGCCGACGGAAACCTCATAATACAGGCTGCCAGAGCTTCGAGCGAGCTGCGGCAGTCCCCTCTTGCTTTGGAATACACCCGCCGTGGAGACAGCTACCCGCTGGCTATGGCAAAGGCCTGCGAGCAGCAGTACGGCCATGAGGTGGCCTCGGTGTTTAAAAGCCCCAACAGCACCCTTGCCGTGGAATACTGCCGGGCTATCGAAAGCCTTGCCCCTTACATTGAGCCCCGGCCTGTGCTCAGGGCCGGCCCGGCGCATAACAGCAGCAAGCTCTGCAGAGGCTTTGCTTCCGGCTCACAGCTCAGAGAGCGGGCTGCCAAGGACGAAGACCTTTCAGCCTATATGCCGGAGAAGCTATCGGGCTTCTCCCATGCCGGCAGGCTGGACAGCATTTTTCTCTACCGGCTTTTATCTGCCGGGCGGCAGGAGCTTCTTGAGCTTCCGGACGTAAACGAGCAGCTTGCCGACAGGCTCCTGAAAGCATCAAAGGAGGGCAGCCCCACCTGCGAAGCCCTGCTCATGGCCTGCAAATCCAAAAACATCACCCTTGCAAGGCTGCGGCGTTTGGCTTTGCAGCTGGTGCTCGGTGTCAGGCGGGAGGATATTATCCCGCTGCCCTATCTCAGGATACTCGCCTTCAACGACAGGGGGCGTGAACTGCTCAGGGCTGCAAAGTCAAGCCTGCCAATAGACACCAGCCTTGCCAGACTGGAAAGCGTGTCAGACAGATGCGCCCGGACGATCGAAATTGAGACCAAGGCAACTATCCTGCGCTCTATAGGCACCGAAGAAGACCCCTGCGGGAGAGGTTGTGAATATAGGAAACAAATCAAGATTTTTCCCTGATAAATTTGTTAAAAATATTTAAAATTATTTTGACAAATAGTATTGCTTTTTTTAGAAGAATATGTTAAAATAGAAACGTAAAATT
>CADBTF010000093.1 GCA_902797485.1 uncultured Ruminococcus sp. | reverse complement strand
TGTTGTGGGAGTGTATGCTGATGCTTCCACGACTGCGGTAAAAACCGTATGGAAAACAGGAATGAATGCTCTGGCAGGTGTGTTCCCGTTCGTAAAGTTGTTTGAACCTCTGACAGATACGATGTTCAATTCCACTATGGATGCTCTCAGAAATATAAATGAGAATATAAATCAGCTCCGGGATGAGCTGAACGAGAGAATCGACGAACTTGAAAACCGTGTCGATCATAATACTAAACAGGTGCTCAACAAGATAAAGAACCAGACTTTCATCAGCGGTATGGGCACCGAGCTTGATAAGCTCCATACATCTGTTGAGGGTATCGCCCGGCAGATAGCTGTTATCAAAAAGGATACCTCGATGTCTGATGAGGAAAAGGCCGTAGAGATCGCCGCACAGATAGGCAGCAACACCGAATGGAACAGGGACGGCTCGCTTGTTTTCAGGATAAAAACACTTGGAGATGCGCTGGCCGGAAAGAGCTTTGCAGATACCGACGGAAGAGATTTTTATCAGGTGGTCTTTGACAATGCAGCAGGGGACGTTATGTTCAGCGGCGAAGCCTATGATGCGGCAGCGCCCTATATCGACAGGGTAATGTATGAATATATGCTGGCCTATACTGTGCTTGCTGACTGCTTCAAGGAGGCTGATACAGTTTCCAAACTAACTGATGAGCAGATAGATGCGCTCCCGGCAAAGGTCAGAAACACCTATTTCAATACAGTCTCGCAGACAAGCCTTGTTGAGAATGAGTTCGACACGATAACCGACCGGATATTCAACGGAAATGACCGCGACAGCGTTTCCAGCCGCTTCTGCCAGTTCAGATACAAGAAGGATAATGACAGGAACGTTTTCGTGAACAAGGGCACCGTACACATTCCGATAGCAAAGCAGGCGGTGAAATGCGGAGCAGCAAAAGGCTTTTCCAACGATTACGACCAACATGAATCACTTTATTGGTCAAGCCAGGACGAGGTACAGAATTACCTTAATTCCAGTGCGATAAATCCAAACGATATAAATGCGATGCTTTCGTATTATAAAAGCAAATATCCCGGCACTTCGTTCACGGCTTTCCTGAAAAAAGCAAATATAGATGTCCCTGTCGGCGCTGATTCGTATTTCCCGACTCAGGGCAAGGTATTGGTGAAGACTTCTTACGGAAGATACAGGCGTGACGAGCACATCGGCTTCAAAGGCTTTGACCCGTTTTCCTCTGCCCCATCAGAGGTCGAAGCGTTTCTTTATTTCTGGCTACGGGCGGGCCTTTCGACGAGATTCAGCTTCACTCCGCAGAACGCCAAAATGCTCATATTCAAAAAGGCCGAGCAGGAAGACTTTCCCGAAACTGCCGAAGAGATACTTGCCAAAGAGCCTGAATACGGCATTTCAGTAAATATTGCACCTAAGAAAGAACAGAATGAAATCGTCGTGGGCGGTGACGCCGTATTTCCAGATGATCTGTTCAAAGTTACTGTAACAGACCACAACGGCAATAACGTCTCCAACGCCGGCTATTCCTGGGATATCATGGAACTGCCGCGCAACGGAGTTACTATGGATTATAATGGAAGGCTTTATTTTACCAAATCAGGCATTTTTCATATCAGAGCAGTCTATACTGCTGCATCGGGAAAAACTGTTTATTCATACTGGACACCTCTTTATGTACACTATAACGGTGCAAGTGATGACGAGTTCGATATCGACGAGACGGTATTTCCTGACCCGCAGCCTGTGAAGGCTGATGAGAACACGGTCTTTGTTATCAGAAACAGTTATACGGGTCTTGTAGGTGCAGAGCCGGACAGGATCGAAAAGCCCTCAGAGCCGGAGCCGGTCTACAGATCGGACTTCCCGGAGGAATACCCTGCTCACCAGAGACTTATGGTGAATGCTTACGACGGCACCGGAAAGGAGATAAACGTTCCGTATATCTGGGAATCAGAGGGAGCAGACGGTATTGCTCTTTCAGGCGACGGAACAGTTTCCTTCACCGAGGAGGGTTCCTACCGTGTCCGCGTAAGAAGCGGAGAGTATGTGTCTGACTGGTTCTGGGTAGAGGCAGTTACTGAGTCGGAGGAATATGCCACAGTTTCATTCTTTGACGATGACGGTAAGCTGATAAAGAACGTCATTCAGCCCTGGGGAACAGAATTGGAAGCACCTGATGTTCCCGAAAGAGAGGGTTACATCTTTGCAGGCTGGTCACCCGCCTTACCGCAGAAGGTCCCGGCCGATGATCTGTCATTGACCGCAGTGTGGGTAAAGGCTCAGGAGCCCGCAGGCGATAACTCCTCTACCGGTGATAACAGTGAAGCCGGCAAACCGGCCGGAAACAATGCGGGCGGCAACCCTGCGACCGGAAAAGCAGCCGGTGTCCTTGCCGCAGCAGCCGCTGCAGCTGCCGCCGCAGCGATCACAAAGATCACAAGGAAAAAGTCCCGCTGATATCAGTTCTTAACAAAAAAGGTAATTTTCCCGCAACGCTTGAAACAGATAAACGATAACATCAACACCCTCCGCAAGGAGCTGTATATGGTTTTTGAAAAGCTCCTGTACGATACAGACGATAAGGTCACAACGGAAGCTCCCGGGATCTTCCGCGTCCTCGGCAAGCGCAGACCAGAGTTTGTCATACCCTATACTGAACTGCTCCAAAAGATCTCGGAGACGGATGAAAACCGTGTAGTCAAAATCCACTGCCTCGGAGCGATAAAAGCAATAAAAACCGACCTTAGATCTCCGAAAGGAAAACTGATATGTTTTGCGATGATATACTTCTCGCCCGCGAAAGCGATGAGGAAATAAGCCAAAAGACCTACACCAAAGAAATCATCACCTCTGCCGATTGCAGCGGGATAGAGTTTCAGACGGTCACTTTCGACGGCTGCCGATTCATCGACTGCGACTTTACCAAAGCGAGCTTTTACGGCTGCACCTTCCTGCACTGCGACCTCTCCAACTGCAAGCTGCCGGAGAGCTACTGGAAGGAGTGCGAGGTCAAGGGCTGCAAGTTCAACGGCGCCGACCTCAAAAGCAGCACATTGAAGCAGAGCAGTTTCAGCTCGACGGGCTTTTCCTATGCGCTGTTCTCCGAGAGCCTTTTCGACGGCTGCCGGTTCACGGCCTGCGACCTTTCAAACGCCGTACTCTCGGAGGTGAAACTGAAAAACATCAAATTCAGCGAATGTCGCATGATCCGCACCGAGCTTTTCAGAACGCCCCTTAAAGGCATAGATCTGTCGGACTGCGATATTTCGGGCATCATTGTTTCCGACGTGTTCTCCGAACTGCGGGGCGCAGAGGTCTCATACGATCAGGCGGCGGAGCTTGCAAGGCTGCTGGGGATAAAGATAAAGTGACCCCATTTTGTGCGTTGACAATAAGATAGATCATTTTTTGAGAGTGAAATATTATGGATATGATTCGAGAGATCAATAAGGAACAGTATCTTCAAACTATGGGAAAACATATGAAGAATGTTACAGATAATGCTGAGGTCATAGCAGATATCCGGGGTTATGCAAAAATTCTGCTGGAAAGAAAGCTGATCTCAGAGTATGGCTATAATAACCATCTTATTGAAGCAGTTTATATAAATGACGATAATACATATCAGCATATCCTCCTTTTCACCGACAAAAAGAATTGCTATGTTGTAATTATTGTTGATGTGCGTCACAGAATGATCTTAGGCCATTATTTACTTGACTTGAACCGGGAGTATGACATTAACTGACAGCCGACCCGCCCGGATCGGCTGCTTTTGTATATAAGTATTGATCTTATAATGAACAAGAAAATGGAGAGGTAATGCTATGACAGTCTATATCGACGCCGATGCCTGCCCGGTAATGCGGATAGCGGAGCGGGTCGCAAAAGAATATGGTGTGTCTGTCGTGCTGCTGTGCAATATTTGCCTTCTGCAAATAATTTTCAAGCTGCTCAGATGCTTCAATTGCTGTCATTTAAATCTCTCCCTTTAGGTAAGCTGCTTTTATCTCATTGCAGCGCTTCTTGCGAAGATGCTTGTAGATGCAGATATCAGGCCTTATGGTCTCTCTTGTCTTA
>CADBTF010000092.1 GCA_902797485.1 uncultured Ruminococcus sp. | reverse complement strand
TGTTTCAGGTATACCCACCCGCCGGCACTGCCGCCGGTGTTGTATTGTATAGAAGCATATTTGGTGTCTGTAGGTTCGTGAGGAACAACCGCTTTCTTATCTGTCTCTGACGTTGAAAGCAGATCGAAGATCTCTGCCAGCTGCTTGTAGTCAGCGGCGGTGAGGGTGCCGCTCTTGCCGGTGGGAACTATACGCTGACCGTTTTCATCTACAAGCGTAGTCTCCATGCAGGGAACAGACACCTCCACGAAAAACAGCTGCTTCACGCTGCCGGTGTTTTTAACAGAGGGCTGCTTGGTTATGATCTGCCCCGCAGCAAGGGTCTGGTCTCTGTCGAAGCTCTCGGTTATGGAGAGGTCCACATTTGCGACCTTGAAGCGGTTGTCGGTCTCATCATTGCTGGTGAGGAAGGCCGCAGTCATGCCGATCAAAGCTACAGCTCCAAGGCTGGCTATAAATGCGCCTTTTTTAAGCTTTTTCCTGTCCATGATCCTCAGCCTCCTTTTTAGTGTTTTCTTTCTTCTTTGAGGGCGCAAAGCTCAAAAGCAGCAGCCCGCCTATCAGCAGCCCCGCCGATACCTTGCCCCTTGTTGTGTGCAGGAACTCAAAGAACCCGCCCATTCCCGGCAGCACCGTAACAGTCCTGCCGATATAGTTTTCTTCGGTGACGGGTTCGGCGTCGTTCGTGTTATTGGCGTCGCCCTTGGTGGTGTACTTGCCGTCCTCGATCTTCACGACCCTGTGAGTTACCAGCATTTCCGCCCCTTTGCGGAAGGAGATAACGTCCCCCACCTTCACCTCGTCAAGCCCGGTGTTCTCGTTTACAAAGCACACGCTCCCCACAGGTATAGCCGGCTCCATTGAGCCCGTCCTCACCACATAGGGCCTTATCCCGAAGATGTAAAGCCCCGTCAGCAGCGCCGCCAGCACTATCACCAGCGTCATCAGCACGGAGACAGTCTTTTTAGCCACGTCTGCCCCGAAGCTGAGAGCCTTTTGGGTTTTCATTTGGAAATGAACTCCCAGACATCTTCTGCCTGATCTTTAGTGAGCGTGGGCGATTCAAGATATGCAGTCTGCACAGCATAAGCCTTGATGTTTATGCTCTGAGTGGAGCCCTCCAGCTTCTGGCCCTCCCGCACATTGGCGAAGATGACCTTGTCAAAGAGAGCGGTATTTGTCAGCTCATTGGGGTCAAGCACTGCCATTTTCGACTCCTCATTGCTGCCGGTGTAGGCGTAGAGGTAGCTGTAGCTTGAGACCTTGCCGGAGCTGTTTTTATTCTCCTTGGGGTAGCCCTCCATGAGGTACCACCCGGAGTTGACAGTCTGCGCCGACGAACCGACGTCGGTGTTGTATTCACCACTTTTGTTAACAAACTTGAACAGCGGGATAGTTTTGACGCCGAGGCTATTGCCCTTGTTTGGGGCGTTATTATTCTCCACCTCATAATCTCCTGCCGGCACTGTGACCTCCATAAAAACATAGGCAGAGGTCTCGTCGATATTTTTGATCTTAGGGTCCTTATCAACTATCTTTTCGGGAACTATGATCTTATCGGGAATCCATTTTTCCTCAACGATCTGAATTTTCAGGGTGGAGGCAACAAAAGCATTGGTGACGGTGTCTTCACTGGTGAAATAAGCGCTTATGCCGGCGATCACTGCAACTGCTCCCAGCGACGCCGCAAACACTCTCAGCTTCTTCTTGTTCATGCTGTTACCTCCTTGCTGATATAATATACCTATTCTATTATAGCACATTCCTGTCAAA
This sequence comes from uncultured Ruminococcus sp., assembly GCA_902797485.1. Classification (GTDB taxonomy): domain Bacteria; phylum Bacillota; class Clostridia; order Oscillospirales; family Ruminococcaceae; genus FB2012. Next base: position 550 of record CADBTF010000092.1, on the reverse strand, counting down.
AATGCAAGCCCTTTTTGTCAGCCGGCTGACAAGTTTTTAATGCACAATTTTCTGACGTTCTATCCGGGGGTCTGCGATTTGCTCATTTTTGCTTTCTCACCGGGTATGTGTCCGTTTTTTTGTACCATTACCATTAGCCCCTTACCCCTGACATAATACCAGAATGAGGACGCCCGCAGGCACAAGCAAAAAGCACATATAAACAAACGCATACCAAGAACATAAAATAATCCTCCCGCACTCACTATGTCGGCCGAATGGCCATCCTACGCCAAAGGCGGCTCCTTCATTGTGCATTGTGCATTGAAAAAACGCCCCCAAAGGAAGCATCACGGTGATGCCTCTCTTGGGGGCTTGGTTTATCTGATCGAGTTCTTTATTTGGTTTTGCGCCTTACTGCAAGTACTCCGCCTGCTGCAAGGGCTATCGCTGTCAGCGATATTGCGGCGCCGGTATTGGGGTTGCCGTTCTTGGAGGTGTCAGCGGGCTTGGAGCTGCTGTCTGCCTTGGAGCTGTCATCAGCCTTGGAGCTGCTTTCTGACTGTGAGCT
>CADBTF010000091.1 GCA_902797485.1 uncultured Ruminococcus sp. | reverse complement strand
ATCCTCTCGACGATCTTCGGATAATAAACGACACTAACGATAGTAAAACTATCAAGTTATCTCCCGTGTTTTGGGGCTTTCGTGAAAAATACTAAAAAATACCGTCATCAAAAAATACAATTCGGCTCCAACAGGTGGCGCCAAGCTGAAAAGCCCGTAAACATGATGTTTACAGGCTTTTTAATTGCACAATATGAGCTTTGTTGTAATAATGTATCCGACAGATCACCCGTATCATACTTTTTGGCGGTGAAAAGTGCAGGGATCCCTTAGTGCAGCATCACGGTTTTTGGATTTGACTGTATCTGTAGTCTGTATTCTTCCGAAACGCTGACAAAATGTAAATATACAGTAAATAAAGTGTTAAAATCATAGGTTTCCTATTGACTGTTACCTTACGTTACATGGTATTATTTACGGGTCGGAGGTGAATAGGTTGAAGATATCTGATGTTTGTCAAAAGACTGGGCTTACCAGACGTGCAGTGCGATTTTACGAAGAAAAAGGGCTTATCAGACCCAAAAGTGAGGACAGAAACGGTAGGAACTTCAGGGAGTATGACGATGAAGATGCCCGGCGGCTTTCTGCTGTTGCTGATCTCAGAAAGCTGGAGTTTTCCGTTGATGAGATCTCCGTGATGATAGATGCTCCGGAAAGAATCGGCGGCCTTGTCAAGGAACGAAGGCTCGCTCTTGCTGAGGAGATCAGATCTAAAAGCGAGATGCTTTCAGTGCTTGAGCAGCTTGAGGAGGATATCCCGGAGGACATCTATGCTCTCAGCCGCAGTGCAGGCAGGAGTCTTGAAAAGGTGCCGGACAAGGATATAGTCCCGGATTTCTCCAGGTTTGAAACCATGACCGCCGATGAAAAGGAAAAGGCCATACAACAGTTCCGTGATTCTCAGAAGAAGGCGGGCAGGAAACGCAGGATAATAAAGATCGCAGCCCTTGCAGCTTTGGCGGCGCTGACCGTTTTCGTTGTTGTCGTCGGGCTTTCCTTCATACCCCGGAGCATAGATATAACTGCAAACGGCAGCTATGACGGTCAGGGAGCGGCTGCCGGCGAGACAGTCTCATTAAAGGGCAGCCTTTTCACCCCTCTGCTTTTTGAGCCCTATTTTGTGGGAGATATATCATTCAGGGAGAAGGCTGAGTATAACGCTCACTGCGAGGCATACATATATCCCGATTTTATTGACAGATCTACAGAGGGCTTTTTTTACAACCTTAATGAAAACAAGACAAGATGCAGGTTATATATTCAGGGCGACAGGATTACGCTTTATATCAGCGGCGGAAATGCGAAAAATGACAGCATCAGTATCGACATCAGCATTGAGAACGGAAAGGATATCACTGATGCCTGGCTTGTCACCCGAGGCGTTGACAGCGAAGGGATGCTTTATGAAAAGGAGGAGCTTACCTTCCGGGCTGCTTCTGACTGAAAATACGAGCCGCCGCAGGCACAGGCTTGCGGTGGCTTTTTTTATCGGTGAGGGCTGCTTTCGCTGTTCCATTTTCCCAGCCGGTAGATAATTGCATAGGCTGCAAAAACGTAAACGACGCTCACCGCTATGTTCACCCGCATATTGTTTCTGAAAATCAGCATCAGGATCATAAAGCTTATTCCGAGGGCTGCCATTTTCAGGTAAAAAGAAACGGGAGGGGTGCAGGTCTTTCTGGCGAAGCGGCGTGTGAGGAACAGTGAGACAAAATAGATCAAAAACGAAGCTGTCAGGAATGTGAGCTTCGGGAGCAGCTTGATGTTTTCGTCCCGCATGAATTCCAGAGAGGTGGTGATGTTGTTAAGGCCGAAGATTATAAAAATATGAATGAGCATATACCACAGGCCGTCGTTCTGCCGGGTGCGGTCTATGATGCGGTTATAGAAGGTGCCGTAGCTGAGGAACAGGCCGACGACTATCAGGAATGCCATAAGCGCAAAATAGAGATCGTTGAAGCTGAACCCGCCCTCAAAGTAACCGGCAATGCCTATTACCATTTCTCCGAAGGTGAATACCACATAGAGCATGGCCCTCTCGGAGAGGTGGGTGAAATCCACGCTGTTGTTCCGGCTGCCCCGGCCTGTCATCATAGTTACGATTATTCCAAAGAGAATAGGAATAAATGAAAGGTCAACTCCGGTGAGCTTGTAGACCGGTATCATAGAGAATACAAGGGCGGCCTCGGCCAGCAGGGTGAAAATTATCTTTTTGATATTGGCTGAAAGCTCCGGGTCCTCCCGGTGGCTGCGGTACTCAATAATGTACTGCGCCCCGATATTCAGCAGTATGAGCCCCCATGCGGTGTGATAGAGGGTGTGGGAGCTTTGCCACTGCTCTCTTGTGCCCTCGCCGATAAAATAGATCAGGAACATATTTGAAAACAGGAATATATGCTCCCGCAGGCCGTTCCTGCCGAAGAGGTTGATGTAGTAGGTGGAGTAGTTCCAGATCTGAATGACTGCAAGGGTGCAGAGCACATAGGCTAAGAACATGACAGGCGGCACCTCGCCGGCCTCTGTGTGGTGCAGCAGGGAGTTGTTCCTGCCGATTATATATACGAAGATCAGGTCATAGATCAGCTCAAGATATTCGACCTTTTTCTCCTCAGCGGTTTCGTGTTTCATAGGTCACCTCTAAATGTTCATTTATAGCGCTGAACAATCGTCAGCCCCGAGCCAGATAAAGCTTTATTTCTGCACACGGCTGCGGGCGAGGGCATTACGCTGTCCGCAGGACAAATTGGGATAATATAATTATACCACATTTTCTGATATTAGTCAATCACCGCTGCTTGACCGCTGCTGTGAATCCCTCATCAGTGCTGCTGACGGTCAGCCTGAGGCCGTTTATCCTTGCTGCTCTTTCAGCTATAGTCAATCCCAATCCGTTCCCGCTGATGTTGCTCCTTGCCTTATCCCCACGCACAAAGGGCTTCATCAGGTCTTTTGTCTCTATCTTTTCTTCTGTACTGTTTCTGACTGTCAGGCTTTTGTCTGCTATGGCAAGGGTGATCTCTCCGCCCTCAGGAGTATATTTCACAGCGTTGGAGATCAGGTTCTCTGTTATAGTCTCCAGAGCCGCCTTGTCAGCTGTCAGGCTGCCGTCGCCCTCTGTTTTTGCGGATATATGCTTTTCGTCAAGCATCAGACGGTATTTCTCCAATGAAGCCTCAGCTAAGGGCCGCAGCTCGATCGTTTCTTTTTTCAGCCTGCGCCCCTCGCCCATGTTGTTAAGGTAAAGGGTCCGGCTGATGAGGGAGTCGGTGTAGGCCACATTGTCGAGTATCGCTTGCAGATACTGGTCCTGCTCCTGCTGAGACAGGCCGCTGTTCTTTATGTTCTCTGCGCTGCCGCTTATGGCCATGAGCGGAGTCTTGATGTCGTGGGCCAAGCTGTCTGTCAGGCTGCGCTGGTAGTCCTCATAGGCGTATTTGGTCTTGTTGAGCTTGTTTTTCACCAGGCACCACAGCAGCACAAGGAACGATACAGCCCCGCAGAATATGAGCACCCACCTGCGGATAAAGGAAACTATTTCCGGGTCTGTGGGGTCAACAGTGATGATAAAGTGCAGCATATACTGCTCACCCTCGATGTATACCGGGGCGCTCTTGGTATAGACCTTGCTTTCCCCGTCGTTAAAGCGGCTCCCGTCGGACCAGCCGAAATTTGCGTCATCAAAGCGCAGACTGCTTTTGAGGGCCGTAAACAGCTCCTCGTCCTCCCCAAAATAATCTGTGAAATTGATGGTCCGGGAGGAGAATTCGTTGTTGATTGTGATGGGCTTCTTTTCCAGCAGCTCATAGCCCTCGGCGTTGATGGAAATATCTACCCGCTTGTCGGAGGAAGGGTCGAAGGCGGGCTCACCGAAGTCGGTAAGGCCGGTGACGGTCATAAAGCCGGAACGGGGGATAAAGCTGTGTGATGACTTGTCGATATAAACACTGTCAAGTATCACCTCAACACAGCTGTCCTTGTCCAGCCCCTCAGAGAGGGCATTATAGTCGGAAACGAACTGCGCCAGTTCCGGGGAGCTGATGATGTTTTCGGGGCAGATGTACATTCCGTTGTCCTCCTCCTGACCGGTGGGGATAAGAAAGGCAGCCAGCACCCGGCTGTTCTTAACGGTGCAGTTATCGTTCTTGTCCACCAGTGCGGAGACTGCATGGTTCCCCTCGCAGGAATTGGCGGTAAGATACACGCCGTCGTTGATGAACCGCACAGGCGGGAAGATGTCAATGTTGAATGATGTGTTTATCAGCAGATAGCTTTTCAGGTCCCGCAGCAGGGTGCCGGAGCCGGTCTCGGCGGAGTATTGGTTTATATGCCTCTGTGCGTTGATCAGCATTCTCGAAAGCTCATTTTCTGCCTGATCGCTGATCTCGGACATCACTCTGTATTTATACCACGCCCCGAAGATCAAGGTCAGGGCAGCTGTGACTGCCAGCCCTCTGAGCAGCAGCCTTTTAAGGGTCACACGTCTGGGGGGAAAGCCCCTTTTGAAAATTCTCATAGCAATGCCTCCTTACTTGTCTTTCAGCCTGTAGCCCCGGCCAATGACGGTGTGTATCTGCCCGCCGGCTGAGCCAAGAGCTTTTCTCAGGCGTTTTATCTGATTGTCCACCACTCTGTCTATCACAAAGCTGTCCTGCCCCCAGACACGGTCAAGGAGGGTGTCTCTGTCCACCACCCAGTCGGGGTGCTCCATGAGGCAGCGGAGGATAGCAAACTCCTTCTGGGTCAGCTCTGTCTCACGGCCATTGACATAGCAGGTGAGCTTTTGGGTGTCCAGCCGGATAGCCCCGCAGGAGAGGACGCTCCCGGCGGGCTCTGTGCGCTTGACGATCGCAGAACACTTGGCATAGAGGGCGGAGAGCAGAAAGGGCTTTACGATATAATCGTCGCAGCCGAGGCCGTAGCCGCAGAGAATATCCTCCTCCCGGCCCCGGGCGGTGATAAAGAGCAGGGGGATATTACTGGCCTTGCGCACCGCCTTGCAGACAGTGAAGCCGTCGGCGCCCGGGAGCATGATGTCCAGCAGGACGAGAGAAAATCCCTCAAGGCCCTTTTCCGCAAGCTCCAGTGCGTCCTGACCGTTATTCACTACCGTGAGAGATGCGCCCTTTACGGTGAAATACTTTTCTATTACCCGGCAAATTTGCAGGTCGTCTTCTATCAAGAGGATATTCATATCTCTGCCTCCTTTTCTATAGATATTATAGCACAGTGATGTGTCATTTGTATATCCCCGGAGAAATAAAATTATTGAAGAAGCCTGTGAGCTTGGATCGTTTGATTATTAGATAAAATGCTCTTGTGTTATTATACAAAAATAATTGACAAAACTCTGTGAAAAATGAGACCGATTTGTTAAAATGATACAATTAAATGACAAAAGATTGACACCGGAACAGTGATGTGGTATAATGTATTATGTATCATTGGATAGTTATACACTGATGACAAAACTCATTAAAAGCAAGGGAGATGTGGCTGTGAGCACTAATAAAGACCCGCCAAAGCATACAGGCTATACTGTGCTTAGGATAATCCGGACGGTTTTGATCTATCTGTTTTCTATAGGCATCATTATAGCCGCACTTTTATTTGCGTCATCAAGGACGCCCAATAAGTCTCTTTTCGGATTCCGTTATTATACGGTTCTTACTCCGTCAATGGAACCGGCCTACAGTGTAGGCGATATGGTATTCGTTAAGATAACCTCTGCCGATAATATCAATGTCGGCGATGTCATTACCTTCAACCCCTCCAGCGACAGCGAGGCCTACCTGACCCACAGAGTCACAGAAAAGCTTGTGGATTATCAGGGCACAGGCGTTACCTGCTTCCGCACCAAGGGTGATGCGAATGACAGTGAGGATTCGTTTCTCATAGACGAAGGCCGGGTCATCGGCACAGTCAAGCTGGGAATACCCAAGCTCGGCTATGTGGTGAGATTCGTGCAGTTAAGGTGGTATTTTGTAGTTCCTATCCTGATACTGATCTTCGTCTTTATCAAACTCATGGGTATGTACCTTGCCCCCAAGGAGGAAGATGAGGAAGCCCCCGAAAAGGAGCCCGACGGCGAGCCTGACAAGGCCCCGGAGCAAGCCCCTGATGAGGAGACCTCCGGCACGGAAGCACCTGCCCCGGCAGACAGCACCGAGCCCCCCGAAGAGGACGAGGCTTCACCAAAATAAATTATGAAAGGAAGAAAAATAATGACTGCAAGAAAGAAAAAATCAGCCCGTGAAAAGCGGGTAGCGATCGCCTCTATTATTGTAGCAGCTACTATCGTAGCAGGCTCTACCTTTGCATGGTTCACCAGCCAGGACGAAGTTACGAACCGTTTGACAGCTCATGCTGATTACGGCGTAAGCATTGTCGAAGATTTCAAGCCCCCCGAGGACTGGGTACCCGGCCAGGAAATAAACAAGGACGTTTCCGCTGTTAATACGGGAAATGTTGATGCGTATGTAAGGCTTGGCCTGCTGTATGATTCCAAGATGACTGTTGCAGGTGAAGGTGTGGCTGTTCCTGCTAATGCTGAGGCTGCTTCATCTGCTGATAAAACAAAGTGGGTTGAATTGAAGAAAACAGCAGTTGATAAGCAGGAAGAAACTTCTTCTGGCAATGCTGTTAATGCAACCGCTAACGAAGTAACACTGCTTCAGGCTGGCGGCACACTGGTTTATGCAGCTGGTAGTGTTGTTACTCCTTCAAATGCTCAGAATGTGAAATCCGGTGATGATTCTTCTCAGACTGATTATTCCGGCACTGAGCAGTATAAGCCTAAAACAACAGGTCTGTATCTGTTCCAGCGCACCATTTATGAAACAGCAGATTCTATATCTACTCCGGTTACCAAGTATTCCGGTTATTATTATGTAGCTAAAGATGGAACAGATAATGGCGGACAAGGCACATATTATGCTCTTGTGACAGAGCCTGATACTGTTTATACGGCTGGAATAGCTGCTAATGCTTTCACAACTAATGAAGCTGGAAAAGTTACAATGGCAACAAATGCTCTTAATGAGGTCAAGCTTGCAAACACAAATGAAGTAACTATTTCTAATAAGGCAACTGATGCAAATGCTGCTAAATTTGATGTTACTTGGATAAAGGCCACTGATTCAAATGAAGCCGGTAACACCGTTGGAGCCGGCAACGAAGCTGCCAAGTATATCCGTCTTACTTATGCCGGAAATAACAATAATGAAGCTCTTGACGATGTAATAATCGACATCAAGCTTGACGATAACTGGACCACTAACTGGGCCTATATTGACAAAGCGAACGGAAAAGTTGACGGTACAAACGACACCGGTTATTTCTACTATAAAAAGACCCTTGCCCCCGGTGCCACAACTCCTAAGCTTGTTGAGAGCGTAACACTTAACAAGGAAGTTACCGATGAGGCTTACAAAGACCTTGTATTTGACCTCTCTGTAGTTCTTGACAGCATTCAGATCACACCTGATGAAGCTAAAACTGCTACAAGCTATGTTACAGGCGTGAACGGCGCAGGGTGGGGAGTAGAAGCAAGCTATAACAAGGATACTGGAGCAGTAACATGGACTGTTCCTAACTCCTAACCCCTGACCCCTAACCACCCACACCCCTAACCCCTAACTAACCACGAAAGGAGGCTGCTTTATGAAAATCAAACAGTTTATCGCTGCTTTGCTGGGCAGCCTCCTGATAGGGTTAGATGCGCTTGGCTTTTCAGCCTTTGCGGAGACCCCTTTGCCGGACGGAGCTGTGAAGGGGCTTCCGGAAAGACTGGCCGCTCTTGATGATGAGGGCAACCCTGTCAATTCTGCCACCGGTGAGTATTTTTTCAGGGTGGAGAATATGAAATACGGCGAGACCTATTCCAAAAATATCCAGCTTATGAACCTCAGAGAGGATAAGAGCTACCACATCTATTTCTATGTGGAGCCCCTCTATAAAGCCGGTGAGATAGACCTTGTTGAAGGCTGCGAATGCCGCTTCCTGCTGGACGGCGAGGAGATCTACAAGGGCGACATCAACGGAAACGGAAATTTTGACCTTAACCGGAACCATTTCGACTGCGGCTACTATGCCCCGGGAGATGCTCACACCCTGAGAGCCGAGATAACCTGGAACAACATTGATGTTATAAAAAATGTTGATAACGGTCACCGGCTGGTAGATGTAAACGGTGAGCACGTTCTTGTGGGGCCGGACGATTCCGGCTACGCAGAGGGCGAGGTGGAATTCAAGTGGATATTCTACGCTCAGGTCAGCGATACTGAGGGCAGCGAGAGCGGCCCACGCCGTACCGACGAGGACGGAGCTGTCCCCGGCGGCGGAAAGACGCCCTTTACCGGTATGCTGCAAAGCACCACCTTCTGGGTGGCGTGCATGGCAGTTATCGCAGCGATGATATTCACGATGCTTTTCCTTCTGAAACGCAAGGAGAAGAAACAGAAGAACATAAAAGACCAGCAGCAGCGGCATTAGACCCTTTCCTGCGGAAGGAGCAGAGTTTTATGAGATATGAGAGGAAGCGCCGGGTAATTTCGGCTTTGCTTGCTGTTATATTTATAATAAATTTTCTGAACATGGACGGCTTTCGGGACGCCCTTGCTTCGCTGCGTGCTTACGCTGATGCATCCGATTATTCTTCGCACTTTATGTGGAATGTTACCAGCCTGTCTGAATGCCCGGCGGGCGGAACCACAGAAACAAACGGAGATAAAACTACCGTCTATGACGAGAATAATAAAGTGCTGCGTGAGTTCACCCTCACCGACAACGGCCGGGTGCTTATGCTCAAAGAGCATGAGGACGAAAACCCTGTGCTGAAAACCACCTTTACCTTCGACCAGAAGGGCCGGAGCTTCGCTCCGGGCGAGATCGTTTTTACTATCGAAGGCATGAAGGATCTGCTGCGCTCCGGTGATTTCACCTTTGAGACCAACGACCCTAACATCACTGCCGACTGGAGTATCGGTTATGACAAGGACAAGGACGTTTACACCATAACCAACAGCAAGGAAGTCAACTCCAACAGCGTCAACACCTTTGCATGGCAGTTCCGTTCGAGAGCAGCTGTCAGCGCTCCGGATTCTCCTTTTACACTGAATACCACCTGCACAGTCAAAGAGCATTACGATGACAACGGTGAGGATAAAACGAGAGATGTCACAATTGCTACCAACAGCATCAGCTTTGCCTATGAGTCCGTACATGACGATAATCAGGTCAAGATAGTCTGCGAGGATCTGAGCGAGCTGGATACCGGCAATCTGAACAGTGAGTATGAATGGCGAAGCTACAGATCTGTGCTTGGCCTTAAAGGCTTGCATGAATACGACAAGAAAAAAGGCGCAGAAAACAGGATAGAGTATACAGTGGCGAACTCTGAATCTGATCTGGGCGCTCATTATATCGAGCAGGAAAAGGCAGCTCAGGAAGCCAGCCTCAATGCAAGAGGCATCAAGACCTCGGATTATTATATCTATGTTGACCCGGGCGACAAGCTTAATGTTGATGATATTCTGATACTCGATTCCAACGGCAGCCGTGTAGCTGCTGATAAGGTAGTGGTTGACGGCGAGACAATGCTGCGTATAAACAACTTTACCAACAACAAGGCCAGCTATCTGCCCGGCGAGAGCTATTCCTCTGTTTACCGAATCGGCGTGCTGAAAAAGGCTATTGATGCTATTGATGCTGATAAAACAACCGTCACTCTGACAGGCCACTATGACGTGACCTATGAGGAGGAAACAGAGCCGGTCAGCTTTACTGACAGTGCGGCGCATGAACTTGTGCCGAATACACACCAGGAGGGTGAGGGCGGGATCTATTACTATATCAATAAGAGAAACCAGTACGAGCAGAATTATCAAAGAACAGAGGTCAACGGGGTGACGCATGTGGTCCACTCCAAGCCCCTTTCTCCGGTGAACCAGCTTCTGTTTGAGTCTGTCTTTACTGGCAAGACCGTCACCTACTCCCTTGATGCCAAGACCATGAAGCCGGCGGACGGAGAACTGAATACAGACAGGACCTATGATCTTGTCTATGAGGACGGCGCACCGTGGATCGAGAATCTGCATCCCAGCTACACAGACAGCAATGGCGATGTCCACAACATTGAAACCGAAGAGTCTGTTAAAAATGGAACGATCAAAGTTGAAAACGGCAAGCATCAGCTCACATCTGCGGAGTATGACTTTAAAAAGGTCAAGGTGTGCAAGCTCATTGACGGTGACACTGTCGGCCCGGAGCTTGATGCTAACGGAGATCCTGTAAAGGACGAAAATCAAAATATAGTTTACAAGACCGAAGAGGGCTTTGATTTTGATGTATACGCCAATGTCGGAAACAGCTGGCAGAAGGTCGGCGACGGCGGCAACACCGTAAAGGACACTGAGGTTTTCCTGCCGGATAATACCGATGATGTGAGGGTAGTTGTCAAGAACCTGAAGATAGATGCTCCTTTGAAAGTGCTGGTGGATATTCAGTACAATGTGAGCATGGACCTCTTTAACTATGTTTTCATCGACAACAAGAACGACGGCACTCAGGACAACAACATGGTCTTAACTCAGGACGAAAACGAAGGCACCCGCCTGAGAAACGAGTTCACCAGAACTGCGACAAAGGAATATGACGTCAACTTTACGAAGTCCGACAACCAAGGCGACACTGCCTATTCTCTGACATGGCTGCGTGAGGCTGCAACTACTGTTGATTCGGGTGCAGCTATCAGCAGGTTCAGCATTGTCACCCCTTCCAAGGGCGATGACGGTGTTGAGCCGCCCAGCTACTATCTGACAAATATAAGTGCCAGCGGAAAGGTCTATTCCGATAACCAGCGGTCGCTCAACAGCTTTGCGGTAGTTTCAAAGCTGCCGGCCGGACTGACTCCTACTGAGGATTACCTTAATACTCTTGTGGAAAGCTTCAAGTTCAGCGGAACTCTCCAGGGCACCGGCGAGCAGATAGACGAAAACTTTGTCAAGAATAACGGCTTTGTGTCTTTCTCCTACGACGAGACCAAGGGTATCGTTGTGGCAAGATTTGATTTTGACGGAGTGTATCTTGACGGCAGCAAGGAGACATCTGTAAGCTATAATTATCCCGCTTCAATCAGCATAAACAAGGTGCGTGATTCCGGGCTTACGCAGAATATGTTCACTGCCGAGACCTATGTAACAGTGCTGGACAGCAATGTTAAGCTGAGCCCCGCACCCAACAAGTCACTGGTCGTCACAAACCCTTATAATAACTTACCTGCCTCCAAGTCCTCGGCGACTGTGGGCATCTCGGCTTACGGCTCCTCCCAGCAGAACAAGGCGGTAAAAATGGTTTCCAGCTCCTACACTGACTGGGTGAATGAGACCACAGCAGTAGTAGACGGCAGCAACACTGACCACCTTGACACCCGCACTAACAGAATGACCTCTGAATACACCTATCTGCTCTCAGCCGGAAGGACCTTTAACGAACAGGACTCCACAGAAAATCTGGAGGATCCTATCCTCTTTGATGTGGTGGAGGGCTTGAGACAGACTGCCTGGAAGGGAAGTGTAAAGAGCGTCTCTTTCAAGAACGGCTACTACCCGGAGGGCTACAAACCGGAGGTATATTACCTGACTGAAAGCAATGCAAATGTTTACGATGCATCGGAGGAATATGAGTATAAACAGATAAATGATGACATTAAGCAGCTGTTTAATGCCTTTAAGGTAAAAAGCGATGCCGTTACAGCTGAAGAAGCAGAGGAGCAGCTTGAGGAATATCATACTCTCAGAAAATGGCTCATGGAAGGAAATAATAAAGGCTGGCAGAAGGCTGTGGAGGGCTCAAACGGCGAATGGACGATCAATGATGATGTCTATGCCGTGGCAGTGCTCTACATAGGTACCTCAAAGGTAAAGTTCAGTCAGCCGATCGAATTGAAGGCAGACCTGAACATGAAGGCTCCGGAGCTTGTTTCCGGCGATGAAACCAACAACAACAGAGTTTCCTATAATAATGTTCGGTTCTATGCCAAGCGTGCAAACAGCACGACCCCAAATGAATATACTGCGGTAAGCTCTGTCAGCGACAAGACACTGGTGGTTTTGAGACATATGGTCCAGCTGGTGAAGGTCAGCTCCAAGAACAACGATAAGCGGCTTACCGGAGCGCAGTTCTCTGT
>CADBTF010000090.1 GCA_902797485.1 uncultured Ruminococcus sp. | reverse complement strand
GTTGTTGATAAGGATCGGGCGGCGCTTGTCCTTGTATTCCCCACGGATAAGATTGTTTCTGTAAAGGTCGTGGAAGGTCCTGCTCATGCCGCCAAGCCCCTCCATGGAGTGTACCATGACTACCTCCGGGGCAGTGAAGCTCTCGCCGGGCTGTAAAAGCCAGCTGAAATCAGTGTCGTTTATTCCCATAACAAAGCGGGTCTTCTTGTGCTGGGTCACCTCAGCCTGAGCTACAAAGTTCCCAGAGTAGACAAAGTTAAAACCAAACACCTCGCCGCAGTCCTCGTCTGCCTTGTGCTCGCAAAGCGCCGCAAAGGGGTTGTTCTGATGGGAGCTCTCCCCTCTCATGGAATCCACCGACTGCTTTCCGTGGTGCAGACGGCAGCGCTCAACTGCCCGCTCTCTTGCCCAAGAGCCGTTCAGGGTTATCATGTCATACTCGTGGCTGTCAAAGTCCACACAGGCCGAATAGACCCTTGTAAGCATACATTCCTTATCCCCCACATTAGTCACCTTCACCGAGCGGGTGATAACATCAAGCTTTTCAAAGGCTGTATATATAAGCACAGCCTCCAGGCCCGCAGGCTTATCCTCCATGACTATCTCCAAGGTCTCGCAGGGGCTTTCCTCAGTCGCAAATGTAGCTGGCAGGCCCTCCAGCTTCGGCTTGCCCTTGTATATCCTGTGGCTTTTATAGCGCAGGTCGCAGGTGGAGGTGCCGTCCGGTGCAGAGATCTTAAAGGCGCTTTCTCTGTAATCGCCCACACCGAAGCAGGGATACTCAAAGGGCAGGGAATCCAGATAGCTTGCCCTGTCACGGTCATTGGTCTCAGGAGTAAATGGGTTCTCGTCCAGCCGCAGCAGGTAGGTCAGGTCATCGTCAGGCACAGCCGGCCCGAAATAGGTGTGGGCCAGATACCCTCCGCCCGGTGCAACAGCAAGAATGTAATCAGTGTTTTTTGCTCTCAGCCTGAACTGCTTGGCAGCCTCGTTATAGGTCACAGACATGATAAAACTCTCCTTATTATAAACTAAGCCCCGCAAGATCCCGCAGCGAGGCCCTTTCTACAATTATAACACATCTGAAAAATAATGCAAGCGCCGAAAACGATTGAAGAAAAGAAATATTTTCGTATAAAAAAGAGGCATGATCTTTAAGCGGTCAGCCTCTTTAAATGGTATCAATTGTTGACTGTTATTATCTGAAGGTGATGTAAACAATGTAAGCCGCATAAGCCGCTGCCATTGCTGCACCCTCCCAGCGGTCAAGGGTCAGCTTGGTCCAGCAGAAGATCATAGCGATCAGGCTCATTGCTATCAGCGCAATGCAGTCGATCATATTCGTAGTCAGGAAGCTGACAGGTGAGATCGCCGCTGCGATTCCCAGAACAAACAGCAGATTGAAAATATTTGAGCCGATCACATTTCCCAGCGCAATATCGACCTCTCCGTGCTTTGCGGCAACTATAGAGGTGAAGAGCTCCGGAAGGCTTGTGCCGAGGGCAACTATCGTAAGGCCGATAACATTATCCGAAATGCCGAAGGACTTTGCGATCTCCGAGGCTGAATTGACTACCATGCGCCCGCCGAAGGCAATGGCAGCTCCGCCGCATACTATAAACACTATGCACAGCCACATAGGCATGAGCTTGTCATTGACCGGCTCCTGGTCCTCAGAGTTGCGTGCCCGCTTGGCTTCAAATACAGTGTAGAACAGAAATCCCACAAACAGCACCAGCAGCAGTATTCCCTCAAGCCTGCCCACTATCCCGCCTGTCAGGCCAAAGAGCATCAGCAGCCCAGCGCAGATTATCGAAAACGGGAATTCCCGCATAAGGGTCTTTTTCTTGATGACCAGCGGAACTATAATAGCAGACACGCCGCAAACGATCATCAGGTTAAAAATATTCGAGCCCACTGCGTTGCTTATGGAAAGATCGTTTTTCCCCTGCAGCGAAGCGCTCACGCTGACTGCTGTTTCCGGAAGGCTCGTGCCCATGGCTACCACTGTAAGGCCGATTATCATAGTCGGCACCCTCAGCCTCTTAGCCAGCCCGGAACTTCCGTCTACAAAGAAATCAGCTCCCTTTATCAGCAGTATAAAGCCCGCTATCAATAACAAATATTGCATTACTATTATCTCCTTTATCTACGGCCCGATCGGTTCGGTGTCGTTTGTTGTCAATACTGCGTATTCTACCTGCTTGCGGTACTTTTCCAGTACCTCCTCCCAGCTCAGGGCCTTATCCTCTGAAAGCACAGTGCCGGAGACTGCATCATGATACAAGCCCTCCTCAACACCCCTGGGCATACCGCTGCTGCAATCAATAACAGGCGCCCTCTCCGCTAAGGAACAGCACTCCCGCCGCATTTCAAGCATCTGATCTGTCCAGCCTGAGCGGGCCCGGAGCAGCTGCTCGCTTTCTTCATTATCAAGCTCCTTAGCTGCCTTCAAGCAGTTAAGATACACCGCTGCGCCTTCGGGGTTGCGGCTGCCATAGCACAGGTAATAGCCCCTGAGCTGCGCAGACATATACTGCACTCCGCTCGGGCTCTCAGGCGCCGGAACGAACATGACCTCTCCGCTTGCAGCATCGCCGAACTGCGGCAGGCTCTCTGCATCAGAAAGCTCCCTCAGCTCCGCTGCACGGAAAAGAGTCCGCCCCGCTGCTATGCCATTGCCGGTCTCACCGCTGCCAACGCAGACGGCGCTCCGGGCAAGGTCATACATCCAGCTCTGAGTATCAGCCAGCCGGTCGTCCTTAATATTAGTGATTACAAATCCGCTTTCCATAGTAATAAGCGGCAGCCCGCTGCTCTCGGACAAAGCCATAGGGTAAAGCTGCCCGTCAAGAGCCGCTTTGTCCCTGCCGCCGGAAAAGGCAGTACACATTTCCTCAAAGCTGTCATAGTTCCAATCTCTGCGGGAGAAAAGCTCTGCCGGGTCAGTCAGGCTGTTGTCTGCTATGGTCTTGGTGTTATAGACAAACACATACTTAGGCACTGCCTCGATCACCGCAGCATAAATATCTCCGCTGAAATTGAAAAACTGCGAGCGCTCTCTGGTATCCTGCCAAAGCTCAGAATCCAGGTCGATATAGTCCTCTATGGGAATTATCAGCTTGTGCAGCGCAGCCTTGGGGAAAAGGTCCATTTCGTCAGTGGGGATAATATCCGGCCCTGTTCCGGACATGACAGAGCTTGCCAGCGCATTGTATCTCTCGGAATAGGCTGTTATCTCTTCCTCTATCCTGCCGCCGTATTTTTTCTCAAAGAGCTTCAGCGACGGAAAAGGGCTTCCGTCGGCAGCAGGGTCAAGCTTAGTGCTTGAAAGCCTTTTTACCGCCTTGTTTTCAAGCTCCTTGTCAGGAAGGGTGTTCATCAGCTCACCCATAGGGTCAACTATCAGTTCTATTTCCGATGAGCTGTCTTTTTCGGTCTCCGCCTCAGAGGGTGCCTCTCCGGAAGAGCTCTTTTCCGTGGTCACAGGCGCAGCTGTTGTGACGGGTGATGCAGTAGTCACAGCCTCGCTGCTTTCTGCCGCAGAGCTCTCATCTGAGCTGCTGCTCCCGCTCTGGGCGCAGCCAAAGAGACCCGCTGAAATTATCAGCGCACAAAAGCAGCTTACGATCTCCTTAGCTCTCATCAGCCGAATACGAAGCCGTTGATCCTTGTGTAAACGTCTGTCAGCTCTCTGAGCATACCGATGACATCATCAGTCTGAGCCTTATCAAGGCCAAGCTTTTCAGCAAGGGTGTCAAAGAATTTCTTTTCCTCATCGTCATACTTGTTATCAGAGAGCAGCAGGCCCGCTGTTTCAAGCAGTATCATTCTAAGGTCCTGCTCGGAGCTGATCTCCGCCAGCTTGTCAGCGATCTCATTGAGATCGTGCTCCTCGTCATAGCGGATATTGATGTGCATTTCTTCGCAGTACTGGTTAATAGTTTCCTTTTCCTCTGCGGAGAAATCATTGTTGGATTTTGAAGCGTGGATGCAAAGGTCTAAAAAGAGCTCCTTCTGCTCGATTGAAAGTCTGTTGAGAAACATATAAGATCCGTCCTTTCTTTATATCAATTCAATATAGTAGGTGCTGCTGCCGTCCGGGGAGATAACTCTCTGGGTCTTGATGTCAACGTCCCTGAGCTTATCTGCCATAGCTCTTGCATGAAGCTGGGTGACCTCCTGATTTATGGAGATGTTCTGATTCATTCTCAGCTTTTCAAGGATAGGCGACACCTGCTCCCTGTTGATAGGCAGGAGCATAGGCAGCTTGTCCTCCAGGCGGTAGCAGTAGTTGAAGTAATCCTTGGCGCTGCCTCTGAGCACCACATCATAGCTGGTGCTGTCATACTCAAAGCCCTTGTCTCCGCAGAAGCGTGCAGCCTTGTCCATCATAGCCCTGCACTCATTATAGTTGAGCTTTTCATCAAGGTCCTCCGTCTGCTTTGTTATGCTGACGGTACACATTTCATATATGAGCTTAGCCAGCTGGATAGTGTTCATAAAGGCCAGCTTCTGTGTGTCACCGTACTCGCTCCAGAGGGTCTTGTGATTCAGTTCGCTGTACTGGTCAAGCACTGAGATATGCTTTTCGTAAAGCCCTCTCAGTATTTCCAGAGAATGGGTATAGTTCTCTGCAAGTATCTGCAGCTTGTCATAGTAGGCAAAGCAGCTGTTGAGCTTCTTCTCATTTTCCTCCATTGTCTCCCAGGCCTTGTCAGCGTCCTCCGAAAGAGAGAGGGTGTGAGCCTCTGCCACCAGCCAACTTCCGGCACTGTAATACTGCCCCACGAACCATGCAGGGTCCTCAGAAGCCGCAGCCATAGCGTTCTTATCAAAGGGGATAAGCTGGATCATATTCACACTCAGCTCATCAAACTTAGGCCTGTCCTTCAGAGAGTTCACTCTTTTGACTATTGCGGAAAGTCCCCGTATACAGTTAAGCTCCTCCTGCTCCAGCGCCTTCATGGGAGCAGTGCAGTCCTCTTCTTTTATACGAAGCTTTTCCAGATTTCCGTTATGCCTTTTGACAGCCTCCTTAACAGAGCCTTTGGCATTTTTCTTTATCGAGGAAAACACCCCGACCAGAAACGGCAATGCCATAATATTGACCTCCTTTATTGTTGTCTGTTATCAAACGATCTGTTTTTACGATGCAAATATCGAGCAGGTCTTAGAGGTAGCCTTGATACCCTTTTCGCCGTTCACAAGGACCTCTCCCCATTCGGGAGAAAGCTGTGTGCCCTCCCAGTCGAAGGATAAGTCCAGGTATTCAACTCCGCCGCCGTTGCCCTTCCAGCTCCAGCCTAACCAGCCGATATTGTTGGCATCACAGTATTCCATTATATATCCCTCGTCAACGTCTCCGTCAGAGTGGTTGTAGCCAAACTCTCCTACGCATACGCAGAGCCCCTGATCGGTAACGCCTGTGAGATTTTCCTCAATGGTCTTGGAGTTCTTTCCTGCCGAGCCGTACATGTGGATAGAGAACATGGTATTCTTTTCCGGGTCGGAATCAAATACCTCCCGGCCCTTTTCCTTGATGCTCTTGCCGTACTGCCCCCAGCCGGCCGAATCCACCATAATGGTATTCTTTATCCCGGCCTCCCGTATCTGAGGGATAACGGTAGTGTAGCCCTGTGCCCAGGTCTTGCTCTTCCACTGCCCGACCCACTCATTGGCGATATTCAGGATAACATAGTCCTCATTGCCTATAAGTGCGTCCTTCATTTCGATCCAGAAATCCGCTGCCTTTTGCAGGTCGTCGATGCTGTCACGTCCGGTAGCATCGTGGACCTCCACAATAGCGATCATTTCGTATTCCTTGCATTTATCCACAAGGGCGTTGATAGTTTCGACAGAATCCTTAGTCCACTGCTCACCGTCTGCCAGCACGAGCCGCACACAGTTGGCACCTGTCTGGTCGATAGCCATAAGTGCGATAGGGTCGTCACCGGCAAACCAGCTGTGGGCATGGTTTATGCCCCTCATGACAAATTCATTTCCGTTGCCGTCCAGAAGCTTCGTCCCCTCCACATGGAAGCCCTTGCCGCTTGAAGCAGGCGAAGCATTTGCCTCTGAGCTTGTGCTTTCAGCAGCGGAGCTCCCGGCAGCACTTGAAGCAGCATCAGCCTTTGAAGCCGAGCTGTCATCACTGCCGCACCCTGCCAGCAGCATTGCAAAAGGTACCAGCAAAGACAATAGCTTTTTCATATTTATCCTCCTTTACACCCATAATCGTTACGGTCAAATTCAGTTAAATAATATTATATCACATTTCGGCATGATATTCAAGTATCCGGCGACTATTTTTTTGCCGTCTGGCGGGTCTCCCGCAGCACAGTTTTTTTCTCCGGGGGTTGAAATCTTTATAATAGTGTGCTATAATAGTTCTGTCAGTTAAAATGCTCCCAGGCTATACCGCAGATCGGGAGATGTGTTGTATTGCATTAAATTTCAAGGAGGTAAATCATGAAACTCAAAAAGAATATTGCCGCTGCCTCCCTCAGCGTTGTTATGGCAGCCTATGCTCTGCCGCTGAACGTTTTCGCTGAGGAAAACGCAGAAACCGAAGCCGAGCGCATCAAGGTCATGACCGGCACCTTCACTACTCCCTACATAGAGAGCGACAGGTTCTTCTACAGTGATGACTATTTTGCAGCTTCCGGAAAAGAAAAAAATGAACACCTGCGCACAATGTCCATGTGTGTTGCGCTGACTGCCATGACCACTGAGGTCCCGGAGGATACCCACACCATGCTGAGCACCGTGGGCTTTGAGGATTTCACCGACTATGATTTCAATATGGACCCTACTAAAGAAACCGTCGGCACTGTTATCTCTCACAAGGATATCGACGATGACACCACTGTTATCTCAGTTGCGATACGGGGAAGCGAATATAAGGACGAGGTCGCCAATATGGTAGACGCCGGCACCGAGGGGGATATCAAGGGCTTCTCTGAGGCAGCAGGCAAAGTCATTGACCGCATCAAGGAATATGAAAAGACCACCGGCACCTCCGGAGCAAAGCTCTGGATAACCGGCTACAGCCGCTCTGCTGCCATTGCAGACCTTGCCGGAAAGTATATCAACCAGCACCTGGACGAGTTCGGCATCACTGAGGACGATCTTTATGACTATCCCTTTGAGGCTCCTGCCGCCAGTGCCACTGCCGACGGATATGCAAATATCCATGATGTGAAATACCCCTTTGACGTTGTGCCTATGGTATATCCCGCAGTATGGGGGCTCTCTACCGCCGGCGTTGATGAGATCATCGGTGACACTGAGGAGGTCAAGACCGTTCAGGAAAAGGTCATCAATCTGTTTGGCTTTAAGATCGAGGACAGGACCGTCGGCAAGGATCCTGCCGAGCCCATAACCCTTCAGGAGGCAGATACCCGCCTGTTAAAGCTTCTTACTGATAACATTTCCAGAGAGACCTTTGCTGCCAACGGCGAGGCTATCGGAAATCTGACCAATATGTTCCTGAATATGAGCAGCGAGCAAAGGACAGCTATCGGTGAATTTGCCAAGTCCGCCTTTGACGGAGTAGACTATATGACACTCCTGCCACTGATCGCTCCGTTATTATCCAACCCCAAGGGCTCCGAAGATTTTATTGCCGGCGTGAACAGTATTGCCGCCTACGTTATCGGCCTCTTTGATGCCAAGGACCATTCGGCCTGCCTTTCCGACGTGGAGTATAACTACATCAAGGCCTGCCTGCCGAGCCTGCTGCAAATGCTGGCCCCTGTTATCATCACCGATATTTCAAATCCAGACGGTATATTTTTGAATATTGCTACCTTTGCAGGCAATATCAAGGCTCTCACCTATGACCAGCACTATCCTCCCATTATCTTTGAGATCCTGAAGCAGGAGGACAGCTACTATACCGGCAAGAATGAGATCGCCCGTGGAAATGCTGCCTACTATACTGTCGAGATCACCGACGAGATGCTCTATGATGATGATGCCCTCTTAAAGGTCGGCTTCACCGCTGAGGATATTGAATACCTCAAGAACGGCTTTGATGTTACCTATGATATTGAACTGGCAGAGCATATCAGCTACTACAGCTGCGAGGATACCGCTGTTAAAAACGCTGTTGAAGCTTATATCAAGGACAATAACTTAAAGCTCAAAGATGCCTTGGTCTCAAATATGAAAGCCTATAAAAAGACCGGCTACAGCCCGGCAGAGTATCTCACTGAAACAGTGAATTTCAGATTATCCTCCAAGGTCTCAAAGGAATATCAGCATGAACCTATGGACAGCAGCACAAAGGTCATATACGTTACAGACAACGGCTATGTTGATGCCAACTTTGAGGCAGCTGATGACGGTCAGGGCAATTTGACCTATTCTCAGGATTTTCTTGGCAGCGGCTATTATGCCTATATCTTACCGGAGACAGAGGAAGCTGCCCCCCAGCCGGACAGCAGCAGTGAGGACAGCAGTGAAGAAAGCTCACAGCCTGCCGAAAGCAGCGAAGCAGCCTCAAGCTCCTCCGCTGACAGCAGCAGCAAAGCCTCCGACACTAATAAAGGCACCAACCCTGCCACCGGCGCCGCAGCAGCTCTGGGCATAGTTACCATTCTTGCTGCTGCAGCTATAGTAACTGCTAAAAAGCATTGATCTGAGGGAGTGAAAAAATGACTCTGACATCTGACATCGTTCATATCAACAGCGACCTGAAGGGTAAGGAGGAAGCCATTGCCGCTGCGGACTTTTTCAACAAGCGCAACGGCTTCAGCGAAAAGGACTCCCTCCATATCATGCTTA
The DNA here is from genome assembly GCA_902797485.1 of uncultured Ruminococcus sp. Lineage (GTDB taxonomy): Bacteria > Bacillota > Clostridia > Oscillospirales > Ruminococcaceae > FB2012. Next base: position 673 of record CADBTF010000090.1, on the reverse strand, counting down.
TCACCGAGGAGCTTATCTGCCTGGTGCATGATATTATGAAAGGCTTTATCGGCAATCTCTGGCTGGAAAGCAAGGACACCTCCGAGGGAGTGCTCTGCAAGGTGCTGCTCTCCGCCCAAAGGCCGGAGAGCGCCGAGCAGGAGGAACAGCTGCTGTCTCTTGCCACCAGCCGCAGAAACGAGAACTCTATGGGCATGATCGGAAAGATACGGGAGGCTATCAGGCTGAACATGAAGCTGACCGCCGGCGGCGAGCTGCCCAGCGAATACAAGGCTGCCGACAACTGGTATAACATGGGCCTCAGCGACAAGCAGCTTTCCACCAACGATAAGGTCGGAGAAATACTGTGGTCTTTGGAGAAATACCGCAGCAAGCTTTCCGAAATGAGAAGCGAGAAGAGCGATGAGCTGGACGAGCTTGAAAGATCCATAATCGCCCGCCTTTCGGACGATGTAAAGATATGGCTCACCTATGACACCTCCGAGGTCGTGATCGAAAAGCTGATAAGGAATTAAATCATAACCACCACTAAAGCAGTGGTTTGCTCTGCCGCTCAGTCCGGCAGAGCTTTTTTATAAGTAAAATTATGTCGGTTTGTCAATGATATGATACAAAGATTTCAAAAAAGTTCACCATTTGAAAGGAAGGCGCTGATATAATCAGCGGGAGACTT